>JBBQFO010000039.1:0-28929 GCA_038322035.1 Candidatus Obscuribacterales bacterium
TAACGACAAGACTCAAGCAGAAGATCGGATTTGTCGACCGGTCTTTTGCTAAAAACGTGCGCCGCACATGCTGCTGCAAGTATGGCTGTAGAGCTGCTTCCCAGTCCGCGTCCAAGGGGGATATCCGTACTGATTTCCAACCGCATGCGCTCGAGCTTTTCTTTCTCGTCAGTCCAAAGCTCGCTGAGAATACGGTACGCGAGATTGGTCTTGTCTGTGGTCAATGCGCAGCTGTTGTCGTTTCCGAAGCTGATCATCGGAATGCTCGGGTCGTTTTCTTTGAGCAGTGTAAATTTGATTTTTGAATAGAGACTGAGCGCTAATCCGAGCGTGTCGAAACCGGGTCCGAGATTGGCTGTGCTAGCCGGAACGCTGACTGTAATTTCTTTTTCGATTAGTTCAGTCATAGTAGGTTTGAGATTCGACGCAACTGCGGTCACAATCTAAGTTCCTCCCTTAAACTTTGCAGGTTGGCGGCGACAGGCGTCAAGTCTGGCTTGCTCACCTTAAGCGGGGTGTCAGGATCTTTCAGTCCGTTGCCAGTCAACACGCAAACTATTGTTGCGTCACCAGGGATGGTGCCTTTCTTGAGGTGTTTGATCAGTCCAGCTGTACCTGCTGCACTGGAGGGCTCGCAGAAGATACCCTCCGTGCGCGCGATTAATTGATAGGCGGCGAGGATTTCTTCGTCTGTGACTTCGTCAATCAGGCCGTTCGATTCTGAAGCTGCTCGTTCGGCTTCTTTCCAGCTGGCAGGATTACCAATGCGAATCGCCGTAGCGATCGTTTCAGGTTTCTCGAATATTCTGCCGTGAACGATTGCGGCTGAACCAGAGGCTTCAAAGCCGTACATTTTGGGAAGGGAATTCGACCGTCCAGATGATTTACCGAGCTTGAAGCCACGCCAGTATGCACTGATGTTTCCAGCATTGCCAACCGGAATAAAGAGATAGTCCGGGGCGCTCTCGAGTTGTTCGATCACTTCCAAACCTGCAGTTTTCTGACCTTCCAAGCGATATGGATTGATTGAATTGACGATCGTGATCTGACACTTCTCTCCCAGTTCGCGCACCAAATTTAGTGCCTGGTCGAAGTTGCCGTCGATTGGCACAATACGAGCGCCGTATAGGATTGCTTGTGCAAGTTTGCCCAGTGCAACATACCCAGCTGGCAGCAGTACGTAGCAAGGCAAGCCGGCTTTAGTGGCAAACGCAGCAGCAGAAGCGCTTGTGTTTCCAGTCGATGCGCAGATCACTGCAGTTGCGCCTTCTTCTAATGCCTTGGACATAGCAAGAGTCATGCCTCTGTCTTTGAAGCTGCCTGTCGGGTTCAACCCTTCCAGCTTGAAGTGAATTTTCAGGTCCGGGTGCCCTAACTCTTTTGGAAGGTTTGTCGCCTTGACGAGCGGCGTGCCGCCTTCGCCAAGTGAAATGATCGGCGTAGCAGCGGTGATCGGAAGGAACTCGCGATATTTTTCGATTAACGGAATCGGTTTAGGCATTATCGAACTGCCGATTGAAAGATGCGAATCTGGCTTTCAAGCTCACGCAAGAAATCGCATTGTTTCAGCTCTGTAAGCGCTTCTTCCATCTGTGAGTTTTTAACTTCGTGCGTAAAGATGACGATGCGTGCCCCAGCTTCTTCGACACCGCGTTGGAAAATGCTTTGAATGCTGATTTTGTGTGCACCGAATATGGTACCGATCCGACCAATAACTCCGGGCGTGTCGTTAACCGAGAATCGCAAGTAATAGGGGCAACTCCAATCGCCTGGTGCTGCGGTTGTAGCCCATTCGGGTTCGATTTCAGGTTGGAAATAACTGGCGAAGTCCGGCAGTTGCAGTGCGCTCGCCAAGTTGATCGTGTCGCCCACGATCGCTGAAGCGGTCGGCATTTGTCCCGCCCCTGGCCCGACCATGACGATTTCTCCGACCGCATCTCCTGAAACCAGGATGCCGTTGTTGGAACCGGAGACCGAGGCTAACGGATGATTGAGCGGCACCATCATTGGATGTACACGCACATCGATTGCCCCTTTTTCGGCTCGTCTGGTGCTGCCGACCAATTTTATGCGATACCCAAATTCAGCTGCCTGCGCCATATCTTCTGTCGACACACCGCGAATTCCTTCGCGATAGATTTCTGTCGGCTTTGCAAAACGTTGATAGGAAAGTGCTGAGAGAATGGATAGTTTGTAGGCGACATCGTATCCGTCCACGTCATTTGTCGGATCTGCTTCTGCGAAACCGAGTGACTGCGCTTTTTCCAGTGCCGCTGCGTAACTCTCTTTGTCTTCTTCCATTTTCGAAAGAATAAAGTTGGTTGTGCCGTTCAAAATTCCCGTTACGCATGAAAACTTGTTGGCTTCCAAGCCCTTACTGATCGTGGAAATCAAGGGAACGCCGCCTGCAACGGATGCTTCGAAAAAGATTGCTACGCCTTTTTGTTTGGCTAGCTGAAACAACTCGGGTCCGTGCTTTGCAAGCACTTCCTTGTTCGCTGTGACGATGTGTTTGCGTTTGTCGATGGCACGTTTGATGTAGTCCAGTGCGGGCTGTTCGCCCCCCATGACCTCGATGAGGATTTCGATTTCGGGGTCGTCAATAACTTCAGAAACGTCGGTTGTGACAGGGCACGAAGGACGAATTGTGCGCTCCTTTTGCAACTCTTTTACTGCCACTTTTTTCAAAGTCAAGTGGCGCTGCTGTTCAAGCAAGCGCACTACGCCAGTACCGACGGTACCAAGGCCGATCATGCCAACTACAACTCTACCCATGTGATCCCCGCAAGAATTCCGGCGCCAATTATTTCATAGATTGCAGGACCTGAAAGGCAGTACACAGCTGAAAAAGTACGAAAGTACACGATCCTTAAAGGGCGGGGCCGGTTGTGGTCGTCTAACGCACAAGTGCCGCTTCAATCGTCAAGCCGGGTCCGAATCCCAGGACAACGCAGGGCAGTTTGTCACCCAAAGCCAGCAATCGTTGCAGGATAAATAGGACGGTCGGAGACGACATGTTGCCGCATTCTGAGAGGATT
The DNA here is from genome assembly GCA_038322035.1 of Candidatus Obscuribacterales bacterium. Lineage (GTDB taxonomy): Bacteria > Cyanobacteriota > Vampirovibrionia > Obscuribacterales > Obscuribacteraceae > PALSA-1081. The sequence continues at coordinate 3,039 of JBBQFO010000039.1, forward strand.
TGACGGGATGTGGAAAGAGCGTCAGGGTCGAGCAGCAGGGCTTCGGCGACGGCGTCGAGGATGCGAGGACCTCCAGGATGGACCGCCCAACCCTTAATGTCCTTCACTAACAGATTGTTTTTAGCCAGCCAACTCTCGATGAACGGCGGCAGATTCGTTTGGATCAGGTCTGGAACGTTGTTGGCTAGACTCATAATAAAGCCACTATCGCCAATTTTCCAGCTCATTGCCGCCTCGGTGTCTGGTACTACATATGATGCTGCGTGCGAGTAGGTGACTGCCTGTATTTTCTTTGTATCATGAACATTCGCTGCGTTAGTCTGGCTGTTGCTCATAATCATGGCAGCGGATCCGTCGGCGAAAAGCGCGTTGGATACGAGAATTTCTTTTGACCAACCATACTGAAAATGCATCGAACAAAGTTCTGTGGCACAGATCAGAACAACATTGTTCGGATCTTCGGTACAATATCCGTTGCCAACTCGCAGTGCATTCAACGCGCCGTGACAGCCCATAAAGCCGATGTGTGTCCTGATCACGGACGGATTCAGAGGAAGCGTTTTGAAGAGTTGCAAGTCAAATCCTGGCGCAGCGAAACCTGTGCACGAAACAGTGACCAGGTGTGTGATCGTTTTCGCTTCCATCTTCGCGTCATGCAGAGCCGCCCGGCAGGCTGTTGTTGCTAAAGGTCCTGCTTGCAGTTCATACAGAGCCATTCTTTGCGCTGTCGACGGTCCGGCATCACCTGTAGTGGTTGGCGGCTGAAAGAAGTTGGTCTGGCGTGGCTCGACCGCCGCTTGCAAAACGGTTGCTCGTGTCTGCACGCCTGATTTTAGATACACTTGTTCCAAAACTTTCGCTTGTCGTTCTGTATGACAGCAAAGATCTTTCGCCAGAGTGAGCGCTTCAGATTGACTGACCAAACCAGCTGGCAAGGCTGTTCCCAGGCCAATTATCGATGATGACATGTCGTTGTCCTTGCCCTCATCGGGCGGCTGCCACTTTCGTGTTGGCGATGTATTTGATGATCGAGCTTGCCACAAGAGGGAACGATGCAATCATCGGAATTGCGAAGTGTCTGAGCGTGTCATTCCTTAGCCCATGTGCAATTGCGATGCTTCTATCTTGCCGCGCTTTTATCATCTTCGTATGTTTGAAGTGCCAATCTTGAATTAAAGACGGTGACCATTGAGTCAACCCTTTCTGAGCTAGTTCAATTACGCCTGCTCCTGAAGTCAGTGCCCAGGCTATTCCTTCTCCAGTGAATGGTTCTGCATATCCACAGGAGTCTCCGAGCACGAAGACGCGTTCTGCCGCGATCTGGTTCCGCTTGCGAGTCAGGGCTTCGGTTCCTGTCCAATGAGTTGTCGAAAGTGACTCGGGCACAGGCAGATTGCTGATCCGCATGATCATCGTTGCTGCCTTGGCAGGACCTGAATGGGCTCGTGAAAAATCACGATCTAAAGCCGCAGCCACGTCCACGCGTCCATCTTCCAGGCGTACTAAACCGACGTATCCGCCGCTGGCGCATGCCATGTAGATGCGTCCAGGTTGATAATAGTCGGGTGCATCATCAACGATCGTTCCGCATCCAAATCTTGAGTTTGCATCTGTGATGAAATCGAATTCTGCATGTCGATCGAGCGACCGTCCGCCAAGACCGTCGGCGACTAAAACGATTTTGGCGTTAATGACTTGAGTATTGAACTCGTCTTGTAGTTGCACAGCCCTTCCAGAGGGGCTAGCGTTAAGCACTTGAGCGGTCGTTCCAGGTAGGAAAATCACACCTCGATCGATGCCCGCTTTGATCAGTGCAGTGTCAAATTTATTTCTTGAGAGTGAGTATCCGCCGGGCAAATTTACAGTCGCACTGCGATGCGCTTCGAACAGACATAGCTGCTCAAGTGGCACTGCGCCTTGTTCTGTCATCAGATTGTGCAAGGAATATTGGTTCAGTAAATTGAGCGCCGCGTTGTTGATGCAACAGCCGCAAACCTTGGGTCTTGGAAAATTCGCTTTGTCAACGAGCAGGATATTCGATGCATGTTGCGCCAGCAAGAACGCGGCAAACGCTCCAGCTGGTCCAGCACCAACGATAACGACGTCCCACTCGGTTGGGATAGTCGTGGTCAGTTTTTCGCACTTAATCATGGCGTCGCCAAACGAGAATTTGTCTGCATGGCGGACAAGGTTTGATTTCGCATCCTTCCAAACCAGCTTCTTGAGCCATTGCCAAGAATTCTTGTCCGGTAAAGGAACCTTGAACTGATACCGGTCCATCGTATTGAACAATTGGTGACCGGCTTAGCAATCGGGTGCCGAGCCAGACTAGTGCGTATGATATTTCGCTGCGCACGAGGTCGTTAACTAGGACCATCTGCTTGGCTGCGCCTGCCATTTTGATCAATAATTTGATCACGTCCGGTGGATCGAGATGATGTGTAAACAAGTTCGTGATCACCACATCGAAATTTTGAGGAAGTTCGTCGTTCAGTGCATCCAATTGGATAAAGCCAACTGCAGCCTGCCTCTCGAGGGCATATTGACTGGCGTATGTGACTGACGATTGACTTAAATCTGAACCAACAATTTCGATTTGCACCCCATCAGTTACCGCTGCCTTTAACAGCGCCACAGGAATGTCACCACCTCCGGTGGCTATATCCAAAATGCGGAGAGGCTGAGAATGTTGTTGTTGTTGTTGTTGTTGTTGTTGTTGTTGTTGTTTCGTTAGTGGCTTGATCTGGGACCAGAGAGACGCCGCACTGGTGCTGACAAAGTTGAGGCGTTCAAGTCCACGCAACGCTTCTGCGTGACTTGTATAGTCGAGCCTGGGATCATCCATGAGTTCAGCTACGCGCTTACGTGTAAGCATCGATGATTTGCGCCTTCAGAAATTTGCGCCCGAGCATCTGGGACTTGTGGACACTAAGATTGCCACTTCCTTTGCGTCGACAATTGTACTACGACTTTGTGATCGGCTGGGCGATTGCCGCCTCGCCCTGTATTTGATTTTTTGCATAGAACTGGTGGACAATGTTTGTTCCATCATGGGAGCGATGGTTTCTGAGCGTTTTCTTAGGTTTCGCAATGAATGTTTGGCTGCGGAATGCCCTTTTGGTAATGATTTTGGGTGTCGCGATGACGCCACGACGGTGCCTGGCCGAAGACCTCTACAACAGTTTGTCGCCGACCGCTGAAGAAGTGTCCAAGGACATTGGTGTAAGCAAGCACATCAAGGATCTAGAGTTGCGGGCAAAATCTCTCAACCCGGATGCAATAAAGCTCGATGTTCAGTTCCTCTTTGTAAAACAACAAGTGACTGAAATTCTCTTAACCACATTCTTGGAAACTAGGGTAGTTGTGTCGGATATAGATGATCAAATGGCACGCTCCAGTGAACTCAAAAATTTGTTGGAGTCACGACGTGACCGGGCGGTTCAACTGAACACTATTACAAACTTCACCAGTGGTGGTGCCCTGGCGATGATCGGATCGGGCCTTCAAATCGGTGGCGGAGCGGCTATCAATAACGCTGGAAACGTATTGGAAATCGCAGCCGGTGCCGTTGCAACTGGAATTTCATCATATGCCTTGAAACAGGCGAGTGGAGAGAAGCGAAGTGCGGGTGTAAATCCTAATATGCTATCTCGCATATTCAAGCTTCCCACCGCCAAGGATAAGGATTTTCCGACACCTGTTTGGAATTTTCTGAATGAACCGATTCCTGGTGGCAACGGAGAGTCTCGACGTGATCAATTGATCGAGCGTTGGGTTCAACTTGGGCGCATTCCACCGCCGAATAGCAAAGCTGGACAAAGACGAGTGGCTCTCTTAGCTGGAGCGGTAGCCCAGACACATGCAGTCACCATCGATTTGCTCGACGATCGTGTAGCCATGTTGAACGACATGCGAGCTGCAGTTGGTTCTATGTCTCGTGAGTTGCTGGAAATCATGAAAGCGATGCGGAAGCTGTGAATCCAATCTTATTAGCCTTGCTGTCTGCCGCTTTATTTGGTGCCTCTGCTCCTGCCGGAAAAGCTGTGATCGCCTCATTCTCGCCCTTCCAATTGGCGGGATTACTCTATCTGGGCGCTGCTTTAGGATCGTTCCCGATCGTTGTGAAGCAGCACAAAGGAAAGCCGTTTGGTGTACCGAAATCAGCGCGGGCAAAACTGCTTGGTGCCTTGATCTGCGGTGGGTGTGCGGCGCCGCTATATATGTATTCGCTTACCCTGGCACCAGCTTCGACAGTGTCAATGTATTTGTGTCTTGAGTCTCCATTCACCGCGCTTTTGGCAGCGCTATTTTTCAAAGAACATATCGGTAAACTCGGCATCCTTGGAGTGCTTGGAACCACTGCAGCAGCCGTATTGTTATCGGCAGGCGAGGGCACAGCCGGGTTACTGGCTGGAGCGGCCGCTGCCGCTGCGTGTTTGTTGTGGTCGCTCGATAATAATTTGACAGCGGTGATGGATGGTATCACTCCGGTGGAATTTACTTTTTGGAAAGGACTGGTAGCAGGAAGCGTGAATTTCCTCATGGGTTGTCTTGTTCAGCCGTTGCATGCCGGAGCCCCTGCAATAATGGGTGCCATCACAATTGGTGCGTTTTGCTATGGATTGAGCATCACGTGCTATATCGCTGCAGCGCAAAAGTTAGGCGCAATGCGATCTCAAATAATTTTCGCAAGCGCACCGTTTTGGGGCGTTGGAATATCAGCTGTTGCTCTTGGTGAGAGGCTTACGGGAGTTCAGTTTATCTCTGCCGGGATTTTGGTGGCGTCCATTTCCGTATTGCTCCGCGATCGTCATGAACACCACCACGTTCATGAAGCGATGTCGCATACTCACGAACACAGCCATGACGATGGCCATCACAATCACAAGCACGAAGGAGAGCTTGCTTCAGCTCAGCATTCGCACTGGCATGAGCATGAACCAATCGAGCACAGTCATCCGCATCTTCCCGACTTGCATCATCGACATTCACACTGAGCGGAAAGTGTGAAGTGGAGCGTGATTGGAACATCTCCGAAATTTGTTTAGTCATGAAAAGCCAGAAACAGATCCTCTCTCGTTAAAAGCGACAGGATGTGGATAAGATTGACATCCTGGAGGCACTTAGATTGAGCAGCTGTTCGAAATCCCTATTAGTCTGTACAAAGGGCAAAGCTTGCTCTCTGCGAGATTCGGCTGATTTACTCAAGGGACTTAAGAAAATCATCAAAAAGCGTGGCTTGGAAGACTTTTACGAGATCAGAAAAGCAAGCTGTTTCGGGCTTTGCAAGTATGGTCCGGTGATCTCGATTGATGACGCCATGTACGGGGGCGACGTGCAGAAGAGCGACTACAAAAAAATCTTGAAGCAGCACAGTAAGAAGTCCAAGCCTGTGAAGGGTCTGCTGATTTCCAAAAAGAAGTAGCTTGCCAAGATCAAACTAAAAGCCCGAAGCGGCTAAACTACTGTGGTGGTTCGACGCCCTATGGCGTCAATGGGAAAGGAGATCTGCATGTCGGAGCAACCGGTCGCCGGCGCCGAAAAGGAAACTCGCTTACAGCGCATCTTTGCGGACAGCAAGAAGCGTCGAGGTGTTCCTGCCAACGGTTACGTCGGTGATGAGGCGATTCTCAACCGTGTGCGTGATATCGAGACAGCTGGTAATCCTCAGCAGCAGACGGCTACGATCAGCTCAGCACGAGGCGAAGATATTGAGCGCCTGGCTTTGTTGGACGGTTTGACTGAGCTGTATAACTATCGAACCTTTCTCAAGGAACTGAAGGCGGAGCTAGGTCGTTCCGCGCGCTACAAGCATGCTGTAGCTTTGATTTTGATGTCTATCGATGATTTTGAAGAAGTCACTCAGCAATACGGAGTTTTAACTGGTGACGCTGTGCTCAAGGTAGTTGCCAACGTGCTAAGGGGAGCGGTCAGAGAAGTTGATATTCCGGCCAAATATGCGGAAAATCAATTTTGCGTAATTCTGCCGCAAACGCACGCTGCAGGCGCTGCACTTTTGGCTGAGCGTATACGTCAGCGTGTCGGAAATCAGGCGATTACACATAACTGGCAGAGCTTTTCGGTTACAGCCAGTTTAGGTGTGGCGGCGTTTCCGGCGCATGGAGAGGAGTACGACTTTTTGATCGCACGTGCTTCTGAGGCGTTAGAGTATGCCATCGCCCGTGGTGGCGACAGAGTCTTCTCGGTTTAGGTTGACGCCGGCGCTCTTCGGCTTCAGCTCTAATGGTGTTGGCTGGTCTTCTTAGGTTTATTGTCTCTCTTTGGCCGGCGTTCGTCCGTTCCTTTTAAGGAAGCTAATGGCCACAAGGTATATTCGATTTCAGCCAGTCCTGCGTTGACCACAGCCTTAACCACTTCCGTTGAGGATTTGTAGGCCGGCGCTGCTTCATCCAGTGGCACGTGCCCGTCCATGTTTACGACTACGCCTGCCTTTCGGTAGGCTTCATCCATAGCATGTTGCGACAATTGTCTGCTTGCTTCTCCTCGCGACAATCGTCTACCGGCTCCGTGATTAACGGAGAACCCGCTCTTCACAGCGCCTGCTAGTGGTCGCAAAATATAGCTCCAGTCTTTGTTGCTGCCTGGAATCAAAACTGGGTGACCAGTCTTCTCCCACTGCGTTCCTTTCAAAGCTGGATAACCAGCTGGAAAAGCGCGCGTCGCACCTTTGCGATGAACCCAGACGTCGTCAAAATCTGGATGCCATTCCTTTTGCACCAGGTTGTGGCTGATTTCGTAGAACAGGTGCAAGTCTTGCTTGAAGACCTTTTTGAACGCTTCTGCGACTTGTTCGAAGATCACCAGTCTATTTAGAATGGCGAAGTTGCCACCAGCGGCGACGGCATTCAAATATGATTTGTAATGCTTACTGTCTGGTGTGAAGTAGCCTAAGTCGATGTCTGTAGTCGACTCTGGGCGCTCATTCTTGGCGATTTCAAAATAGTTTGTCGCCAGACCGTGACCGAATCCGCGGCTGCCTGTATGAACTTGCACGAACAGCGTGCCAGTTTCTTTGGCGTGCTGCAATTCAATGAAGTGATTGCCGGCGCCAAGGCTGCCGATTTGATTCATGCCACGCTCAGGTCGCCCTGCTCCGCCGTAAGGCACCTGCCAATCGTCGTCGACTGGAATGCAGTGCCTTTCTGCTCGAGTGCGATCGAAACTGGCTCCATAAGATTTGACGTAATACTCGGCGCCACCACGAATCAATTTTTCGAATTCGGTTTTCGAGACTTGGCCCAGCTTGTGACTGGCTCCGCCGGCGCCCATTGACACGCCTTGCATAACAAGACGATTGAACTCGAGTCGTTTTTCAGGCGTTGCTTCGTCAACTGATACATCCGACTTCGCGCTCATCATGCCGCATCCGATGTCATAACCCACCGGGCCCATGGCGATTGCTCCTGCGGCGTAGTCGGTGATCAATACACACCCAACCGGCACACCGTACCCAAAGTGCGTGTCAGGCGTGATCACGACCATGCGCACACCAGGAAATCTGGTGGCGTTGACAATCTGACGATAGATAATATCTTCCAGGTCTGCCAGCAACGACGCAGTCAGGAACAATCGCACTGGAAGATCACCGATATCATCGGTTGTAAGTGCGAAATAACCGTCGTCGTGCCACTTTGCTAGCTGTTTCCAGTTGTGCCCATTCTTCAGCGCTTTAGCTAACTTAAGCGCTTTGGCATCGATATTTTGTTTTGACATGATCGTGTCCTAAACCATTTGAGTGCCACCATTCACAGGCAGGTAGGCACCAGTAATGAAACGTGCTTCAGTGGAAGCGAGCAAAAGAACGGCTCCGGCGATGTCTTCAGGCATCGCCACTCTACGCAACGGCGCCGCTTGAGCAAATGTATCTTTCTGCTCTGTCGACATAAATGCCGTTGCGTCCGTCTCGACTAATCCTGGCGCAATCACATTGACACGAATTCCATGAGGTCCTAGCTCGAAAGCTAAGCTGCGTACAAAGGCGTCAAGAGCCGCTTTGGCGCTGGAATGAGCAATGAAACCAGAGACTGGATGCCGAGAAAGTCCGGTGCTGATCGCGATGATATTACCTTTTCGCTTCGCCACCATCGGCGGTACTACCTCTTTGCAGATAAAGAAGGCAGATTTGAGTTCGCCGACAAGTTTCTTCTCGAAATCGTCCCAGTTGTGATCGACGAAAGACTTGATTGAGAAGCCCGGTGAGGCGTTCAGCACCGTCGTGTCGATGAAGGAATACTGTTCGACAGCCGTTTCCACCATCTTCTTAACTTCTGCTTGGTTGTTGACATCAGCTTTTATTGCCAGGGCCGAGCCGCCGTGTTCCTTGATATGCTCGACGACGTTAGTGGCTTCGCGAGCGCTGCGATTGTAGTTGACGATAACTTTGGCGCCATGCGCTGCCAGCAACTTAGCTGTTGCTGCGCCTATGCCCCGACTGGCGCCGGTGACAAGGATGACTCTATTTGCCAGCATCGGTTGGTGGATTGTGCCAACGGGTTTTGTGCTCAGCTCAGCCATTTTTCACCTCTTATTTTTAGACTGGATTATTGTACGGGATCACCAGTTGACTAGGCGACAGCTGGAATGCTCCAGGCTGCCTTTCTAGAAATTTTAGATTCGTTTCGGATTAAATCTGAAGAGCGTGCTACTTCTTCTTGAAAATATTGAAGCGGTCGAATAGGTCTTCCGGTTCGCGAGGAATGGATGCTTGCGGCGCTTCCAGAGATGCCAATCTGAGCGAACTGAGGTGGTCCAAAGTTTGTTGGAAAGCTTCGAACCGATCTTTCATTTGCGCGCGATCGAAAACGCGGCTCAGATCGAACAAGAAGATGCTACCGGCCTGGATGCCACCCATCTTCATTGAACAGACGAGAAAGTCTTGCATACCGTCAGAATTGATAAGCACGTCGCGCACTTTCTCATTGTTCATCAGTTTGCGTGCTTTAGAAGGATCATTGCTGGTGATGGAGTAAAGATATTCGACCTCGGCAAAGCCAGTGCTTGTCACTTCGGAACCAAGCATGAACAGTGGTGGAATCGCCCCTTGCAGGCTATCAGTCCAGTCGAACTTTTTGCGCTTTACGCTGAGCGTGAAATTTTCCAACGGAACGTAGGCCACATTGCCTGTGATGGTGTGTCCCGTGGTTTGAAAGGAGATCTTCCAATTCTTGTATTGCTTTTCGACTGATGCCGTGTGAATTGTCGAGAAAGGAACGGTGCTCTCAGTGAAGCTTCCGTTGATTTCTGCAGCCAATAGGCGCCAGGTATCGCAAGTTTTTTCCCACGCGTTCATCAGTTCACCTCTGTCGGATAATCTTATATGCCCAGTTTGGACGAACTCGAGTTAGGGGGTCCGAACCCGCCCCCGCCTGGTGTTTCTATGATGAAGGTGTCGCCGTCCTCTAAATCTACTGTTGCTGTTGCGCTCAGATCAACGCGTGTACCATCCCGCCTAATCACGTAATTGAGTCCTTTTGACCCATTTGCGCCGCCCTTCATGCCGTGTGGAAATACAGCTCTGCGCTGCGACAAAATCGAAGCTGTCATCGATTCGCAGAACTTGACGCGACGAATCACTCCGTTGCCGCCTTTGTGTTCGCCCGCTCCGCCACTGTTTTGTCGAATTGAAAATTCTTCCAGAATTACGGGGAAGCGCATCTCCAGAATTTCGGGGTCCGTTAGCCGAGAGTTGGTCATGTTCGTCTGCACTGCACTGGTGCCATCGAAGTCAGGTCCCGCACCTGAGCCTCCAGCTATGGTTTCATAGTATTGATGTTTCTGATTGCCAAAAGTGAAGTTATTCATCGTTCCTTGTGACGCAGCCATCACACCAAGCGCTCCGTAGAGCGTATCGGTAATCTGTTGAGACGTTTCGACGTTGCCGGCAACAATCGCGGCGGGGTACTGAGGATTGAGTAAACTGTCTTCGGGAATTCGAATCGTCAAAGGTAGGAGAAATCCATCGTTGAGCGGAATGTCGTCATCGATCAATGTCCGAAAAACATACATCACTGCAGCGTTTGTGATTGCTTTGGGCGCGTTCATGTTTGACTTCAATTGAGTGGAAGTTCCTTCAAAATCGATCGTTGCTTCGTGTTTCGTGCGATCTATCTTTACTGATACTTTGATCTTCGCTCCGCTATCCATCTGGCATGAGAAGCTGCCGTCATGCAAGAGTTTGATCGCTGTCTTGACTGCTAATTCTGCATTCTCCTGAACAAAGCTCATGTAACGATGGACTGTCGGCAATCCGTACGTTTTACATAGTCCAATCAGCGCATGCTCACCGCGCACATTGGCAGCGATTTGAGCTTTTAAATCTGCAATATTTTGACCCACATTGCGAGCTGGATGCGGTGGTGAATTGAGCAGATTGCGAATCTCCTCTTCGAAGAAAACCCCCTCTTTCACAAGTTGAAAGTTGTCAATGATCACGCCTTCTTCCAGCAATGTTTGACTGTAGGCGGGCATCGATCCCGGAGTGATACCGCCGATATCGGCATGGTGTCCTCTTGATGCCAGGAAAAATGCTGGCTTATCAGCTTCAATGAAGACTGGCGAAACAACAGTGATGTCTGGCAAGTGCGTTCCACCAGCATATGGATTGTTGGAGACGTAGACGTCTCCTTTCTTGATTGCGCCAACGCGGTAGGCGATGATTTGTTGCACACATGCGCTCATCGAACCTAAATGAACTGGTATGTGTGGTGCGTTTGCAACCAGTTTTCCCTGTTCGTCGAAGATCGCGCAGGAGAAGTCGAGACGTTCTTTGATGTTTATAGATTGACTGGTGTTCTGTAATGCAGCTCCCATCTGCTCTGCAGTAGACATAAATATGTGATTGAACAATTCCAGTCGCGCCGGATCTGCTTTCTCCAAATCTGTGTCGACTTGATCTGTTGCTTCAAGTTCTTTCGTGCGCACGATCACGATGGAGCCGTTCGCAGCATCCACGCTAGCCTGCCAGCCGTTTTCAATCAATGTTGTGCTCATCTTTTCGGCAATCAGCGCAGGACCTTCGATTAGCGACTCTGAACTGAGATCCTCGCTAGTCCACAACTGCACTTCCTGCCAATTCCCTGCCAGATAAATCGTGCATTTGGGCAACTGTTTGGGCGCGCGTCGATTCATTGCTGGAGCCATATTTGGCGCGGGCATCTTCGCTTCCACGTTTATTGAAACGGATTCAATCACTAACTTCTTCTCGGGCGAAACAAAGCCGAATCGATCGCTGTGTGTTTTTTCAAACAGCGCTTTCATTTTGGCAATTGATTCAAGTGGAACCATGATCGACGAGTCCGTGCCTTCATATCGTAGCGCTAGCGATTTTGTGCGCACGAGCTTCTCTGTGCCAATTAACTGGTCCGCAAGTTCCAGCTCGCATGATTGTGTTAGTCGCTCCAGCATCTTTCCGGCCATTTCCAGGCTGTTCTCGTCAAGTAGCGACTCTATCGACTCGTGCTTGATAGAGGCTACGTTTGCTGTGCCGATGCCGTATGCGGAAAGCACTCCAGCAAGCGGATGGATCAAAATCTTTTTGATTCCCAGTGCATCGGCAATTTGGCAGGCGTGCTGCCCGCCGGCTCCGCCGAACGCCACGAGCGCATAATCAGTAATATCGTGACCTTTCTCGATCGAAATCTGTTTGATCGCTCCCGCCATTTTGGCCACGGCGATTGTCAAAAAACCTTGTGCCACTGACTCCGGTGTGCTCGCTGAACCGACGTTGGACATCATCGTTTCAGCCAATTCTGCAAATCGCCGCTTCACGCTTCCTTCGTCCAACCTCTGATCGTTCGATGGACCGAAGACCTTTGGAAAGTAATCTGGTTGAATTCTTCCAAGCAAGACGTTGCAATCAGTGATGGTGAGCGGTCCGCCGTTCCCATAGCAAGCTGGACCTGGCACTGCTCCCGCCGATGCCGGACCGACTCGCATCCGAAATCCGTCAAACGAACAGATTGAACCTCCACCTGCGGCGACGGTGTTGATGGCAATCATCGGCGTCTTAATACGTACGCCTGCTAGCACAGCTTCAGTTGTTCGTTCGTAAGTGCCCGAGATGTGTGAGACATCTGTCGACGTTCCTCCCATGTCAAAGGCGATCATCTTTGCACATCCGGAAGCATTACCTACTGTGGCTGCGCCAACAACTCCTCCTGCAGGACCTGAAAGCAGACTGTCTTTGCCGCGAAAATGTAGAGCATCAGCTAAGCCACCATTCGACTGCATGAAGAGCAAACGCACTCCCTTCAATTCGCGTTGTACCTGCTCCACGTAGCTCCGTAGTATTGGCGACAGCGCTGCGTCGGCTACAGATGTGTCGCCGCGGCTGATAAGTTTTACTAGCGGGCTCGTTTCGTGCGAAGTGGAAATCTGGGTGAATCCGACTGATTTTGCAATCTCTTTAAGACGTTGCTCGTGACCCGTAAATTTGTATCCGTGCATCAAAACGATCGCGCAAGATTGGAATCCTGAATCGATTGCAGCGGCGAATTGTTTCGTTGCCGCATCTTCGTCCAACGCTACTAGTTCCGTTCCCAAATAGTCGTATCTGCAGTCGATCTCGATAACGCGAGAGTAGAGTTGCTCTGGAAGAATTATCTGCCGCGCGAAGATGTCTGGTCTGTTTTGGTATGCAATGCGCAAGCAGTCGCCGAAACCTTTGTTGGTGGCCAAGACTGTTGGCTCACCTTTGCGTTCCAGTAAAGCATTGGTGGCGACGGTAGTGCCGATTTTGACACAATCAATTTGACTTGATGGAATCTCCGCATCAGCTGCCAGATTGAGGATCTTTCTGATTCCTGCGGTGGCTGCGTCTGAGTATTGACGCGGATTTTCGGAAAGGAGTTTTTCTGTGACTAGGGCGCCGCTAGACGAGATGCCGATCACGTCGGTAAATGTCCCACCGCGATCGATCCAAAATTGCCAGCGCGCCGAATCGCCTAAGATGCCGTAGTTGCCGTACTGGACAGATTATTCATGTTGGTCTTCACGGTGCAGAACGCCGTAGAAAGGGCTGAACCCAAGCTTCCGCTAGTAAATCCAAATGTTAGTGAAACTAGAAGGGCCACGAATGCGATGATCGCACCGTATTCGGTAATTCCTTGCCCTTTGCTATTTCGAGTGCTTCTGCGAGAACTAATTTTTCTTATCGCCATTGTGTGCCTCCGCTACAACGACAGACCTGGAAGGTCCAGGCTGGGAATAAAGTTTGAAATTGGCGGCAGGCAGTGTCGGTGTTGTTGCCTTTTATGTTCCACGAATTCTATTCTGCTAACCTTGATTTTCGGAAATGTTGGACAATAATATTCGCTTCGCGGAGAGTTAATTGATTGGATATGACGAATTCAACGGAAGCCGAAACTGGCTTGATTAGTTACGATGATTTTTCTAAAGTGCACATGCGTGTTGGGCGCATCATAAAGGTGGAGGATTTCCCGAAAGCGCGCAAACCGGCTTATAAACTTTGGATTGATTTTGGATCGTACGGAGTGAAATGCTCCTCCGCGCAGATCACCGTTCACTACAAGCCCGAAGAATTGCTCAATCGTTTGGTTGTAGGAGTGACGAATTTTCCGCGCAAGCAGATTGCCGATTTCTTTTCGGAAGTTTTGGTGCTCGGCTCAGCGCGTGAAGATGGCAGCATCATATTGCTTTCAGTTGATCAAGAAGTGCCTTTGGGATCGCAGATTTCGTAGAGTCGGAGAACTTACAGAGTTCGTAGTTGGGATCGCAGTTTCTGCACTTACTAGTCAGATTATCCCTTGAACTCGAAGGCGTGGCATCCTTTTGAGTTTGGTAAGTTTATTTTGAAAATTGCTCCGGCGTTAGGCTGTTCACCGTCTTTCGCGTCTTTTGCGGATGACGTTATGTACAGTTCTGCCAGTGCGGATCCACCGAATGCGCAAGAGGTGATGTTGAGCGCGCCCGGCACTTCAATGCGTTCAAGCAACTTCCCTGTCTTGGGATTGATTTTTAGAACTGCTCCCCCTTCCCAAATCGCGATGTAGACGTTGTCTTCAGCATCAATTGTCATTCCGTCAAAATATCCGCCCCAACTGTTGTCGACTGCATTGCGGCGGTTGGAGATGTTTCCGGTTTCGACGTCAAAATCGAAAGCGTCGAGGTGGCCCGACAAACTGTCAATGTAGTACATAGTGGACTGGTCGGAGGTCCAGACCAGTCCGTTCGAAACACCGATGTTATCTAATTTGTGGTGCAGTGTTCGATCGGTGTCGAGCATCCAGAAATTGCAAGCACCTGGCGTCAGGTCGAAGTTGAATGATCCACACCAAAACCGACCGGCTGGATCGCATTTGCCATCGTTGGACCTGTTTCCGGGCGGCTCATCCAAGTCGACAATTTTTGTCACCTTTCCCAAGTCGTCGACATGAGCAATTGATTTGGTCAACGCCGCGATGAACCCCCCACCATTTTCAGGAGCTTGCCTGACTACGGTGCCAACATATTCGCCGACTTCAATGAATGTGTCGCGATTGGTTGCAGGATCGAAAGTATGAATTCGAAAGCTGTCGATGTCGACCCAGTGCAAAACGTTTTCGCGGTAGTTCCAAATCGCTCCCTCGCCAAGAGGAGCGCGTGCTTGCAATATCGGTTCAGCAATTAAGGGCATGATATTTTCTCTGAGAATGTGCGCTTTATTTTATCCGATCCATCCCTAACAAAACGCACCACCTTTTGGGTGATGCGCGCATTGACTCATTTGTGTTCGGTGGTGGCGCTGGTGGTGCCAACGTTGACGGCTAATTTTCCGGAGGACATGGTGGCTTAGGTTGTTCCGGTGGTTTTTCCGGAGGACATGGTGGCTTAGGTTGTTCCGGTGGTTTTTCCGGAGGGCATGGTGGCTTAGGTTGTTCCGGTGGTTTCTCTGGAGGGCATGGCGGCTTAGGTTGTTCGGGTGGTTTCTCCGGAGGACATGGTGGCTTAGGTTGTTCCGGCGGTTTCTCAGGTGGAGGACAGACTGGAGGCTGTTCAGGTGGAGGACAAACTGGAGGCTGTTCTGGTGGTTTTTCTGGTGGATGACACACTGGAGGCTTTTCTGGTGGCTTGCTGTCGGTGTTGGTATCTTTGCAGTGATCCGGCATCTTCAACTTCCAGCCTGGCAGAATCAAATCCGGATTGCATTTGAGGGATGGATGGTCCTTCTGATTCAACTTGACGATATTAGCGATCTCGTCTTTGACCGCGCCGGCATCATGCTTTTCGCCGTTCTTTTTTAAATCGCGCTCTGCGATTGTCCACAAGCAGTCACCGTATTTGACTGTGTAGATGTCGCACTTTGTCAATTCAATCGGTTTCGTCCGATTGATGTCAGATTGCTTTGCCCAATCCCGCGCCGACTGAGTCGACAACGAGTAGTCCGGGCGCCAGCTGCACATGTCGAATACTGGACTCTTGCTCGGCGTGCTGCAATTCGACTTTTCTTTAGGCTGATACGCGTCCTTGCATGCTTGGTCTAGTAAGGGGGTAGAAGTTGCGTTGTCGTTTGGGTGGCAGTTCGTTGAGAAAACGTCGCGCTGAAAATCAACAGTCATGAGATTCTTCCTTCATGCAGATTTCAAAATGCGCGCTTCGAAAAGCGGCATTTCAATTGGGTATATTTGTGGTCTCGCCTATGCTAGGAAATTTCTGCACGTTTGGCTATGGTGGAATTCCCAACGATTCAAAACGAACTTTCACGATTCTGAGAAAATCAAATGTCACGCACCAGTCACGAGCCTGTCACGTGGAAGCCCAATTAAGAGTTAGTCTGAAGATGCATCCATTAAATCAATTCGCGAGGAATCTTCATGGCTGGAGACAGAGCCGAAGGCGTGCAAACGCCGCCACCCACAGCTGAGTCTAGTAGTATGTTCGGACACGTGATGGGAGGTCTGAGGCAGCTTCGTGACACTACTGGTAGTGTCTTAAAGCATGGTGTCGAAAAAGGCGAAGAACTTGTGCACGGCCCAACCGCTAAAAAGATTGCGGGACAAGTCACAGATGTGACCAAAGAAGGTTTGCATAAAGCACAAGAGATTTATCACAGCCCAACAACGAAGAAAATTGATTGAGCCGTGCAGAAATGCGGTTTGCGTCTCGATGACCAGACTAATTTGGATTTTTATCCACGGGAAGAGAAAGTTTGGATGGGCATGAAGAGCCCGTGCAAATCTCAATCTTGCTGGCGATCTTCGTGAAATTAGGAGCGATGAAATGATCGCTGTCCAATCCACCGAGTGCTAGACGGATGCGGTGTCCCTTCTTGAACATGAACGACGCCGCTTGCAGAGTCATATTTACTTCTGTCGTTTCGTTGGCAGCAAGCGCTTTGTAATCAGCTTTTAAAAATGACGGCGTCGGATTCACTGTTTTGTATAACGGAGCTCGATCCGGGTTGATGCGATTTCCGCAAAGTAATTGGCCTTCAGTTATATAGCGGACCAATCCGTTCGGAGCAACATCTTCGAGATAAGCAAAGAGGGCTGCATCTGGTGCATTTGGTTTGATGTAGAGCTGGATAGTCGGATGCCCGGTAACTTTGAGGTTATCTTTTAGTGGTGGCGAATCGTAAACGATCAGCTTCTTGTCGTCTTTCTTTCGCTGCGGATGAGGTGTCCACAAGATCTGCCCTAGCAGGCAATCCCAACGAGTTCGTCGTCCTGTGCCTGCCGTTGTATCCACTCTGTACAGGTCCTTACCGGCGCTGGCAGGTTTGTCGAAATTAAGTCCATGTCCGCTGTTTAGATAGACCACTCTATCTTCGCTCTTGGGCGGCCAGATGTCGCTGCCATGCCACTTCTCTTCGCCCAGCGTGTAGTAGTTGACTGCTTTGTCGGACGCAAGCGGTTCTTTTTTGTCTTTCATATATCGGTCAAAGAATTTCATCATCTCTTGGTCGATTCTGAATTTGCTCGGACCACCATGAGTGTAGGGGCTGATATTCATGTAGTTGTGTTCCCAAGGTCCAAGGAGAAGTTTCGTTCCCGGTCCCGTGTAATTCAAAAAACGTTTTACGGCGGCATCAGCGTTGGTGCCTTCTTCCCATCCAGAAGCGGCATAAATCGGTACTTGCGCTTTGTCAACTTCTCTCCAGTAACCGCTTGGACTGGCAATATCGAGTCCGCGTTGCAAATAATTCTCGCCATATTTCTCTTTCACCATGGCAAGACATTTGTCAAATGTAGGCGTGTTTTTCAGCGAGTCTTTCGCTGCTAACAATGAGTCATCGCGAAAGTTTACTTTGTCGACCGAGCTAACATCATTGTTTTGCTTGTGTTGTTCGATCGCTTCGTTGACGAGTACGTGATCCTTGTCTTCGTCCACAGGTTTGCTTCCATGCAAAAACCTTTGATATTTTTGCAACCGCACCGGCAAATGATTGCTGTCGAACTGTTTAGATAAGTCGCCCCAATCATGGATGAAAGGCTGATTTGGAATTCCGCCTGGACGCATAACATCTGTATAAATATCGAATGGGCTGGAAAGAATTGCGCACGCTTTTACTTCAGGGCTTCGATTGATCAGAGCGAGCTCAGCAAGATTTCCTGAGAAAGAATGACCGATGGTGCCGATTTTTCCGTTGAACCACGATTGTTTTGTTACCCATTCAGTCACTTCTTTTGCATCAGCTTGATCGACTGGGGATAAGTCCCATGGACGGTCTCCAAAAGATGAGCCGGCGCCGCGCGAGTCAACAACTATCCAAGCGTAACCATGAGTGATGAATTCGAGTCGATAAGGACTGAGCGGCTTCGAATACAATTTATTGTATGGAAATTTAGGTTGAATGACGCGCCAATAACGCGTTAGTTCAAGAATTGTGGGAATTTTTTCGCCCGGTTTGAGCGAGTCTGGAAGATAGATTTCGGCTGCCAGTCTGGTGCCGTCTTTCAGTGTCAAGTAATGAGAAGTTTGCTTATAGCCTTTGTTGGTTGTCTTTGTCTTGTAAGCAGCAAGCGTGCCTTTGGCTTGATCGCTCTTCATCGGCAGCATTAATCTGTAATTTAGACATTCTGCCGGCAACATGGGATTTAAAGCCATTCCCATCGAAAGCGATAGAACGGCGGCAGAACGACCGAGGCACTGCAAGTGGTGCGCGATTATCCGAATGGGAGCTTGAGCTGGGTTGCCGATGATGCTACTAACTTCTTTTGAGGTTTTTTGACGACCGAATTTTGCGATTTCAACGCTGCAGCTCTTTGCGGTAATCGTGGGGACGAGTCCTCTTGAGCAGCAATGTCTATTATCGAATCTTTTTCCAAATCTTGCTCTAACGAATTCGCATTTGTTTCAAGCACTTCGAGGTAGTCCCCGGCTGGATCGAAGGCGCCAATCACGGCATGCGATGCAGCTGGTGGCAGAATAGTGCCATGTAAAATCTCAGCGGCGAGCTCAACTTGAACTGGGCTTAAGGGCGGCTCTGAAGTGCTTCTGTGCGGAAAACGAGAGGCAATGTAATTTACCGTTGCTTCATAATTTTTCTGTTGGAAGAATTCTTTATACTTTTCAAGCAGTTCTGGGTGAGTATTTACTTCTGTCCATCGCATTGTGTCGATCCAGACCTTGGAGACATAGGGCGCTACTAGTGATATCAGACGATCGGGATCGCATGGCAATAACGGTGACATCGAGACGTAAACCTCGACACCTGATTCGCGCAGCTTCCTGATCAATTGAAGGCGTCTTGTGATGCTCGGTGCATGCGGCTCGAATTGGGCGCGAATCTCTTCGTCGTCTGTGGTGAGGCTGACGCCGACGCTCAGGCTCTTTCCGAACTGTTTGAGAAGTGACAGATCTTGCAAAATTAAGTGTGACCGCGTGTGCATGGTCACCTTTTGCGGCTGGTACGTAAGCAATTGTTGCAAGCAGCGCCTGCTCAACCGATATTTCAGTTCCAAATATTGATATGGATCAGTGGCAGAGCTGAAGAAGATTCTGCTGCCGAAGATTCGGGTTCTCTCTTTCTGCAAAAGCTCAGGCGCGTTCATTTTGACTTCGACCCACTTGCCCCACTCGTTGAACTCGTGCCGCGCGTTGGGAAACTTGGGAACGTAACAGTAGGAGCAGCTGAAAGCACAGCCAGCGTAGGGATTCAGCGAGAAGTCATAGGTGGACGCCAGCGAGCCGACCTTTTGCGGGGTCAGTATGGAGGCAGCGGTAATCTCAGTTATTTTGGTCATACATATATATGGTAGCATGACAAGGTCTATACCGAGCAGGCTTCTTAGGTGTACTCTTTAAACCCCGTCTAATAGCCACGCTTGCCTGCAAGCAGAAGGATTTCGCATGACTGACCAGCAGCCCTCAGAACATATTGCCGAATGGCAACGCATTGTGCAAGAGGGCAATGACGCTTACGCCCGTCGGCGCTACACGGAAGCCGAGCTTGCTTTCATCGCAGCATTGCGGATTGCGGAGAAGGCGGCGCTGCCTGACGAGATCAGTAAGGTTGATGCCGAAGAGAAGACAGCCGTAAATACGCGTTTAGCAAAAAGTTTGAATAACATGGCCGCCCTGTATCATACGCAAGGCAAGTACAACATGGCCGAGGATCTCTACACGCGCTGCCTTGAATTGAAGAAGCAAACGCATGGAGAGGAGCATTTGGAAGTGGCAATCAGTTTGCACAACCTCGCAGTATTGCATTCAGCCAAGCGCAGATTTGTTGATGCTGAGCCGCTCTACAGAACTTCTTTGGAATTGAGAGAGCGTTTGCAGGGTGTCGATCATGCCGAACTTGCTCCACTTCTAACTAACTATGCACTGTGCTTGAAGCGCATGGATAGGACCGATGAAGCGAAAGCGATGGAAGAGCGAGCCGAGAAAATCGCGCCAAAGAAATCCGATCCGCTGAAGATAATTTCGGTTCAGTACACGGCAGAATAAGTTCGCGACTACTGCATTGGAAGCGTGAAGATGATTGCGGTGCCGCGCCCTGCCTCTGATTCAGCCCAGATTTTGCCGCCCAATCGTTCTAGGTTATTGCGGGCTAAATACATAGACAGTCTGCTGCTGTAAGATGCTTCGGCATGTTTTCCTTCAACGAATCCGGCAAACATGTCGATGATTTCGATCTCTGGCAATGACGGTCCCGAGCTAGAGACGACGATTCGCATGTCTGTTCCACGTGCGGAGCTTTCAACACGAGCGCGTCCACCCGGTGACGTGACACTGATCATTTTTTCTAGAACTTGCACCAAAATGTCTTTCATGGCTTCTCGATTGCCGACGATATTTGGCAATCCAGTCACGCTCTTGTAATCGAGCGCCAGTTGCCGTTCTCTCGCTAGTGGTGCCACTTGTTCAAGACACTCGGATACCAACCGCGTCACGATGATCTGCTCTCTCGGTGTAGTGATCTGAGGAACGTAACCCCCATACATCATCAACAAGCTGTCTACGACGCCGCACAATTGTTCGTAGTGTGCGTGCAATTCCGCCAGCGGTTGTCCGACCGACGGATGCATTGTTTTCGCGGCATTGCTGAGAATGAACTGCCACTGCATTTCTGCAACTGCCAAAGGTCCGCGGATTGATTCGGAAAGCATCGCCACAATTTCGCTCTTTAGATACGAAATTTCGCTGCGCAGCGACTTGTCGCGCAGCACCATAACGTAACCCTGGATGGTGTTGTCCTCGCTCAAGACTGGCTGCAGATGCGCAATCACCTCAACTGCCTTGTTTTGGTGGCGGTGATAGATTACGCCTTCTGGATAAAACTGATTGATCAGTTCCCCGGGATTGCCACCATGTCGGGCAAAAGCTTTTCCTTCACCAGCGCTGTTGGGAGACTCGCCTGGGCGCTTGATCAGGTCGAAGCAAAGTCGACCGGCGATTTCTCCTTCGTTGCATCCGACCCAGTTCAAGAAAACTGGATTGGCGGAAAGGATGTTGCCGAATTGATCCAGCACCAAAAATCCTTCCGTTGAAACTTGCAAGACCGAATCGAGTTTGTGCTGCAGCATGACGGACTGTCTGTTGGCGTTATTGATTTGTTTCGATACTTCAGTCAGCTGTTTTGCTTGATGTGAAAATTGGCGATTGAGATTTTCCAACTGCGCGCCTTTCTCTTCAACAGCCTTTGAATTTTCCTGCCCTTCTTCCTGCTGTTTGGTCAATTGCGTTCGCAAACTTTGTACTGAGCCGCGCATGGATGACAGGGCTGTATCAATCAATTCGCCCAGCTCGAGCCAATCTCCAGAGAGTCCTTCAAGAGGTGGTGGCGTTGTTTGCTGCGTGGCAAGTTCGTTGGTTCGATCGATCAACAAATTGAGCGGTTCATTCACACCTTTGCTGATTCCAGCTGTGAACAACATAGCGAAGAGTAGAGCGACCGCACCACATGTTCCTGCTAAAAGAAGAACAACCGCGAGCCGCGCCCCGAATTCCGGTATCGGCGTGCTCAATAAAAGAATAGCTACCAGCGTATCTGGGTTGAGTTTCGCAGGAGAGTTTGTCGGCCCTGCGTCTACCATGTTGGCTTTGTTCCACCAACGTCCACCCTTCTCGAATCCGCCATCGGGTAAGTGCAAAAGTTTTGCGATGGTCGGATCGAATGCCGGTGGTTGATTGGTTGCCGCAATGCCGCGCTTTTCCAAATCAGCTAGAAATGCTTTCATGTCTGGCGATTTGTCGTTGATCAAATTCGGCGTGATCGCGACGAGTTTATTTTCTTTGCCTGAAACTAGACAGAGGTCAACGCCCGTCAAATGATCGGCGTCGAGTGCAAACTTTGTCACCAGTCCCGTGAGAAACTCGGTGTCGAGCGGTTGACTGACAATGACGCAACCGCCGACTTTTTGATTGTTGTTCTGGAGTATCGGCAAAATGCTGCTCAATGTCAGCATGTTGGTCGGGCTGAAGCACGCGGTGCCGAGATACATGGCTTTTTTGCCCATGGCGTAGTCAACGCCGGCGCTTAGCTTTCTAGCAGAATAGCCGAATTTCGACGGCGTATCGGTGCTGTAAAAAACATTTCCATTAGCTTCGACGACTGTGATGAAGCCGATCAGTGATGTTTTATTGACGACGGTTTTCAACGCTGCTGCCATCGCACCGCGATCTTTGGCTGCCAGAGCTTGGTTGACGGCTGGGTCCTGACATACCGTTACGGCAATGGAGCGGTTCGTCAACTTTACAGCTTCGAAGTCGGCGCCAATCTTATTAGTAGCAGTCCGTAATCGCTTTTCGGCGGACTCATGACTGCCCTGATAGTCCAGAAATAAGCCGTAGCCTGCATTCCCCAACACTGCGACGAGGATGACGGTGAAAAATGCGAACGTTAATTTTGCGCCGATTCCCAATTGTGTTTCGTTTCGTGCTGAAGGAGTCCACTAGAAGTTTAACGTACCGGTTGGATTCTCCAAGATGTTAAACGGATGTGGCGCCCACGCATATAGGGTTTACAAGGGACCTTGATTGAAATACAGAAAGTTTTTTTCGCTTGGGAACGCTCAGTAGATTCACTGGGCTGCGTTTTGTGCACCACAGATAGTGTGCACGTGGGCGTTGCGGGCTCGTCCGAAAGGGCGCTGGCGGGCGACACATTTAGTATTGTTTTCGCCGCCTCACGACCCTAAAACGTTGATAAACTGTTCAAGCAAGTTTGACAGGACGTCAAGATGCGTTTTGGCGGCTGTGAAAACAATTTGGGCATAGCTCGGAGGCAAAATGAAAGTACTGGTTGCGACAGACGGTTCCGCTAGTTCAGAAGCTACTCTGGATCTGATTACTAACAAGCCGTGGCTGGCGGATACTGAATTTAAAGTCGTCAGCGTCGTTGAGCCGCTGCACTCCAAGCTGGATGCTCTTTTTGTCGGTGGGCTGGGCGACATGTCTCGAAAGGCGCAAGCCGCTTATCAGGCGGACATCGAGAATGTGATTTCACAATCGAAGACAACTCTTGCCGCAAAATTTGGGCAAGCCGCCGTAACCAGCGATGTTTTAACGGGCAATCCGAGTGAACAGATCATCCAAGCTGCCAAGACTTATATGGCAGATTTGATTGTGATGGGTGGGCACTTCAGCTGCGTAGAAGGCTGGTACGGAAGCGTCGCTCGCGGCGTCACCATCTATGCGCCTTGCTCAGTGTGCATTGTTCATCCTGACAGCTCAGGCTCAATGGCGAAGAAAGAAGCTAATAAAGAAAATCCGAGCGAGGCAAGAATCCTGATTGCCGTTTCAAGTGCAGCTGATGCTGAATTGCTCGTCGCCACTGCCCTCAACCGTGCTTGGCCTGAGAAGAGCCGCGTTCAAGTTCTCAGTGTAGTGCCGCCTTTCCACAATAACGCTCGTTTTGGTAAATCCAAAGACTGGCAGGATGTAGCTGAAAAGGTCGAAGCTGCCGCCAAAGAGCATGCAGAAGAGCTGGTTTCATCGACAACCAAAAAACTGGAAGAAAAATTCGGTGTGGAGCATGTCACCGGTCATGTATTGCACGGAAGTCCCCGTAGCTTGATTCTGCAAGTAGCTCAAGATTGGGGCTCGGATCTGATCTTGATGGGCGCACATTCAAAAGACAGATCATTGTTGGAGCGCATAGTAGGAAGCACCGCCGCCGCCGTCGTCCTAAACGCCCCATGCTCAGTAGAACTAGAAAAACACAAATAATAGCGAAACGCCGATCCGCCGGGGCTGGCACCAAGGACCTCAAGTCCTGATCCGCCATCTCTGGCAACAAACCTCAGCAATAAACGCAACAGCATAAAACCGAAATAGCTTAAAACAAAGCCGACCATGAAGGTCGGCATGTCAAAGTCTATGACTTCTAAAGAGTTATTCTTCGGACTTAGCTTCTTGGGCTCGTCTGTAGTCGACCTGAACCTGAATTGCTCTAATCAATTGATTTGGTCCGCAATATCCTAACTCTAGCAAAATCTGACCCAATGGCTTTTGCTCTTTGCCGCCCTCTGAGTCGCTACGTTGGATGTGAAGCGCTTCGTCGAGCTGGTAGATCGTTATGTAACCCAACTCAACTAAAATTTGCCCTAAAAGAGTCTTGTTCTGCTCTTGTTTAGGCTCTTTCGGTGACTTTGATGACCGTGTCTTCATTTTGATGCGTCCTATTACGCTTGAGGCCTAACGGAGTGGTGACCTAATGAATAGGTAGACCGCTGGGCACACCCGAAGCTTACAACTTATGGCTGCTGGGTTTCCCCCCTGACCAGGTTCGTTGGTCTCCGCCGTACCCAACGATCTAGCAGCAATTATAGACCATTGTAGGACTGCATGGAGTCAGTCGTACAACGTCAATCTTGACAACCTCGCAGATTTTATGATTTAACCACTCTCGCGTCAGGAATAAAGAAGTTGTGGACCAAATGGTTCAGTCAAGTCGTGGCTGCACCGTATTTAGTATCACGATTTTGGGAGGAATGTTCATGACAGTTCTAGAGCAAAAAGCACCAGCGCCTCCAGATCAAATTATGTTGGTGCAAAGCGCACCACGAGCCTATCAAATCTTAAAGGCGGCGATGGAGTTGAATGTTTTCGAAACAATGGAGAAGTCTCCAAAGTCGTCCGAGGAAATCGCCAAAGAGCTGAAACTGGATAAGCGCGGAACCGAATGCTTGCTGAATGCTCTAGTGGGGCTGAACTTCATTGCTCCCGCGAAAGATCATAAGTATGAGCTTTTGGACGTGTCTAGAACGTATCTATTGCAATCAAGCGATCTGTTTATGGGATTGTATTTGAAGCATGCAGAACAATTAGACAAGGGCTGGTCACAACTGGGTTCAGCGATTCGCAGTGGGAAGCCGATCAAGGAAGTGAATACGCAGAAAACTGCTGAGGAATTTTTCCCTGCGTTAGCCGAGGGCATTTTTCCGATGAGTTATGCGACAGCACAGGTGGTGGCGCGCGATCTGGCTGACGTCAACCATGGTCAAGCGAGAATTCTGGATGTCGCTGCCGGCAGTGGTGTTTGGAGTATTCCGTTTGCAGAGGCAAATCCAAACGCAACTGTGGATGCGCTAGATTTTCCTGCCGTTTTAGAAGTGACAAAAAAAATTACAACCAAAAGAGGTCTGGTGGACAGATTCAATTTCCTTTCTGGAGATTGGCGCAACATCGACTGGAAGCCGAACGAGTACAACATCATCGTGCTCGGACATATCCTCCACTCAGAAGGAAAAGAAGCAAGTATCAAACTGCTAAAACAATGCGCCCAGTCCTTGCAGCCAGACGGAGTGGTTGTTGTGGCAGAATTCTTGTGCAACGAGAAGCGCACCGGGCCAGTCGCTGCGCTGATCTTTGAATTGAATATGTTCCTGCATACAACTGAAGGGTGTGTCTTCGCGGTCGATGAATTGAAAAATATGATGCACGATGCTGGCTTCAAGCACGTCGATTATTCAGCCGACATCGCCGATCAACCGGTGTTGATCGGATCGAAATAATATAGCAAACGGCTGCACCTTAAGCTGAAATTGCCGACACCCTCAGGGCATCGGCAATTTCACAGTACATTTTAGAACCGGACTCTTATTTTTCGCCGCAACCGTCGTCGCAGAATGCAGCTTCAGCAGTAGCGTCTATTGCAATTGGGCGATTATTTATCATCAAATGGTTAACGTTGCTGTTCTTGTTGTCGCAGTTGTTTGGATTGCCAAATTCAACGAAGAAGAGACCTGTTAATTGACCTCCCTGAGGAAGTCCGTTAGTGCCGTCGCCCAGTGGAAGGGCGAAGCCGCCATTGC
This sequence comes from Candidatus Obscuribacterales bacterium, assembly GCA_038322035.1. GTDB lineage: Bacteria > Cyanobacteriota > Vampirovibrionia > Obscuribacterales > Obscuribacteraceae > PALSA-1081. The sequence continues at coordinate 28,757 of JBBQFO010000039.1, forward strand.
CGTTGGAGGTCATCGGAACAACTGAACTAAAGAAGTTGCCCAGCTTGCTATCTGGAGTTGCGAAGTCAATGAAGCTCTCAGTTGTGCTGCCGTGAGGAATGAAGATCGCTTCGACTCCCAAAAAATTTCCATTACCTTTCACCAAGTTGAAGGTGATCGGTGTTTTGATGATA
>JBBQFO010000040.1:0-28830 GCA_038322035.1 Candidatus Obscuribacterales bacterium
ACGAGCGTCGGTTGTCGCAAGTTCGAATCTTGCATGGGGGACAACTTCCGTTGGCGCAATTGGTAGCGCAAGTTCCTTACAAGAACGAGGATGAACGTTCAAGTCGTTCACGGAAGATATTTTGCACAGTAGCTCAATTGGTAGAGCGCCCCGCCGTTAACGGGTAGGTTATGGGTTCGATTCCTATCTGTGCAGCCATTACGGACGGTAAGCGAATTGGAAAGCAGCTTGTCTTGAAAACAGGTGCCCGCTAGGGTTGCAGGTTCGAGTCCATGCACCGTCCTCCACTCGCACGAAAAGCACAATGGTTGTGCAAACGCTTGATAAGCGTTCGGTTCTAGGTTCGAGTCCTAGTTCGTGCAGATTTTTTTCGGAGCTGGAAGTTCTCGTTGCACTCAGTAAACTATCTCTTGACACTTTTTTTCAGTCGCAGGACGAGACCTATTGTTATCGCTACAGACAAAAAAATGAGAATGACTTGCAAAAGCCAGCTGTGGCCAATGGTGCCTTCAATGGAGCCTAGCCAAACCCAGATAAAAAGAAGATAGCCTAACCATAAGGCAATCGATGTGCACACTGCCATCAGACCTCTTTTCTCTCCAACGGGCAAGTAGACGTAACCTAGGAGCTCTTTAGAAATGCTCACTGTCTCAGCCGCGACTGTTGGGTTTGATGTCACCACATCGAACGGTATTGCAAAAGTTTCTGCCACTAAACTTGCTATCGTTGCTGCGTGTTCCAAATAATTGAACTTCATGGAGCTGGACGCATAGTCATCGGCTATGCAAACGGAACCTTGCCCGTTCTTGTCGGAAATGATCGATACTGAGCTGACAGTGCGCGCTTCGCGAACCCAAACCTCTCGCCTCTTTCGTTCGACCAACAGCACACGCTTCGTCGTTACCCCGTAAACGCCTTCCGCTCGGGCTATCCATATCGAAAAAATTGGCCAAGCTATACAGCACAAAACACTAAGGACTAGGCAAAATATGTTTGCGTTCTGCTGGATCTCTGGACTGTACTGATATTTCCAACCAAAAGATGGATCAAGGTTTAAGAATCCCCCAGCGAACAGAAACAGGGCGAATAATCCTGCTCCCAGAACTGAGAGAGGAACTTCACTAAATAGGACTAGACGTAATCGAGGACTGCTTGCCCAAACCAGCTTCTCATCATCCTGCATAACAGTCTGAACAATCTTGCGAGCATTCTGTTCTGACTCAAGAATCATGTTGCATGGAAAGCCTCTTGCACCTCTTAAAAAATTATACTGCTTGGACTGGTCGAGCTTATGCCTTAACCGAAGGCTTTGATACAGCAAAAGACGATTCTGTCCGGCTCTGTGAATTTTCTGACCTGGAAGAATTCGCGGGAACTAAATGGCAACCTCGCCAGTCGATAGGAGCATAAGCACAAGCGATTCAATCCTTAAAACCGATGTAACCCTAATGGGATTCGAAGTGCATAACAAATGAAAGGGGCGTCCTAGAGCGCCCTTTCAGCTTTTCAGAATTATATCTTCATCCAATTTGTTGATGCTTACCGTGGATGATTCTTTTCAAATTCAGCTTGTTTGTTTTGATAATCCTTCTCTTGATCGCTTTGCTTAGTCACAAGGCAAGTTATGAAGAAACAAGAAAAATCATTTCTTCGGAAGTCTTTTCATCGAACTCTTTTCCATCCCAAGCCCCAATCACTTTATCCGCCAAGAGTCCCAATGCGCCAAGGTGCGATTGGATTTCTTGCAAGGTCCAAAATCGGAGCACGCTTTCAGAAGTTAGTGATTCATCTTGGAATTGATAACGAAGTTCGAAAGTCATTTTGTTATCTTTCAGGGAAATGAACCGACGCGATTCATCTACTGTGCCACCATCAGGCAAAGAGATCTTCATCTCATAGTTCCAGTTTTTTTCCCAATCTATTGCGGGGTTTCTTGATTCGAAAACGATGAGACCATCTTGTTTTAGATGTTTCCGCATGTTTTTAAGTGTCGCGTAAACGTCATTGTCATTGTGCAAAACTTGGAACGCATGTCCAGTCATTATGATCAAATCAAATGACTTGTTCAGCTCAAATTCTTGCGCGAATGCCTGAATCCACTCAATATTTTTACCATACTGTTTCTCGCGGCCGAGATCCAACATTGCACCCGAAGGATCGACCCCGGTCACTTCATGGTTCCTTGCGGCGTACTGATTGCAGAGGAGCCCCGTGCCGCAACCAACGTCCAAAATCGTCATTTGTGGTCTACTTGCAAGGGCTAGATAGAATTCCCTGTCAACGGACCAGCCACTGTCCAAGTCGTAAACAGCTGCAAGCCTGGAATTTTCGTAGTGGTTGTCCGTCACTTGCTGTTTTGACTGTCCAGCTGAGCCGCAGCGGCGCGATCTCTCGCGGCTTCCTCACTGCGACCTAGCTTCTCGAAGACATCTGCTCGCTGCTCGAGAGCACCACTTTCCCCTTCGTGAATTTTAACGTGCTTAGTTGCTGGCGCCAACGCTAAGTCGTATTCGCCCAAATTGACATATGCTTCTGCCAGGGCATGATTCGCTTGTCCACTGCCGGGTGCAAAATTGACAGCCTTCAATGCCGCAGGCAAGGCTTCGGCAAATTTGTTCTGCTTGTTCAGCGCCCATGCTTTTGATGCCCAGACCGCACCGTCTGTAGGGTCAAGTTGCAACGCCTTCTCGGCGCTCGCCAAACTTTTGTCGTATTCGTAGCTGAAGTTGTAGCAATCTGCTAATTCCATGTACGCTTCTTCGAAGCGGGGTTTCAGAGTTGCGGCTATGTTGAAATGAACGAGAGCATCTTTGTACTTTCCGTCTTGGAAAAGCTGTTGTCCTTCTTTCAACTGGTTGTACGCCATCGGCTGAGCTAATAAAATCGCAAAGAAAGGAATTGGCAGGAGAAGCGCCCCAGCTCTTAAGGAACGTCTGGTCCATGGAGAGAGGTTGACAGCAAAGTCATCTGGATGTGATCTGCTATTCCATGCGGAGCGAAAAGCGGCGAGCGCAAATGCGCCAAAGGCTGTGACAACGAGCCAGAGAACGGGCACGTTCCAGAGGATGCAGACCGTGGCAATGGCTGCGGTAGCGACGATAAAGTAGGCGGTGTTGAAGGGTTGTTTGAGATGCGTGTCCCAACTTACCGATCGTGAAGAGCTCTGGTTGGAAGAGCCAAAACTCTCTGAAAAGGTTTGATATTCAGATAGTGACTTGGATTCGGGGCGCTCAACGTGGTTGGTTTCCGCTGCCTGAGGAGGAGGGCATCCCTCTGGCTGGGCGCCTGGTGTGGGTGGCGTAGATGTATCGGATTGTTCAGCCGGTTCGGTGGGCTCTTCGCGATGCACGCGCAACTCCACCTCCGGAACGGCGGCGCTGGGCTCAATAAATTTGACTTCACGCTGAGTTTCGAACTGCACGAATTCACCTGGGGCTGTATGTATGTTGTACCCGCGGAGAGCCCCGCTTAATTGCGGCTTGTGGCGCCCCATACTCGCCAAAACAATGTAGTCGAGCTTCTTCAGGGCATGCATCGGCTAGAATCAAAGGAACCTTTGGACGGCTTCCGTATGAATACAGTTTTGTTGCTTATAACAGCCTATGTGCTTGGGGCGCTGCCGATCGGCTACTGGGTGGTCAAATACGCAAAAGGCATCGACCTGCTTACAGTTGGCAGTGGCTCGACGGGTACGACAAACGTACTGCGGGCAGCGGGCAAGGGCTGCGCCGCTCTAGTGTTTCTTCTCGACAATCTCAAAGGCTTTGTTCCCACCTGGTTAGCGGTCTATTGTGCACAACACGGGATGTTGCCGGAAATAGGTAACTCCTTATGGATAGTCTGCGTTGTCGCGATCATTTGCATCGTCGCGCATAGCAAGTCGGTTTTCCTCAAGTTTAAAGGTGGGAAGGGGGCTGCAACAGCATTGGGCACTACATTTGCTATGAATTACATGGCGTCATTGACGTCATTTTCAATATTCGTACTGCTCGTTTACCTGGTCAGATATGTCTCTGTGGCATCTTTAGTCGCCGTAGGCACCTCTGCCATCGTGATGTGGCTCTTCACCCATGAGCCAAGCTATACCGGCTTCTGCGCCTTTGCTGGGCTCTTTGTGGTCTACAGTCATCGCGGTAATATCAAGCGGTTAGTGGCTGGAACTGAGCCGAAGATAGGTCAAAAAGCTGAAACTACTACCAAAGTGCAGTGAAGTCCACGTTGGAATATAATTGTTGAAATAGGAGATTTCACAATGCGAACTCAAAACCTGGTGGCACTAATCCTCTGCCTGATGGCTGCGGTGCAGCAAGTTCAAGCCGATATTGCGCCGGGCCCCGCCCCGCCACCTCCTGACCAGTCACTGCCTGTCGTTCTGGCTGGCGTCTGTCTGTCCATGGCTATTGTGTTTTTTGGTCTCTGGTTCGTCAACTTTCAGAAAGCGGCGAAAGCGAAATTAAAGGCAGCCGGAAACGTCGGCACCACTCCGATGAACGATCTGAACCAACTATCGAACAGCCGCTAGTTCAAGTGATTTCGATTCGGTCGCGAGCTAAGACAGATAGGTCGATGGAATTTGCCGTAGGCTTTCTCCTTCTAGCAATCGCAGCGTCGTCACTGGCTGTCTATGCACCGATTACTTTTTCTATAGCCACCGTTTTTCTTTTTGCCGGACCCCATAATTGGGTGGAAGCTCGGTATTTTTTATCGCGCTTGCCAGCGCGTTTTGGTAAATATAAGAAATTTTTTGCCTGGTCATTCGGTGGCATCGCGGCGTTGATGATTGGCTACACTGCTCTCATGTGTGCGTTGCAGATCAAGGCTGTAACAGGCACCGCAGGTAGTGCGTTGCTTGGATTGTGGAATACGTTGTTCGTACTCTGGATTGTTCGTTTGATTGTCTTGTCAGGCAAATGGCAGACCGATCGCGACCGTGGATTGGCTCTGCCATTCGGTCTTTTGGCGATTTCGTTCGCGCTAGCATTTCCGGCTTGGTTTGGATTGTCGTTAGTTTATCTGCATCCATTTATTGGTTGTTGGATTCTGGATCGTGAACTGCAGCGTAGTAGACCGCAGTGGCGCCCGACATATCATCTCTGTCTCTTATCGATTCCATTGTTCCTAGTGGCAATCTGGTGGAGTTTGCACGGGGCTTGTGCTACAGTCCAATCCTCAGATGTTCTAGCCATGCAAATAACACGTCATGCGGGTGCTCAGGTAATACCCGCGACATCGTCACATCTGCTCGTTGCGACGCATACGTTTCTCGAGATGGTGCATTACGGCGTCTGGTTGGTCGCCATTCCGTTAGTCAGTGCGGGCTGGAAAAACTGGCACCCCGGTTCGATTCCCATTGCTCATCGCTCTCCCGAATTTAAACGGCTGGTGCCTGCAATCTTTGCTACGTCAACGTTTACTGTTGTTGTTCTATGGGTCTGTTTCGCCTTAAATTATTCGGTTACCAGGGATGTATACTTCACTTTAGCGATGGCGCACGTCCTCGCCGAGATTCCATTCCTGTTGAAAACCATCTCCTAAATGATCGATGTCAACGCTCTTCTCCTTTGGACCGCCGTAGGGTTTACTCTGTCTGTCATTATCGAGACGCCGGTTCTCGTATTCTGCCTGTGCGAGCGTCACTCTCTACGTGAGAAACTGTTTGCCGGTGTCTGGTTGACGGCTTGCTCCTACCCCATAGTGATATGGGTGATACCACACTTTATCAATCCGGTTCAGCACAAAATTCTCTATTTGATCGTGGCTGAGACTTTTGCGCCTGCTGTCGAATGCTTGCTATTTTGGATGGCTTTTGGAACGCGAGAGGAATTTCGTACGCGCACTTTTTATCGCGACATGCTGGCGGTCATACTGGCAAATTTGAGTTCGTTCGTGGTTGGCGAGTTCTTAAACGCTCTGAAAATCCTCTGATCGGCCTGGTCATGCCGTGGTCACGCCAATAATTTAAATTCTCTGATGAAAACCGATTCCGGTTTGCCCTGGTCAAACTTACTAAGTGCATTTGTCTACGACAGAAGCCCACTCGACGCCGAAGTTCATGCCTATTGCTGCTTCGTTGCTTCGTTTTTATTGGAGGATTTACCAACATGGCGCATTCACATACTCAGCAGACTGAAACTTTCACTCCGGCAGAAGCTCATGTATCGGGTGGTTTACCGCCTTTAGCGAACGCTGCGGCAGATGCCTACAATCCCAAGGACAAGTCTTACGCATCTGTGTTTCCATCGAAGGCGTCGAGTGGGAAGTCGGATCATCAAGTCAATTCAGAATTGGCAAATTTCTCTTCCCCTTATGCTCCAAATAAAGTTGCAACTCCAGACCATGAAGCTGGTATCAAGGACGTTCATCGCAGTTTGAACGCGGTAAACGAGGCTAGTTCGCATTTAAGCGATGCGTTCACCAGCGCTAGAAATGGTGATGTGAACGGTGCTCTGCAGGCGCTTCGTAGTACATCAGCGGATATGGATAAGGGTGGTGCCCTGCTCGATCGCGCTCAACCAAATGTCGGTGATTTAGTTAAGGGAGATAGGGACGCACAAAAATCTACAGGTGAGGCTTTCTATAGAGAAGGGCGAGCTGATTCGCACATTCAACAGGCAGAAGAAAAACTCCGCAGAGGCGATATCAAAGGCGCTTTGAAAGAGATGGGCACTACTTCTAAGGAAATGACAGAAGAACAGAAAGCGCTGCACCACAACCTTGCTCAACTAAATCATGACGATCAAACTTACGATCACTTAAAAGGATTCAAAGATATTCGTGCTGCCATCACTGGCGGTGACTCGGTGACTTCAGGGTTGAACGATGCCATCCACGCCACGAGACTCGGCGATGTGAATGGTGCGATTCAAAGTCTACGCCAATCTGCCGGTGATTTAAATAGTGCCGGAGCCCGTTTCGATTCTGGTGCAGGTAATGTCAACGATTTGATCGGTACCGATAAGAGTGCCAGAAATCACATCAATAATGGTTTCGAAGCGGAGCGAGATGCAAGTTTCCACCTGGGCAAGGCCGAGCGTATGCTCCGTGATGGAGATATTGATGGTGCGCTGAAGGCTATGAATAGAGGACTTAGTAACGTCGCTGATGAGCAAGCTAATTTGCGCACTGGTCTGAAGCGTTTGAAAAATGACTACGCACCCGGATATGGCGACCAGCAAAATGCGCCTGAAACTTGGTACAACTTGCTATCCCAAAAGATCAACCCAGCTGATAGAAGTGATAACGGATTGAGCAGCGGCGAAAATCCACGTTCTGGACAAGGTAATACAGCATGGGATCTATACGAGGCATCCCCGCGTCCAATGGGACCTTACGCACCCGGAAAGAGATAGACAAAGGGTATAACTTCATAGACCGAACAAGATGGCTAAGAATTTGCTTCGGATTCTTTCTTAGCCTTCCAGCGAAAGTATTCTTTCATTCGACTCGGCTTGGCAGTGATTTCGTATTCCTGCTGAGTCGGGTTGAGTGAGCAATCAAGCGCAACTCGTCTGTCGAACACGAAGCACTCGCCTGTCCAATGAGCGCCGCCGACTTCCTCGAAATACTTGAGAATGCCACCGTCGAGTTGGAAAACATTTGGCACATTTTTCTCTTGTAAGAAGAGAGCCGCCTTCTCGCAACGAATGCCACCAGTGCAAAATGACACCACGGTCTTGTTCTGGAATTCTGCTCTTAGATCACTCCCAGTATCATTATATGCTTGCGGAAATTCGCTAAACTTTTCGATTCCGAAATGAATTGATTCGTCAAACGTGCCAATCTTAACTTCGAAATCGTTGCGAGTATCGAGCAAGACTATCTCTCTTCCTTCGTCGTCATGACCCTGGTCAAGCCATTTCTTCAATCGCTCCGGTTTCACCGATGGTGCCCTTTCGTCTAGTGGATGCACCACCATCGGATGTTTCATGGTAATTATTTCGCTCTTGATTCTTACGACGATGCGCTTGTGAGGCTGTTTCTCCGAGACACTTTCTTTGATAATCAGGTCAGCGAATCGCCCTTCGAACATCTCATCGCTGCGTAGATACTGAACAAATTCGTCGATTGCCGAACGCTCCGCCGCCACGAAGAGATTGATCCCTTCTGGCGAAAACAAGATACTTCCCATGACTCCCAGCTCCTGGCAGCGAGACTTCACCGACGCTCTCCATGAGTCTGGATCTGGAATGCTCGTGAATTTGTAGGCGGCTAAATTGACAATATCCATTGACTTTCTGAATTTCCCTTACACCACGAACCGGAGAATGAAATCTAGAAAATCCCAATCGCAGCGTTCATAGCCCCTCCCTACAGCGCTGTAGTCAGCCCAAACTTGACCGTGCGAGTTGCCACTAACGATGAGAAACAAGGATTTGTCATTGCCGAAGTCTGCAACCAAATTTGTGCCGTGCAAGTGCTGAAGCCACCACATCGAGTACTCCTCGTCACTCATTCTGCCGACTATTTTTTCGTAATTGGGCATGGAATCTGGATTGAAATCGCGTTCGTACAAAAATGGTTTTTGCAGAAAGTCAGGTGGAAGTTGCGATGGCAGCCAATTGGATCCACGAGCTGTTGTCATTGATTTTTCGAGAGGAACAACTGTTGTTCGCGGCAAGACCACTCCGTCGGCGATCTCGGTAATGAAACGACGATAGGTTGCCGGCAATTCTACGCCCCAGAGCTTCTCCCAATCAATCACCTTTTGTTCTTTGATTGGTCGCAGAGCGCAGTTCATGGCGGAGAGCTTGTCCGCCAAATGATTCAACTCATCTTTGATTTGCCATTCTTCTTTCAAGACATTCACCAGAGTCACCGTCACAGAGCACTTCGCCAGTGTTGCACGGTCGTTTGAACAACCTTCATAGCATACTACGAGTTCCTCACTATGGCTGAGGCGCAATCTGATCTTTGCTCATGGCTAATCGTGGTTCCCGTTGTGAATTCCGTCTCGTTCTGCAGTGACTTGGCAAGCTATCCAAGGTGTCGTCAGCTTGACGCTTGGGGCTGAAGCTGGCTCGCTCAAATCTCCATCGAGATATAAAAATACTGGCTGGGCATATCCTTATGGCAGTGTCTTTTGGAAGGCTTATGGACCGATCCGATCCGAAAGAGGTTTCAGCGTTCACTTTCGAGTCTGCTGAATTTATCGAGACAACCGTGTGCCCCACATGTGGTATCAGCCTGTCGATTAATATAACGATTTGTCCGAACGACAAAACCGTTCTACTCAGGTGGTCTCAGCTGGGAAATGAGCTAACAAGCCAATATGAGATATTAGGGGAAATCGGTTCCGGTGGCATGGGAGTAATCTATAAGGCTCGCCACATGGCTTTGGATCAAATTGTGGCGATTAAGATGTTGAATATAAACCGTTTGGACACCGTTGGCATTGAGCGATTTGCTCAAGAGGCGAAAGCCGTTAACTTCTAGAACACCCTGGCATTGTGCGTATTCGCGATTACGGTTTGACTGAGTTCAACCTACCGTGCATGGTGTTGGATTATGTTGAAGCCACCACTCTCGAGGAGACAATCGCGTTCGAAGGAGCATTGGGTGTGTGATGTTCGAGACACTTACTGGAGTGCCTCTACTTTCGGCTGCAAGCGCCGTTCAGATTATTTACAGTCAAATGAAGACAGAAGCACCTACCTTAAAGGAGCGATCGACAGGAAATCTTTTTCCCGCAAATGTCGAAGAAATTGTCAGAAAGGCGCTTCGGAAGAATCCAGATCAGCGATTTCAATCAATGCCCGAACTTGAGAATGCGTTGCTGATTGCGTTATTAGATGACAAAAAGTCTATTGAAAAGCTGAGCGGCGAGCAGATTAGTCGAGCAGATAAACTGAAAGTGCAAGTGCAGCTCCTAAGAAAGTACGGATGCTGCCCTGGCAACTTTGTCTCACAACCGAAAGCTCACCTGGCTGGTTGTCGTAAATTGCAAGAATCTGTCAAAAGAAGCAGTTCAGTCATTTATAAACAAGCGTCCTGATTGCAAGCTCGATTACTAAGTTGACGGTCGGCGCCATGCCTTCCATCCCTCTTTATCCGCAATTAAATTTCCTCTTTTACTTGCCGAAACCAAACAAGGGCTTATCAGGCATAAAGACTTTCTTGGGCGGCTGCGAAATTTTACGTCCGGAAGCTTTCGCAACACCGCGCAGCATACCTGTGAAGATGAACTCATGCAGCGGCGAAACGCTGAACCAATATGCCAGACCCCAAAGACCAGAAGGCAAAAAACGAGCGATTTGACGAATCTCAGTTGTGGTGGCATTCTTTTGCGAAATTTGAAACTCAAGAGCGGCTTGTCCGGGCAATTTCATCTCTGCAATCAACAACAAACGCTTATCATATTCAACTGATTTGACTCTCCAAAAATCGACGGCGTCACCGGTGCGTAGGTCATCAGGGTCTCGCCTGCCACGCCGCAAGCCAATGCCACCAGCCATCCAGTCAACAAGACCGCGCAAACTCCACAGCCAATTGGCATAATACCAACCTGTGGTGCCACCAATTCTCGAAACAGACTTCCAGGCATCTGCAGGAGTGCCTTCTATCTCGATACTCCTGCAGTCATTGAAAACAGTCCCTCCTGCCCATTCCGGGTCTGATGAATTGAACCACTCAACTGGGGGCAGCCGGCCGGCGTCTGTCCAATGGCTGTCAACGCGATGATGCTGAATTCTGTCGATGGCAATTTTGGTTGCCTCTCTGCACGAAAGTAATTCTTGCGGAATGATCTGCTTGATGCGCGACTCCATGCAAATAGCCGGATTTTTTAGTCCTTGAGCCAATGGGCGAGCGATATATGCAGGCACCGGAGTGATGAAGTTGATCCAATAAGAACTGAGCCAGGGAGTGAAAACTGGCACCGGAATTATGTAAGGCATGGGCAGTCCAGCCTCACTGGCGTAAATGTCCATGAGGTTGCGATAGGTAATCACTTCTGGACCGCCTATATCGAAGGTCTGGTTAAACGTCTCAGATCTGTTCAAACATCCGATTAGATAATTTAGGACGTTGCGAATGGCGATTGGTTGGGACGCGGTACTTACCCAACGTGGTGTAATCATGACCGGCAGACGATCTACGAGATATCGAAGAATTTCAAAAGAGGCGCTGCCAGAGCCAATAATCATCGCAGCGCGCAAAACAGTAGTGGAGAACTTAGCCTTGCTCAAAATAGACGCTACTTCAGCGCGAGACCTCAAATGTTTAGACAAATTCTGATCGGTTTCGCCGAGTCCACCCAAGTAGATAAGCTGCTTGATACCTTCCTGCTCGCCAACCTTGACCATATTCTCCGAGGCAACTCTGTCAGCTTCTGCAAAATCGCTGCTTTGTGGATTCATCGAATGGACCAGGTAATAGACGTGCGTGCAGCCTTTGAACGCCCGCTCGACAGAGTCAATATCCTTCATGTCCAACGCGAAGAGTTCAACATTAGGATGTTTTGCCCAATCTCTAGTTTTCAGTTTCTCCAGCGAGCGACTGGCTGCGCGAACGCGGACACCGGCGGCCAGCAACCTCGGCACAAGGCGGCTGCCGACGTAGCCGGTCGCCCCGACAACCATAACAAGATTTTTCGAGCCCGGATCATTGCTCACAACGGCACCTCTAAGTTACTTACTTTCTTAGTGTAGGTCAGGAAGGTGAACTCTAGTGGAACTCTGAGCGTCTCATTAATTGTCATAGCGAAGTAAGCGACTCTAACAATTTTGAACATTGGCAAAGTTGCAAGCGCTTGAACAAAATCATGCAATTTGATGTGCAGCAAGAATTACCCAGACAAATAACTTAAGTTGTCTGTTAGCACAAAATTTGATTCGTCAAAATTGAGCTGGTTCGATGCCGCGTCTGAGTTTCCACCGAGCTGTGACGAGAGACTCAAATGGTTACTAATTGGTTAATTGAAAAGGGCGAGAGCCCGAAACTCTCGGGACGACAGGATTCGAACCTGCGACCTATTGCTCCCAAAGCAACCGCGCTACCAAGCTGCGCCACGTCCCGGCTTACAAATATAACATAGGTCGCTAGCTAAGGTACAAATTGAGGGGCATCGTTTACGACATCAACGGTCTCTTTGTCCACGTAGCCGGTCTTTCCGCTCGGTAATTGAACTTTATACTTTCCATTCTTCAAGCCTGTCAGGACCACCACCTTAACGCCCTTAGTGGCCACGCCGATGGGATTGTGGTTCTCATCGCGTATTGTTCGATTCCTGTTTAGCGTGCCCGACGTCAAGCCCTTTTGCATGGGCTCTGTAGTGTCCTTGACGGCGCTGAACTTGGAGGAGGATGATGACGCGGGAGTGCTCGACTTACTAGCGGTTGAGGACGACGCTGTCTTAACCGGAACTGGGCTGGTTGAACTTTTTGTAGATTTCGGCTCGGGCTTGCTGCTGGTCGTTACAGGCTCCGGTTTGGTTTGAGTAGTGTTTGTCGAGGTCGTAGAGGATGATGATGGCGTGGCGGATGACTTCTTGCTATCGATTGCCGAAATCGCAATGAAGCCTTCAGTGCCGCCGCTGCGAACCTTGTACCAACCATCTTTCTTGCCGATCACTTCGAATTTTGCCCCTGGCTTCAGGTGTGCCAGTGTGCGATAGCCGTTGCTTGGTCCACGTCTCAGATTAATGTTGCTATCAGCCGTTTTTTCGAGCGATGGACTGATCACCTCATCGACGGGGTATCTGACTGCTTGTGCTCTTGACTCAACAACTCCTACTTTGGGGGATTCATTTGTCGCTGCTGTCGTCTCTCCCTGAGTCTTAGCAGTTGCTTTAGCAAATTCTTTGGCAATCTGTTTAGACGGAACATTTTTCACGCTTTCATCTTTTGAAGACTGAATCAGCGTTTGATTTTTACTGCTGTTGATGATGCGATCTTCAATCGGCATATCATTCTTCAGCTCTTTCTTCGCTGATGTTTTCTTCTCGACGATCGTAGCTTGATGATGATTGAAGCCTGGATCGATGTTAGCGACTTGCACAGGTGTCAGTGTGGTCGTAGTTGTAATGGCTGGTGGAGGCGGAGTCGGCGTCGCAGTAGTTGGAGGAGTTACTGCCACCATATCTGGAGGCTTCACTTTAGGAGTGAGTGCGATAGTTTCATCGGTTCGCTTTAGATTGCTTACGACGACATGAGCTTGAGCGCCGTCACCAACCTTTTGCAGTTCTACTCGGTAACTATTGCCGGACGAACCTAGTAGCAGCCTGCTCACAGTTGGAGTGCGATGCTGTTTTGATGGAGATTCTGTTTGACCGACGATAAAGTTAGGCGCGTCAAGCTTTATCTGATTTGACTTGATGAAGGCAAGCGCTTTCGGCGAAAGAGAATTGGCAAACCGATCTGAATCAGCCGGTGCTTGCATGCATCGTGCCACCGAAAAAAGTGCTGCTAAAGCGCCTTTGCCATTTGAAAGATTAGATGTGTACGCACCATCCTTCCAAGTCAGAGTTTGCTTGACGCGCTCTTCTTCGCCTCTGCCAATGCTCGGCTGCTGTGGTTTGAAAAGTCCTTGTGCCACGCCGATAGAAAATAGCGATAGGTCGGCGACAATATCCTTGTGATTGGGAGCAAATGTTGCAGTTCCTTCGCCCAGAATCGGCGGTAATGCTTTTGCTGTTTCGTCTTGTACATCATCCGGCAAGAGCGCAAACACCTTGACTTGCGCTTTGCGTGCGCCTTGACCGGCCGAGTGTCCAATCAAGACGAGCGAATTGCGCGCCTGGTCGTTGAGAATTTGAGCGCTATCAAAGACTTCGAATTCAGGCAAAGTAAAGACTTTTGTTCCTGCTGGTGAATTGATCACCAGGAAATCCGAAGCTTGCAAAATAGTATCGACTTCAACAACCTTCAGGCCTCGCGGCAGTTCGAAGGAATGAACTTCAAAAGAGTCTGATGCCAAAATCGTTTGTAATTTCTTGACCAATTCAGGCGATGGATCTTTGCCGTTGGCGACGAGAAATTCCTTAACAGAGTTGTCGAATTCGGTTTTTAGTTTGGTGGCATGTTCTGGATTTTTTGGACCGGCCAAAAAATTCTTCGCAACACGAGCCAGTGACTTGGATGGGTCGGTCAGACTTGGAACAACTGCCGAGGCGACGCCCCAAAAGGTTAATGCGGTCGCGACAATTCCTAGACCAGCCCAAACTGTAACAGGCACAGGCTTGCGCTTGAACTTAAAGCCGCACGCGTCGCAACTTCTAGCTGCTACGGAATTTCTTTCGGTACATTCTGGACAACGCATAGTATTGTGGTCTCTGCTTTGTCGGGGCCACTGTCACGACCGAGTCGCTGGTGCGTCGGGTGGCTACTTACATCCCGATGGTAGTCTACTAGATATAACATCCTGTCATAGAGTATTGCGTATTTCTTCAGATTCTAAGGAGTTTTCCGTTGCAAATCGTGCTTACCGAAAAGCGGGCAAGAGAAGAACTGGTCGAGGTTTCCAGACTTTGCTACTCGCGAGGCTACATCAGCGGTACCGAGGGCAATTTCAGTATCAGGCTGGCTGATAATCTCATTTTGACCACGCCGGCCGGCTCCTGTAAGGGCCGCTTAGGTTGTGACGACTTGGTCCTCACAGATATTAATGGTAACTCACTTTCAGAAAAGAAGCCGTCGACTGAGCTCAAGATGCACCTGGTTGCCTATCACACGCGGTCAGATGTCCGAGCAATCGTTCACGCTCACCCAACGGCAGCGGTAGGATTCACCGTCGCTGGTGTCAGTCTGGCGCAATGCGTATTGCCGGAAGTAGTTTGCACACTAGGAAATATTCCAACCGCACCATATGCGACACCAAGTACTGACGAAATTCCGGACAGTATTCGCGAATATGTACAAAAATATGATGCCG
The DNA here is from genome assembly GCA_038322035.1 of Candidatus Obscuribacterales bacterium. Taxonomy (GTDB): domain Bacteria; phylum Cyanobacteriota; class Vampirovibrionia; order Obscuribacterales; family Obscuribacteraceae; genus PALSA-1081. The sequence continues at coordinate 14,866 of JBBQFO010000040.1, forward strand.
TGATGTTAGATCACCATGGCGCTCTCACTCTAGGAAAAGATATTTTCGACGCGTATTATAAGTTGGAAACCGTTGAACATTTCGCTCAGACCATGCTCGTTGCCCACTTATTGGGTGGGCCAAAGCCTCTCTATGCATCGCAAGTGCGGAAGCTCTTAAACATCTGCAGCGTTTATGGATTGAACAAACCGGCTAACGCAGATCAACTTGTCACAGCTGGATTCTGCCAACCTGATTTGGAGAACTAATTTGTCCGCCGACGCGAAGAAGAGCGAGCCACTCCACCCGGAAGAAGCAATTACTTCATTGCTGCTAATTCGTCATGGACACACAGAGGCAACTGAAGCCGGATTACTTTATACCGATCCAGAAGCAAAGATGACCAGCAGAGGAATTGAGCAAGCCAAGGCTATTTCGAAGTGGCTTCCAAAACACAACCCGCATGTATTAATCGCCAACACCGCGAAGCGAGTGCAAGCCACGGCTGACATCATATCTGGTGCCAGCGGAATGACTCCGATCATCTGTCAGGGATTCGATGAATGGCGCGTTGGAGAGTGGGAAGGGCGCACTTATCTGGAGATCAAGAAAAACGATCCAGTGATCTACGCGGCATGGTCAAAAGATCCAATTACAAATCGCCCTCCTGGTGGAGAGTCGATCGAAGATTTATGCGATCGCATACGCGACAATTTGTCGTCTTTGATCAAAACATACGAGGGGCAGACCGTGGCGTTCGTCACACACGCAGGCATTATCCGAGCCATTCTCGTCAACGCTTTAGGAATGTCTGTGCACAATTTTTGGCGATTATCGATTCCAACTGGATCCGTCTCACGCGTAGATTACAGCGCCAATTTCGCAACCGTACACTTCGTCTCAATGAGACCAGACCTCTAGTAGTTGATCAAACTATGTATGGCGCAGTAACGGAGCGCCGGCTTGAGCCGGCAAAACCTGCAAGAAACCATCACTGCGGTGAAGCCACACCAGGGGCAGCACTAGGCATGGACCGTTGCACCTTAATTATCGAAACCAACCGAACGCGCTGCTCAGGAGTCAAAAGCTTCCTTACCTTCATATTCAGTTTCAACCGATCCATAACCATAGCGCCCTGAAGATCATTGATCTTATTTTGCGCCGCTAAAATTTTCTTCTCATCCAGATCTGGCTGCAACGAAAGGGTTCGAATATCTTTGATCAAATCCATGATCTCGAGCGAACGACCAATGTTAGCTTGTTCCATCTGAGTGGCTAACTCAGTGATTTGAGCATGTTGGCTGGGATCTATTCCCGCTTTTACATAAATCGCAAATGGATCTTGTTCCTGTGCATGAACTACATTTGCTGCTAGCAGCATCAATGCGACCAATGAGCCAAGCAAAGATGCGCAAATTGAGTTCCTTCTTCTTCTTCTTCTTCTCGAATCTAATTGTCCGAATCTAGAAGGACGGATATATAAATTCATTTATTACTCGCTAAAGATGAGCCGCCATAGCGGGAATTCTACCAAATTTGGATAGCCAGCACATCACTACTTACGGTTAGCGACGTCCACTCCAACTGGTCCATCGACGAGTCGTTTCAGGTCAAGGTCGAATACGACTTTGTCCGAATCAAGCGGCGTTGGCAAGTCTGGAATCTCAAACTTTGTCACCATGTTCACAGCTTTGACGGCGCTTTCGCGGAAGAGTGTCTCAGCAGCTACATCTCTCTTGATGTCTGGTGCAGGAACGAAGTCAATCAATTGGCAGCCGATGTCGCGGTCCTTCGTTACCACCATTCGGATGGTGGCACAACCCGGTCCGACTTCAGCATACTGCCACCGGCAATAGATGGCTCTGGCAACGCGTCTATACCATTCATCCCAAGTCAGTTTTTCCAGTACTTGTGCTCTCAACTGTGGCAAGAGCAAACCTGTTGCCACCATTGGCGCTGGTCCTACCAAAACTTTGGTGAACTGCGGTTGTGGCAACACTCCCTGGGACGCAAGCAATGCTGGTGTCGGTGAGCCTGAGTGCCAAACCCCGCTCAAGGTCTCTTTGTACGCGAAAGGGACTAGCTTTGAAAGTTCGTATCCAGGTGTCCAGGAGACGGCACCCTTACTGTGCGAGATCACTGTTACTTCGTACCCTGGTGCGAACGCCGTCACGCCCTTCTGTGTGGTTGCGGCAGGATCGTACGCCATCGGCGGTGATGTCACGCTGATTTTGTGTACTTCATATTGAGGCAAATAGGCAGCGATTCCCGCACCTGTTCCATGCCCAACAATCGTTGAAGCAGTTGCTCCTGCGACTTGACTGATACTGCTGACGTCAAAGCCAGGCACCCATGTTGTCACTCCGTGTTGTGTGATCGATGCACTGGAGCTACTTGTCGGAGGCACGAAAGCGCTGCTGCGACTGATGTTTGCAGGAGTAACTTCGTAGCCTGGAGCTACCCATGTTCTGCTGTTACTGCGGGTCATCGTATATGTCGAGATTGGAGCGATCGTGCCACTGAGTGTTCGTTGAAACACTCCTGGTTGGGCTGTGGATGGCTGCAGAAATGGTGCTAAAGGACCAGAGGTGGTGTGACCGGAAATTTGTGTTACCTGACCTGGAATGAACGTAGCGCCGATTCCGGGAGCCAAGGGTCGTCCGCCCTTGGCCGTCGCTGGCTTAAGCAGTCGCAATGACGGATTGAGCGAGGCATCATCTTTGATACCACCTTGAAGTGGTGTGTGACTGGCGCCAGTTGTCAAACTGTTAGTGGCGGCATTCCCATTTAATTGAGTCTGTTTCGTGCCACCAGATAAGGTGCCTGACTGGACTGAACCATCGAGCGGATTTTGGCTCGCACCTGCAGGGATCAATCCCGACTTCGCGTTTCCATTCAATAAATTCTGGTTCACGCCTGCTGGAAGCGCGTCTATCTTGGCTGCACCATTTAGTAATGTTTGCGCTGCTGTGGCGGACAGTGAAGTCGCCTTTGTCCCTCCGGTCAAGACTGTTTGATTGGCGCCACCGGTAAGAGCAGCCTGGCTGGCTCCTCCTGCCGGAGAATCAGTCTTGGTTCCGCCCTGCAAGTCTGCATGCGCTGCCAGTGGCCAAGCTCCCACACAGACCGACAGTGAGATAAATTGAATTGCGGTGCCAAGCAGGCGCTCTGGACGCACACTTAAGTGAAACATTTGCCTAAAATCATTGCTAACTGGAGATTGATACTAATGTACCACCGGATTAGCGCGGTTTAACAAGCGCAAAAGACGCAAAGGCTCAACTGGATGATGCCCGGCGAACACGGAGCACTTGAAAGCCCGTAATAAATCCTTCGTTTTCCTAGCCCCACCCGACTATAGTCTACTCGGCGGCGCACTCGCAATTGCAGGGGCACTCGGGACGAGCGCCTCCATTTCATCTTGGGCTTGATCATTAGGACTTCATTCGGTAGCCTTCGTTATAGAGGGTTTCGATCAAGTCGAATTTCTCGCCTTCGCTCAGCTTTGCTCTTAGCCGATTTAAGCAGCTTGTAACAGCTCGGTCAGTTGCATCCGTATCTTGCGGCCAGACTTGCTCGATTATTTGCGCAGATGTGAATACTCTGTCCAAGTGGGTCATGAAAAATTCCAGCAAGGAGAATTCAGTTGGCAGTAGTTTAATTGACACACCATTTTTTGTGACTATATGTTGCTTCGGATCGAGCGAAATTTCTTTTACGACAATGAGATGCGAGCTGTCTGATGGAGTTCGGCGTAAAAGCGCTCGAACACGGGCTTGCAGCTCCTTCAAGTGGAACGGTTTTGTCAGATAGTCGTCTGCTCCGAGATCAAGACCGCGCTCTTTTTCTTCGATGCTTTTGCGACCAGTAACCATCAAAATTGATACGGGGCGCTTTTGGTGTCGAATCGTTTTGCAAATTTCCAAACCGTCAGCGCCAGGCAAATTCAAATCGAGCACGAGCAAGTCGTACTGACTAACACGCAACATCGCCAGTGCATCGTCGCCGCTGAAAGCAACTTCCACGACATGATGCTCGCTGCGCAAAACATGCGCGACAGTCTCAGCCATTTCTTTTTCGTCTTCGACAACCAGAATTTTTGCCATCAGGATCTCCGCATCTAAGTTATGAAGTTTTCGTTTTGTCGGGAATACTGAACCAAAATGAACTACCGTTTCCGTTTTCGCTGAACACACCAATTCTCCCGTCGTGCCCTTCGACGAGCGCCTTGCAAATTGCCAGTCCTAAACCGCGGCCACCTTTTTTCTTCGCGTCATCTTTTTCGACTTGATGAAACCGCTGGAAGATCAATTGCTGCTCGGTTTTAGGGACGCCTCTTCCTTGATCCGTAACTGAGACATGGATTGACCCGTCCTTCGCAACTGCAGCCACTGACACTATTCCTTGTGGTGGCGAAAATTTGATTGCGTTGGATAAGAAATTCATCACCACTTGTTTCAATCGACTTTCGTCCCCAAACAAATTCAAATCTGTTGTTTGCACTTTGAGGTTCACTTCTTTCGACTTAGCGAAGTCTTGCATCAAGTCTACTGCTTCTTCCAATAGGTTGGTGACCGGGAACCATTCCGGCACCAGATCGATTTTGCCCGATTCTAGCCGCTCGACGGTTAATAAGTCATCAACCAGTTTGACCAGATGGGCAACGCTTTTTTCGGCTTTCTTTGCAAGATTCAAGTCGCCTTCCGTCAATTCCTCCAGACTTTTGGATGCAATAAATTCCAACGCCAGCTGTACGCTTGCAAGTGGCGTCGCCATGTCGTGACTAACCATGGCAATCAACTCTTGCTTCAATCGTTGAAATTCGCGGCGCTCAGTGATGTCCATCACCGTAGCAAGTAGAGCGGAATTGTTTGAGATCGGGAATTCTGTCAGTGATAGTTCGATTGGAATGCTTGGGCCGAGGCTGAGTTTCGAATCGAGTTCAATTGCTCCACCTCGATTTTTTACATCTTCAAGAAAAGTAGAAAACGATTCGGGCTCTTGTTTTTCAAAGAGGTCCAGTAGACTGCAACCAACCCAATCTTCGCTGCTGATGCCAAAAATTCTGGCTGTCTTGCGATTAGTCAGTTGGATCGTACCGTCGCTATCGATGACGAGCAAACCGACAGGCAAGCTCTCGCACAACAAACCAAATCGAGATTTGGCATCAAGTGGTGCTTCTTCGTTGCGTGGGGGCTGCAAGGTCGCGACTCGTCCGTGTTTAGGCGATTGGGCTATCTTATGATAGTTTATCAAGATAAGGCGAGCCGCTTCCTAATAGAACTTTGTTAAATGGCTAATTCCACCGACATGCAATCTAAAGAGCCGAAGAAGGTACATGTCAAGCTTGATTGCGACATTTGCGGCAAGCCCTTCAAACCTAAAAATCGCGGTTCCTTAACGGGGTGGATTTTCGGCGAAGAGTCGGTGCCAAGCCCCAAAGATGCAGACAAGTTTTGCAGCTGTGGGGAAACTGATCCGAGCAAGCCATTTGGAAACGTGAAAATTGTTCAGACGGAAACGAAACCAGCTGTTTCAACAAACTCTGAATCTAAGAAGCCGGAACTTCCTGCCGACCCAAATGTGGGACGCAAAATCGCAGACCGATATGAACTTTTAGGCGTGATCGGCGAAGGCGGCATGAGCACTGTTTACAGAGTCAATGACATTGTCTTGGATAAAACCCTGGCGCTGAAGATGCTGCGCAAAGAATTTGCCTTGAATGAAACAAGCATCAAACGCTTCGAGCAAGAGGCGAGGGCTGTAAGGTCTCTGACTCATCCCCATTTAGCGACAGTTTATGACCACGGTCGAACGGAAGACGGCTCACCATATTTGGTGATGGATTACATCGAGGGTGACAGTCTTTCCCAGCTTTTGAAGAAAGAAATCTTTCTGGACATTCCGCGTGCATTGGCTATCAGTCTGCAGATTTGCACCGCAGTCAGCTATGCCCATGAACACGGTGTTATCCATCGCGACTTGAAACCAGACAATATTATTTTGACAAATGCCGGAACCGATTTTGATTTTGTAAAACTGATAGATTTTGGTATCGCTAAGCTTGAGTCTGATAGCGGGCTCACAACTCAGAGAGTAACTCAGACAGGCGAGATTTTTGGCAGCCCGCTCTACATGAGTCCCGAGCAGTGCATGGGGTATCCGCTAGATGTTCGTTCAGATGTCTACTCGCTTGGCTGTGTGATGTACGAGTTGGTGACTGGAAAACCGCCACTGGCTGGCGAAAATCCGGTGCAAACTATTTTCAAACATTTGAACGAGATGCCCGCACCTTTGAGCATTGAATTCAAACAACTAAACATTCCGCGCGGCTTTGAAGTGCTTGTGATGAAGTCATTGCAGAAGAAGCCAGAAAATCGCTATCAAACCGTCGACGAATTGCGTCGGGATTTGAAACTCGTTTGGTTGGGGAAAGATTTAGGCAAGTCCTCTAGCAAAGCTAAATCTGACGTTCCATTCTACAAGTCTCGGAACGTTTTGTATGTTGTCGCGACTGCGGCGATTGTGTACGCCGTCGGCGCATCTGTGTTGTTGTGGCAACAAATGAATGCTGCGAAAGTCAAACCGGAACCTCAAAATTCGTCCCTAATCAGTATCTCCAACTTGGCTCAGAACGATTATCGCAACGGCACGCAGGCAAAAGCTCCAGCCACAAATGACGAGAGTGTTTTAGCAAATCTCGCTCCAACGCTGCAGTTAGAACAAGAGCAAGAGAGATTCAAAACGTCTCAACCGGCCAAAATCGATTGGATTTTATCGAAGCCTGCATTCCCAGAGCTGACCATGAATATTGATATCCACGACGAATTGCCGAAGGGACCAGTTCTATTTCTACGACTCTACGAAGGCTCAATCGGCAAGAATCATTTTTATTTTGGCTTCCAAACAGATTTGCACAATCCGCAAAAGGCACATTCTCCTGGGCGAGGAATGATTTATTCTGCCTGGAATTTGAGAGATTTAGCCGACTCCCGCATAGTGTCACCAGGTGGATTTGCTGATGTCGACCCGAATACACCTTTCGTTGGTATCAGGCGTTTATATCCGTGGGGCGTGGGCAAGTATCGAATTCGTCTTGCGCAAGGAGAACGCGATGACAAAGGCATTTGGTATGTGCTGACCATTGAGAATTTAGCGACGAGGGAGGTTCAAGAAATGGGCTCGCTCAAATTTCCCAAGGAAAATGGTGAGTATCCTTTGATCAACAACAAAGGCTGGACGATGCTTCAAGTCCTGCGTGGTGTCAAATATCGGAAAGACGTTCCGCATTGGCATATTTCGTTCGACAAAGTGTACGTGGGTAAAGAAAGTGGCGAACGTCAGAATAACAATGTAGGCTTCCAAGACAGTAATTGTGCCGATGTTTTCGTAAAAGATGATGGCACAACACAATCAAGCGTTGAATTGTATCTAAAGCCCTATGCTAAGAACCAGCATTCGGAATGAACGCTGGCCTTTGCTCTCTCTAAAACCGTTAACTGAACAAGGTGCTATTAGCAGTGAGCCAGTGGGGGCAGCTGGCACTGACTTTGTTTTTGTTACAGGACTTTGAAATCAATCAGTTTGGGCAAGAGGTGATTGGTTTCAACAAAGTCATAATAATTAGAGAATGTCTCAATTTTGTGGCAACGATTGAAACTTCTCCTGGGAAGCAGTGCAAGGTCTCCACGGGGCACGCGGGGACCTTGGAAGGCGGGGAAACTAATCTGGGAATCTTTGTCGGCTTAGCGGCGACGCCAGGCGGACGCCAGGGCGGAGATGAGTTGGTATTTCCTTTGGTGTTCTCTTATAAGGAGCGGCATGTCGAACTTTTCCAGCAATTCAAAATCTGGGTTCATTCTTTCTATAAGGGATTCTTCTGAAGTTATCTGCGCATCCCGCTGCCCTCCGAACCAAAGCTGTTTCGGTGTGAAGCGCTCCATCCATGTGAACGGTGTGGTCAGCACTATCAGTCCACCCCTACGCACTATGCCACGCGGACCACTCATACGAGAGAGGCAAGCCATAGGGCTGGGCAGTCGGCACAGTAGATTGGCGAGCAGCACTGCGTCGAAATCTACAAACTCTGGCGGTAATGCGCATGCGTCTGCTCTGCGAAAGTCAATCCGTCGAGCTAGTGACTTGTCGACCGTAGCCTCGAGTTCGAGCCTTTGCTCGCCCTCGGTTGTGCATTTGAAGTGGATGGACCCATCGTGTTGAAGTCGTTTTGCGGCATCTATAAAGGACTGACTCAAGTCCACTGCAGTCACTTCAGAAAACTTTTCTGCAAGTTTGAATGAAGCGCCACCTACGGCGCATCCAACATCGAGTGCGCGGTTTGGATTGATTCCAAGCTTGTCGGTCCACTTGATCACAAGTTCAGCGCAGCGCTGCGGAAACTCGGTCAAGTCCCGACTTACAAATGTAAAAGGCATTTGGATTTCGGCTGGAGCGAAGTGCAGGGTCAAATATTCATTGAGGACTGAATCAGTTTCGTATGGGTTTACTTTGCTTTCTTGATCGCTAAGTTTGACTGCGCCACCATCGCTGGTGCTGGATACAATTCGAAAACCTGCATGTTGGAAGAAGTGAGGGCGGAAGTGGAAACGAGCCCACGAAGAGGCTTGATCACCAGTACTGATGAACGATCCACCGAGGATCATCTGATGTTCGCCGTCAAAGCATGGAACGCTGAAATCGTCGTAGAATCTATTCACCGTGAATCCTTCTAGGGGATTGAATTGATCTTCGCACCACTGCCAGACGTTTCCGAACAGATCGCCCGGTTGGTTTCTGTTTTCTTTGATATCTAGGCCGACGGGCCGTTCGGCTCCAGAAGTCAGATTCAAGTTGTATTTTGACGCTTCAACAGTTTCTGAATTTCTCAAGCGATGGTGCTCGGCTTCAGTAATCAGCCTGTAGTTGTCGTTTGATTTTTCTGATTGAGATTTCCACCTGCAGTAGGCTTCTGCCTCGTAAAAGTTCACTACAGCCGGCCAAGACCATTGCATTGGCACGAGTTCAAAGCACGTTCGCAGCTTGTAGTGGTGCAGTCCAGAAGGTCCCTCTACTTTCCAGAACGTCGGGAATTTTGTATTTCTAAAGCAGCGCCACTTCCAGCCTTGTGTGCTCCAAAATCTTTGCTCTAGATAACTTCCTGACGAAACGAACTTGTGAAATTCGCCATTACTGATTAGGTTCTGCGACACAGAAAACGAGTTTACTTGGGAAGCTCTCTGTCCGTATTCATTATCCCATCCGAAAAATGGTGCATCGTCAGGTTTTCCAATTTCGACCGCTCCTGATTCTATGGATAGCATCTTGTTGGCAGGAAAATCTCTGCCCTCGATCGGTGCAAACTTTTCATCATCTGCGAGGGAACCCATGTGCAAGTCCGGCCATGCGTCAGGTTTGCGAACGCATTCCAGTGGCAGCTCGCGAATCAACACAGACGAAGTCTCTAGATGGATTCGTTCATGCTCGAAGCCCATGAACAAAGTCCATAGAGGATCCGATTGAGTGATCGTCGCGTGCCCGTCACTGAGTCCATTGTCACCTGCGATGATGCGAGAAATTAGACGATATACCTGTTTGCGGTAGTTGTGCAACTCGGTCAACTCTGGCCACTGCATCGTGTTTTTCGACATGTCATCCCAGGACATCTCGTCGACTCCTGTTTCAAAGAGGCTCTCCAACTCCGCGTTCACCGCCGCCGATATCAGTCCGGCCAGTCTCAGTTTGTTGACGTAGAGGACTGCTTGATGGATGTAGTAGAAAACGAGGGGGTGACGAAGTTGATGATACGGCACCCGATAGAACACATCAGGTGACACCAATCCTGAGAGCAAAACTTCCGTCAGCGCCCAGGAATTGTCGAAGTAGTCCTGCACAGAAGCTCTTGTGCAGTCTGCCAAGTTTGGCATTGGCAATGAGTGAATTTTTCCATCTGCGTCGACGCCAGGGCAGAGTCCAGCCTCAGGACGTTTGCCAGTCCACCACTCTGGGGAGCGCATCAGCATGCCAGCGCTCATGGGCACGCAGCGCATAGCCTGTGCAACTCTCGACAGTTCAAGCTTCGGATTCATTTTCTTAATTTCCATCGGAGAATTCCCTTTCGATACGACTGCAACTCAGCCATTGATATCGATCTCTATGACTGATGTTGAACCCGGAAGGTGTCCATCGCGTGAACGCTCTCCAGTATCAAAGATGTTATGTATCTGGCGTCACTTGTTGACGGCTAGTGCTTTCAGTTTCGACTGCAACTGTCTGACTTTTACTGCTGTTTTCGGCAAATGCTTTTTCAGTATATCCAAAGAATTTTGGTAATGAGCCTTCGTCGCTTTCTTATCGTTGAGTGAATACGAATCGAGACCCAATCGTAGCTCAGCATCAGCAACCGGCTCGGTATCTGGACCGTAATGTTTAGTCATTGAAGAGATCGCAACTTTGTGCAGTTCAAGTGCATCTTTGAATTTCGAGAGTTCCCATTTTGTGTTAGCAAGATACATTTCAGCAGTACATGTTTCTGCACTAGCGCTGTCTTTTTCGAGAAACAGTTTTAAGGCCTGCTCGAATTTTTTCTCTGCCTGTATGTAATTTCGGTCGTCGTAATATTTGACGCCTTCTGCAAAAATTTCGGTCTTATCCGGCGGCTTCATGCATCCGACACAGCCAAGACTTAGTATGAAGACTAAAATGTGAGAACGATGTTTTCGCCTGACAGGAGTTTTCAAAATCAACGCGCCTGCCTTTGTCTGAACGTTTCACCAGCAATTCTCTCACACTTTTTACCCACAATTGGAGTCTCTTAAAATGTGCAGGGGCGCCTTGAAGTGCTATTCTGTGCTCCATGATTTTGTATTCTTTTTCTGACACGCAGAATCGTCCATTAGCCGAGATTGGTGGCAAAGCTCAATCGCTTTTGAAAGGCAGCAAAGCCGGTCTACCTGTTCCACCCGGTTTCATTCTGCCAGTGCAGTTTTTTTCGACTTGGATTGACGAACTGAAAGCAAGTCCTGAGTGGAACGCTTTTGAGCACTCCAGATCAGCCGATGCAGTGCGGAAATCTTGTCATGACCTGAAAGAAAAGGCGATGCAGCTTGTTCTTTCGGATCAACAGAAAAATGCCTTAGAGCCGGCGCTAAATAACTTCTCTTCCACGAATCTCTTCGCTGTTCGTTCGTCCTCACCGGAGGAAGACCTTGAAGGATCGTCCTTTGCCGGTGGCTATGAAACGATTCTTGGTGTCACGACTGAAACGATGGCTTCTGCCATAAACAGGGCTTTTGCGTCGTGTCTAGACTTTCGCGTTGTTGTCTACAAACGAGAACATGGCTTTTCGACAAATGAGCCCAAGATAGCGCTCGTAATCATGCAGCAAATCGCAAGCGAGATTTCCGGCGTTGGCTTTTCGCTCAATCCGGTCACCAATGAATATGACGAAGCCGTTTTCAACGCCAATTGGGGATTGGGCGAAACTGTTGTTGGCGGTCTTGTGACGCCGGATGAATTCATCGTTGAAAAGAATTCGCGGGTCGTCAAACGAAGCGAAATCGGTTCCAAAGAATTTTCTATATGGCTGAACCCTGAGGGTGGGACAAATGAGCGTCAGGCTTATCGCAGCAACGAGCTAACGCTTTCAGGCGAGCAACTCGGCGAGTTGACCGCGCTAATTTTAAAAGTAGAAGAGTTGTATGGTCGGCCAATCGACATCGAATGGGCTTTCGCTGAAGGCAAGCTGTATTTATTGCAAGCTCGGCCGATTACTACCTGGGTTCCACTGCCACCGGATATGGTTACGCTTCCAGGACAAAAGCGTCGCCTGTACATCGATATGACGATCTGCGTGCAAGGCATCTATGAACCGCTTTCAGTTATGGCATCTAGTTTCTTCCAGCAGCTTGTCAGTAGAGTCAGCACTACTGTTTTTAACAGCGATTTCCCAGGGGATGTCGATCAGTCGATAGTTCGAATTGATGGTGGCAGAATTTATGCAAATTTTTCCAACATTCTGGTTCTCGCCGGCAAAGAAAAGTTTGTCAGCTTTTTCAAGAATTTGGATCCGCTTGCCGCAGCCACTCTTGAGCAAGCTGACGCGGAAGAATATATGGGTAATCCGAATCTCAAACATCTGCCATTGCATTTGATGTGGCGTGTGCCTGAATTGGCTTCACGCTTGTTGGCAGCGGAACTGATGCCCGACCATGCTCATCGTCAGGCGCAGCAAGAAATTCAGGCATTCAGAAGAGACGCACAAGTGATCTGTTCTGAAAAACTGACAGTCGAGCAGCTGGTCGACAAGCTCTGTGAGCGTGCAGTAAATTTGGCATTCAAACAACTTTTGCCGCTTGTCATTGCTTCGAGATTGTCACTACAAAAACTAAAATTTGATGTTGCTGCTAGAGACGAATCCGATCTAAAAAAGCTTGAGTTGGCGCTGCCGCACAATGTCACCACAGAGATGGGATTGGCTTTATATGCGGTTTCTCGCTCCTTGCCCGAGGATTTAGATAAGGCGGAATTGGAGCGACGATTCGAAGATAAGACTTTGCCTCAGGAATTCTATCTTGCATGGGAAAGCTTTTTAGATAAGTATGGGCATCGCGGCCCACGGGAAATTGATATTGCCAGCCCTCGGTATCGAGACAATCCTCAATTTTTGATCGACCTTTTATTCTCTCTGCGTAAGACGACAGAAGACGAAAGTCCGCAGGCTAAGTTCGATCGCAATCAAATAGAACGACACCGTGCTTTCGAAAAATTATCCGAAGAGCAGCACTCGAAAGGGTGGCTCTATGCCAAAGAGCTGCAGTGGCTTTATCGCGTTGTTGAAACGCTAGCTGGTTATCGCGAAACTCCAAAGTTTCAAATCGTCGTTGCCATTGATTTGGTCCGTCGAAGAGTCATACAAGAAGCGGCTCTCTTGGTCCAGGCAAAGCGACTAGAACGTGTCGAGCAGGTCTTTGACCTGACCTTGCAAGAGTTGGATCAGGGCATTGCTGACAGGTCTGTGGATTTGATCGCCAAGGCGCATGCTAATAGAGTGTTTCCTGATCAATTGAGAACATTGCACCAGCTTCCTGCTGTTATCGATTCGCGCGGAAAAATTTTGCGACCGCCTCCATGTCCCGTTCGTGATGGATATGTTTCGGGAACGCCGATATCCGCCGGAGTCGTGCAAGGACCGGTTAAATCTTTGCATTCGCCGGATCAGAAGCCATTTGAGAAGGGCGATATTTTGGTAGCGCGAGCAACCGATCCCGGATGGACGCCATTGTTTGTCAACGCCGGCGCGGTCGTGCTAGAAGTGGGCGGTGTGCTCCAGCACGGGGCTCTTGTCGCGCGAGAGTATGGATTACCTTGCGTGGCTGGGGTCGTCGGCGCTACAGACCTGTGGGCTGACGGCACAATCATTGAAGTTGATGGTTCCGCTGGCACCATTCGGGTTGTTCCGAAATAATTTGCCGGTTGTAAAGCGATTATTCATCCCCACCCGGGGCTTAGCTTTAAACGATGTTTGGGGTTCGGTAGAATACGCCCAGCACTGAAAGGTAATTGAAAATGAAAAGAAGAAGCGCGCTTGGTCAGAGCATGGTTGAGTACGCACTGGGACTCGGCTGTGTTGCAGCTCTTTGCATGGTTGCTCTAGGATCTTTGGGTCATATGAACGGACACATGATCCACGAAATTGAAGAAGCAATCAATTACGGTGGACAGAAATCATCACATCCTGCGGCTATGGTCACAGTAACTGCTACTCCTTGGAGCATCAACTGACTCAGTGCTCCAATTCGTTAGAGACGAATTTGAGCACGCACATCTTCTCCGCCTCGAAAATCAATAACTGATTATTCGGCAGTCTTAGACTTCCTAAAAGCTTTCAACAACAAGCTTTGGTCAAATTTTTTGAAGTATTGAAAAATCGCCACGAAAGCTACAGAGACAAATGGAACACTCTGCAATACTGTTTCAAGAATATGATGC
>JBBQFO010000041.1:0-28793 GCA_038322035.1 Candidatus Obscuribacterales bacterium
TGTATCCAACAGTCCCCCGAAAGGACTGCACGAGCTGCTTCGACAACCTGCTCGTTGGATGCGTTTTTGAGCACGTAACCGAAGACGCCGTTAGGCGGCACGATCTTCCACAACTGTCTGACATAGACTTCATCGGAGAAGTTCGAGAGCATAATTACGCCAGTTTCCGGTAACTTTTGCAGAATCGCCTCGGCTGCCTTGATGCCTGACAGCTGCGGCATTTTGATATCGAGAAAGATCAAGTTCGGCTTTATCTTCAGAGCCATGTCAACTGCTTGCTGACCATCGTGAGCCTCGTGGATGGGTTGATCCGACGGAAAGTTCTGAACCAAAAGGTTCTTGAGCCACATTCTGTCTCTTTCTTCATCATCAACGATCATAATCGTCATCAAGCTTCACCCGTGGTTGTAGTCTCTACGACTGGTATCTTAAGCCTCAATTCGGTTCCTGTGGGATATTTTTCTGGCTTTTTCCATTCCACCAGTGCACCCACTAATTGTGCCCTCTGGCGTACGTTCAGCAAACCATGAGCGTCCTTTCGAATCGCCTTAAAATTGATGCCTTTTCCATTGTCCGTTACGACGATGAAAAGATATCCGTCATTTTCGCGAATATTGAGCTCGACGATCGATGCTGCGGAATGCTTCTGCACGTTGTTAAGACTCTCCTGCACGATTCTGTACAGCTGCAGCTTGGTGAAGTTTGTCATGTTGTAATCCGAGCGTCCGTCGCCGTCTTCAAAGTTGCTTTCGATACAGGCTTCTCGTCCGCAGATTGCTAGCAGATTCTCGATTGCCGGCTTGAAGCCCATGGTTTCAAGCACGGAAGGGTGCAAATCGTTGATCACGCGCCGCATCTCGGCGACGGCGTGGTCAAGCTTTTCTCGCATCAGCGTTGGGACAGGATTGTCTACCATCTCGTGGGCAAGGCGGTCAGCCATTCTCGCCACCGATGACAGGGCTGGAAGAGTTTCATCGTGGAGATCTTCGGCAATGCGCTGACGTTCCTCTTCGGCTCTGACCTGCATGGATTCTCGTGCTTGCGCCAACTCCCTGTTGCGTTGCCTCAAGTCGGTGTCTAGATATATAAATGTGCCGAGACTGAATCCCAATGTCAGCACCGCAAGTGGTGATGCCGTGGGCAAGGCCAGATGGAAGACTTGGAAGGCTAGTTGCGCCACGACGACCAGGCTCATGGAGGTGAAAAGATATGCAGCCGTTCTCATTCCCAGCGGCAGGATTGATGCGACGGCACCAAATGCGGCGCCAATTAAAAGCAATAAGTGATGAGAAATATTCTTCGGAAAGCTATAGATCACGTCATCGTTCAGTAGCGTTGAGATTGCGTCTGCATGCAAGTTTATGTCTGGTATTGACTCCTGAAAAGGACTTTTCTTTTTCACGTCGTTATGACGCTGCGTAAACGTTGATCCGATAATCACTATTCGGTCTCGAAATTGAGCAGCATCGAAGTCAGGCTGCATGGTGTCGCGCAATGAGATGCTCGGATAGTCGATTCTCCGATAGCTCATATATAAAGGTTGGTCGGAAGGCACAGAGAAGAATTGACTGGGCGGACCGACACCCTTGACTCGCCTGTAGTAATCGATCACAGCTTCTGTCAGTGAAGGAACTGGCGCCAGACCCTCTGCCGTGAATGAGCCTTCAGAGCTGTTGTCGATGCCTCTATAATTGATTGGCAACCGACAGACCAGCCCGTTTTGCTCGTGAATCAGCTCGTCATATCCATAAGAAGCTGCGTGCGACAGGAAGTCTGCAGCTGGTAATTCGGTGCTGCCCTCCAGGCTTCCAAAGAGCGCCACGATCACGTTGCGATATTTCTTGATGGTGGATATCAGTTCTGGATTGGTGGCGCCGCGCAAATCCAAATCCAACACCACCATTGTCGGTTGCCCGCGCTCAATCACTTTCAGCGCATCTGCGAGTTTTTCTTGTGCCGCTCCATCGTTGAAACGCGCGATACCGAGGTCGAATTGCGACAGATCATCGAAATTCACAAGACATATGTCTTGCGATTTCTTTTGCTTCGGAAATACTGCCGCGATCTTGTCAGCCACCTTGTACCGCCACTCGAGCATGTTCAGTTCCATTGACTCTAGAATCGGCGACTCTGCTAGAAGCAGCGTTGCCAGGCAGCCCGCCATGGCTCCCCAAAACAAGCGTTGGAACAAAAGTCCATCGCGTCCGTGTACTTTTAGTCCGGCGGGTAGCAGGCGTTTAACGGGCGCCAGCGATAGCCTCATGGTTTTCCTCGGAACATCTCTCTGCTCCAAGAGTAGTCTAGCTTAGGTTTTTCGGCAATTGGCTGGGGTAAACCCCGAAGCTGCGGCTGTGTTCTCCCTGCTCTGCGCTCAGGCAGCCGGAATAGCTTCCGTTGCTCGTTTGAATAACTAGATTTTACGAGTAGGGCGGAACATTTCGTATGGGAATTGCGCCGTGATGCTGGTTAGAACTAATCAAAGTTGATTTGGCACGCGGCTCGACCTTCTAGGGCTGACCGAAAAGAGCCAATACATCACAGCTGGAGGTAATCGAGATGATCAGATCGTTTTGCGTAGGTGCCATCGCGGGCTTTCTCTTCGGGTCGACAAAGAAGGGTCAGGATGTGCGAGAAGGACTGGACGGCTTTCTGACCGAGTTGACCTCGAGTGACGCCATGAAGACTCTTGATGAGAAGCGAAGCGAGTTGTCTGATATGGCTTCTAACGCTTTCTCTAAATTTGCCAACGGCGAATCTGAAAAACCCGCTGCGAAAGAGAAAACTGCAGAGCAGAATTTTGAACCTGCCTCAGAGGAAAAAGAAGATGAGATGGAAGTCAGTAGCACTGCCAGAGAGCTAGATGCTGACAAAGCGCAAGAACTCGCCGATAAATTGGGCGCCAAGCCTTCAGCTCCTATAGATGAGAACCTGGCTGCATTTGCACATCACGATGACGAAGCGAAATCAGCCTGAAGGCTGTCATGATGTCTTAGTTTAAAAAGTTCATTTCGCGCTGGCGGAAACACTTGGGTTTTGCCAGCGTCGATGTGTACATGTAATGAAACGAGGACATCTGATTATGCTTTCCCAACTTAGCAGTCCGAAGAAAATTTTGCTGGCAACTGTGTTGACCACGCAGTTAGCAGCTGGGGCGATACTGCCTGTAATGGCAGATACATCTGTTCGAATTGCTGGAGCGCCAGCATTCAGCGTGCCGTTGGGGGCAGGCGGACAGACTGCAACGCAGAGAGCCAGTGCCATGCAGAAGAACATCGATAATGCCCTCGTCGCTGCCACCGATAAGTCACCAAATGCGGTCAAGGTTTCCTACGTGAATGGACAGCCTGTACTGACATTAGGTGGTTTCTATATCGCCACTGCGGACACCGCCAGTGCCAAGAAGCAGGGATTGACAGCATCTGCCATGGCTAACAAATGGGCAGCCGGACTAAAATCTTCATTGAGAAATACTGCTTCCGTTAATCGCTACATAGCGAATTTGACGGGCGGCGACAAACCAAATGTCGGCGAAGCTGGTACTACGACTACATCGTCTGGATCTTATCCTTATTACAGACAAGGTCACATTGCTTACATTCCAGCAGGAATGATGATGCCAGTGACTGTCAATACCGCGCTTTCCAGCGGTGTGTCGCGGGTCGGCGACAGAGTGGAAGCCAGTCTTGCTCAACCGATTAATTTAGGTACCAGCGAAATTCCAGCTGGATCGTTGCTGATCGGACAGGTGACAAGTTCAATTCCAGGAGCGAGAATGTCGCATTCGGGCAATCTCGGATTGAAGTTCACGAAGCTGCGAACACCAGACGGCGTTGAAACTCCAATCACTGCGCACATCGTCGGCTCGTTGGGTAAATTCCAACTGGCATCCGGTGCCCAAAGCGACCTCTTCAGAGGCGAAACAACAAATCAAAAAATTAAAACAGCTGCCATTCACGGAGCAATTGGTGCCGGTTCAGGAGCTGTTATAGGCACCGTGATTGGTGCCATCGCCGGAAGCGGAAGAGGCGCTGGTCGCGGCGCAATTGCTGGACTCGGCTTCGGTGCCGGCTTGGGAGTAGCTGAAAGTCTTCTTCTTCGCAAAGGTAAGAACGTAAATGTCGGTTCCGGCGACGCATTCAATTTGCAACTGGATGCACCTGCCAGTGTAGCCGTAAGTTCGGGTTCAATGTAGAACATAGAGCTTGAGCCGAGTTTGATACGGCCCGACAGTATAAAAGTTTCGGTTCCCCACCGAAGTTGAGCACTTGGTTCCAATGGAACTTAGTGCTCAACCTTTTTTCATTATGCGAAGCGGGAAACAACCACTGGGAAACGATCAGCTCATGGGGAACTTTTAACGGTCGGCTGCCATCTCAACACTTACTAAAGGGAGGCTCGTATGCTTTTGCCAGAAAACAACACCGGTTTCAAAAATGACGACCTGGCGGTCAATGCCGTCAGCGCACAGCGTGCCAACCTTACCCGCCCTGGCGACTATCTTTGCCAGAAGTGCCAAACTCAGTTCAAAGTCGAAAGCTCAGACACCGACCACGTTGAGTGTCCGAACTGCAAGAACACTGAGGCTGAGAGTCTGACCCCTTATTACACGGAAGAAGACCCAAAGCGCGACGAGATGATGGGAAAGAATGAATTTTCGGCTGGGGATTAATCCTTAGCGAACAAATACGCCAAAACCTTACTCTGGGCTTGCTTTATGGCGAACCCAGAGTTTGAGTCCAGTTGGCGTCCTGGAGCGCTCTAGGGTATACCCCAGAGTTGTTCGCATGTTTTGACGGCAGTATGTCCTGACTGGCAGAAGTAACCTATCAGTAGGCAACCCGAAATTATCTCGGTTAGTTTTGCGCTCGAATCTGTTTCGCCAGCCATTACTACTAATTACGAGATTCGAGCAGTCAACTACTGCACCACGGATGATTTCCCGCTTGCTCACTGGCACTTACGAAGAGGACGAAACATGAAACGATTGGCATTGGCATCAGCGCTGTCGCTAGCCACCACGATTCTTCTAGCGCCGATGTCGCAAGCATCGGGTTTTATTGTTGTAGATTCGGCCGTGTCTGGTGGCGCATTGCTTATGCCTCCGATACGCCCGATCCTGGCTCCTGTTACACCTGTTAGACCAGTTCGTCCAGGTCACCCGATCGTTCCGCCGATCCCAAACCCAGGTCCACATCCTGTTTTGAAAGGCGGCGTTTCTTTCGGATTGCATATGCAGTCTGAGCAAATCAAAGTTGACATCACCGATCAAGTCGCCAAGACATACATAACGCAGACGTTTTCGAACGACACCGATCGAAATTTGGCAGGAACATACTTATTTCCGTTGCCTGAAGACACAACATTCAGTTCCTTTTCATTGCACATCGACGGCAAACCTGTAGAAGGAAAAATATTGGAAGCGCAGGAAGCACGCACCCAATATGAAGCTATCGTTCGCAGCATGGTTGATCCTGGATTGCTCGAGTACGCAGACTACAAGACGGTTCGCGCTCGCATCTTTCCGATTCCAGCGCATGGCACCAAGAAAGTTGAGTTGGAATACACGCAGATTCTGCACGCTGAAAACGGCATGTTGAAATATCGTTTTCCGCTTAAAGCTGAAGGCGAAACTTCACCAATCGATGAAGTGAAGATTGACGCGAAGTTGAACAGTAAATCAGGTTTGCGAACAATCTGGTCGCCGACGCACACGATTACTTCGAATCGCACCGATAACAATCAGGCTAAAGTGTCGATGTTGGCGCATGATTCCATTCCTGACAAAGACTTCTTGCTTTATTACAGTGTGTCTAACAAAGACCTCGCTGCTAATTTGCTAACACATAAAAATGAAGGCGAAGACGGCTACTTTTTGTTGACATTGTCACCTCCTTTGCAAAGCAAAGAAGTGATTGGCAAGGACATTGTTTTGGTTGCTGACACATCGGGATCGATGCAAGGCGACAAAATAGTTCAAACCAAGAAAGCGCTGAAATACATTGTGGATGCGCTTTCACCTGCTGACAAATTCAGCATCGTGCAATTCGCCACAGATGTTGAGTCGTTCAAAACGCAAGTCGTTCCTGCCACTCCGGAAAATAAAAAGGCAGCAGCTGCCTTCATTGACGATCTCGAAGCTCGTGGTGGCACTAACATCAGCGATGCAATGCACACCGGTTTGACGATGCTCAATCAAGTCAGCGAGCGTCCTGCTTACGTTGTCTTGATGACCGATGGTGAGCCCACTGTAGGCGAAACTAACATCTCAACTCTGCTCAAATCGATCGCACCGAAACGTGATACCAGAATCTTCGATTTCGGTGTCGGCTACGATGTGAACACAAAGTTGTTGAACAAACTTGCCGAAGATCATCACGGCACTGCACAATATGTTGAGCCTAGCGAAAATCTTGAAACCGCTCTTTCCGGCTTCTATCAAAAGATCAAAAGCCCAGTCTTGAGCAATGTTTCCATCGCATATGACGGCATTACGGTCAAAGACACGTATCCTCGCGAAGTGAAAGATATCTTCGCCGGATCGCAAGTGTTACTGCTTGGCAAATACAAAAATGGTGCCAAAGCTACTGTGAACTTAACTGGAAAAGTGAATGGAGTGTCGAAAGCATATTCGTTCCCTCTGAACTTCGAAAATAGTTCAGCCGATCACACTTATCTGCCTAGACTCTGGGCTATGAGGCGCATTGGGCACTTGACTCAAGTTGCTCAGGATAACGGAGACAGCAAAGAAGTTGTTGACGAAATCATTGCACTCTCGAAGAAATTTGGCATCATCTCGAACTACACATCGTTCCTCGTTACAGATCCAAGCGAATCACATGGTTCAGCACTGAACGGTCGACCAATGCCAATGTCAATGCCAATGCGCGGTGACATGCGCCGTGGCTGGGTCGGCGGTGGTGGTGGTTCGTTCATCGGTGGAGCAACAACGACTCCTGTCCGTGGTTCATTGATGGCTGCTGCTTCGACTAAGGCACAATTTGGCGATCATCAAAATCGTATGGTTGCACCAGCTCCTGCAATGGTTTCGGCGGGATCGTGGTTGCCGGAGACAAGCATGGGTAAGCATGTTCATTCCGAAGGCGATGCAGCCTATGCACCTGGTGAGAAGAAGCAACGTAACCGCCAGGTCAAAGAAGTTCAGATGCTCGATGATAGACCTATCGTTCGCGACTTCAGAGAAGCTAGCAGCGGTTTCGTAGCCACTAAGCCTGCGCCTAGGATTCAAGAAAGTGGTAAGAGTGCTGTAGCTTATTCGAAAGCACTATACAAATTGAAGAACACCGATGTGATCGCTAAAGATGAAGAATCAAGCGCAATCAAATCAATTGAAGACAAGACCTTCTACTTGAAGAATGGTGCCTGGGTTGATTCCACATACAATGAAGGATCATCTCCTAAAGCTCTCACGATTCAATTTGGAAGTAAAGACTATTTCGATTTGATTCATAACACACCAGGTATCTCAAAATACTTGGCTATCGGCAGAGATGTGACGCTTGTGTTTAAGGGGCACTCCTACAGAGTTGTGAGCCCGCCATCTGCATAATCGATCGGACCGCAGAACAAAAGTAAAGGTTAGAATAAGCAACAAGACCGCCGGGAAACCGGCGGTTTTGCTATGTACTTATTGAATCTTGTCGGATGTTTCTGTTTGCTTAGCGATCCAATCACCAATCACTGTCAGCGCTTTGGGCGAGATTGTTTCCTCGATTGTTGCGTACTCGTGTGGCAATCCTGTTGTGCAAGTTTGAAACAAGTGATTCAATCCAGGTAACTTAATCACGGTCAGTTTCTTGTTTCCGTTCGATTCGACAGCTTTTGTGATTGCGGCAAGATTCTCTGTAGCCTGCACCTGAGTGTCGTGGTCACCGTTAATCGCTAGCATCGGGCAATGCACTTTGGACAACATCGGACGTGGATCGTAAGCGACAAAGTACCGATACCATGGCGAGGTCAGCACAGCCAGCTGTGCATCCATATCTTTGCCAGTCGTACCAGATTCGTCGTCTGGATTTAGTCTGTGTCGCATTTTCTTGATCTTTTCAATGGCCAACTTATCGTCTGGTTCGGTTTTCAATATTGCGTAGGTGTCGCGCGCGATCTGACATTCGAGATCAAGACGTTGCTTCGTCAAACCTCCGCTTCCTCCCAGCTGTCTTACCTGACCAATCAAAATTTCATCGCCCGGAAGTGCGGCTCCAGCCATCATCACAATGAAGCTAACGTTGGTAGATTTGCTGGCGATAATCGGCGCCAGTAGTCCTCCTTCGCTGTGACCCAGCAAACCGATTTTTGTTGCATTGACTCGAGCGTTAGTCTTTAGAAAATTTACTGCAGCCAATCCGTCATCAGCAAAATCCGAGCTTGTAGATTTTTTGTAATCACCAGTTGTTTTGCCGCATCCGCGCTTATCGTAGCGAAGTACACCAATGCCACGTTTTGTTAGATAGTCTGCGAGCACCAAAAATGGCTTATGGAAGAATATGGTTTCGTCTCTATCATGCGGACCAGAGCCGTGCAAGAGAATAACAATCGGGCAAGATTCCGCATTTTTAGGAAGTGTCAGCGTGCCTGAAATTGCCACGTCACCATTCTTGAATGAAACTTCTTCAGAGGCGT
Source organism: Candidatus Obscuribacterales bacterium (assembly GCA_038322035.1). Lineage (GTDB taxonomy): Bacteria > Cyanobacteriota > Vampirovibrionia > Obscuribacterales > Obscuribacteraceae > PALSA-1081. Next base: position 8,641 of record JBBQFO010000041.1, read on the forward strand.
ACGGAAATGGTGTTTGTGGTTCCTGAGATCGTTTAGGAGGTTGGTAGCCTGCGCTGCGAGCCAAGCTAAGTGGCAGTGATGAGCCGCTCTGTTTCCACACTCCGACCAACTTGCTAGATTCAAATCGACCTTCGAACTGAGCGTGAAGCTTTTCAACTGCGGCAAGAAAGGTGCCGTCCGGATGCAACGTTATGGTATCGAATTTGATATCAGACTTTCCTTGCGCCGGAGATTCCAACGAACCAGTGAAGCCCGATTCGCTTTCAACAAAATGAAACACAAGGGGTAGTGTCATGCCGTTGCCGACTGCCAATGAACCCTGCCAAGTTCCTGCTAGAGCCTGATCTTTATCCATCTTTGTAATCCACTTTGTCTCCAGCGTTGGATTGTGCTTCGCAGTTGTAGGCGATGAAAATACTAACTGAGCACCAGCGGTACTGGCGTACAAAAGAAAACAAAAACAATAAATAGAATAAATTAGCTTCAATTCGCCTACGTCATATTCAGATTAATCCCGATATGCTTTCGCCTAGTTCTTTCGTATTTTAGCTCTCACTGTGGGCACCGTTGTTCTGACACCTGAAGCGGTCAAAGTACGTTTCTCGATTTCCAGTTGCTTGTGCTCTTCTTGGAGCTGAGCAAATTCGACTGCGAGATCTTGTTCCTTTAGATTTAGTTCGTGCTGTTTGTGAACATCCTTGTCTACATTCGCAGAGTTTGCGATGGCTGCATTTAGACGACCTTCGGTCTTCATAAGTTCAATCTGTGATTCCACTAGTTTTTTCACCGAGCTTTTCAAACGCCCAGCTGCGGACTCGGAATTGGTCATTGCCTGTTCCATTGTCACGCAGACGTGCGGCGGTGGCAAGTCTTCCATGTGGAACTCTTTGCAGTGAATTAAATAGGAATTCTTGTTCTTTTCGTACGCCGCTCGACTTGCTGCGCACTCTCCATATTGGTGGCGCACGTTAGAATTGTGCTCGCGATAGGCGGCTACATGGCTCGAGAATTGGTTTAAGTCGGATTGGTACATCTGCTTCGCCTGGGCAAGCTGAGCGCCCTTCAGTCGCTTGAAAGTAGGCGCAACGTTGGTGCCGAATCTCTTCGCTGCCCCATTCAATCTGTTTGTTTTTGCAGTCGCTGCATCTGTTTGAGCAATTAGTTGCTCTGCCTTGACCGTAAACTGATTGCATTTTTTTATGATCTCGACTGCGCTCTCTGATCGCGCATCGAGTTTTTGCGGAGTCGGGCTCTTGGCGAAGACAGCCCCTGGTGCGGAAAGACAAATGCTCATGCAGACCGCGACCTTGAAAAGTAGAATTAAACGTTGCATGAACTAGCCTCTTTTTGAATGTTTCTGGTGCGATGTTTTGGTCTTTTGTGATCTGCCTGATTTGCTGTGAACCACCGATGGTGCATGTCCACTCTTGCCATGCATCGACTGAAGCGATTGTACGATAGCTTTCAACTCCATTGGTCTTTCCTTTGGAATGTAATATGGGGCTGTCAGGTAAGTCTCATTGCCGTAGTATCTTGTCGTCAATGTTGTTCCCCATGCTCTTAAATTTGCGTCTCCAGGCATCTTTTTGACAGCGAGCATGTGCTTCAAATTATTTGCCGATTCTACCGTATGTGCTGCACGGAGCGCACCTTCAATGCGGGCGTTGTTGGACTGAATCCTTGAGTCGATCATTGAAACGTCTGCACGGTAGCCGATGCGCGAACTGGCAACTTGATTGGCCAGGCTCTGGTGACGGCTGCTTATTTCGGAGGATTGTTTGTCTATACTGCTCATCGCAACATCCAGAACTTTCTTTGAATCGATCGGTGGATGCTTTCTCATCGCTTCGTCGCCAGCCAAAATAACGAGACATGATTTTGCGTATCTTCCGTATGTTCCAAACGGATCGAGCATAAAAGAGATGCGAAATGAATCAATAGCTGCTTGCCTGAGATTCAGTTGCATCTTGGTGATTGCTAGATATGAGAAGCATCTGGACATGCCTGGAGCCATGGCACAACATTCTTCAAAGTCGTCTTCTGCATTGGCATATTTGTGTCCGTTGTAATTATCGATGCCTCGATTCATTACATCGATCAATCCAAAATGTGTTTTAGTCGGCTCCGCTGGTGGTGGCGCAACGTCAGACTTCTTGTTCAGCGTAGGAAAGTCATATATTTTAGGGGTTTTTCCGCTAGTGTCGGCAGCGTTAATCTCAGAGCCAGTTATAGGAGCAATTGCCTTCTCGATTTCTTTAGGGGCTAGTACTTTTCGCACCTTCTTGAAGCGCTTCGAGAGATCGCCTGAGAATTGTTTGCCGTAGACGAATTGTTCAAGACGACAGATTCTTTGTTCGGTGGTATCACTCGAGTATGAATGCGAGAATGCATCTCTTTCAATTTGGTCGAGCTGCATTGTCGTTGGTGCGGAGAGGGTGGATAGAATCCCATCAACGGCTGCTTTGCTTACTGAGAACTGGGGCGATTCTGTCTTCGTATCTGAATTCGAATTTTTATCCTTCGCATCTTCCAAATTGTCTGCGCCAGTAGACGATGTGGCCACCACAAATTGGACGAGTAGTACTGATAGAATTTTCAGTCGCACTTTCTAAAGAACACCACGTTCAACAACAGCGCCTGCCACTTTGTCGAACAGCTTGGCTCCACCTATTTCGTTTGGGTGGATGTCATCGGCGAAATCCGAATAGCTGAATCCTGTTCCGACATTGCAGTAAGGGACATTATACGTTTTGCACTGGCCAATGATGGTCGACTTGATTCTCTGCACTGTCGCGTCGTCGACTATTCCTGCCCAGCCATTGCGTTTCGGAACTTCTACAATTAGTAGCGGAATGGATTGATCGTGACAATACTGCAATAGTTCTTTGTAGGAAGCAAGTTGCCCTTCGATAAATGCCTGACGTTTAGGTGCATCGGTCAGCGTTTGAACAAGTTTCGCCGTCACCTCTTCGTCGGTTTTCGGTACATACATCACTGGTGCGTTGTTTGTCAGTTGCGCTTGAATGGCTCCGAGCAACTTTCGAGGCTCGCTGAACATGCTGGTTATGAATCCTTCGCGCAGATCGCCCAGCATTTGCTCGTCGAGTTTCTTTTGTCCATTGTTTTCGATCAGCTTTGCTGCCGGATTGTTTTTGGGATTCATGCGGAAAAAAGACTGCACAAAATCTCGCACTCCCAGTCCACAAACCACCAGTTTGGGCTTGTGTCCGGCTTTGTGCATGGCGATGATTTCGGCGAGATAGTCTGAGACATTCGAACCTGCAACGGCTAAGTTGCGTACCGAAACTGGCTTTTGGAGGCGTTTCGACAGTTGTCGCGCCAGTTCTGGAGCGTCATCGCAGCGAATCAGTCGCTTGGCCAGATCAGCATCTGCTTCTCGTGCAACGAGCGAGCGTCCCAATCGATGTTCTTCGCAGTACACCGCAGGCACCAAAAATACTGACGAACCCAGCATTACGCAATCAGGATCGGTTGTGCTGTGCAAGTATGTGTCGATTTTTTCGACCGAATCCCTGCAATCAAGCGGCAGGCTCTGCAAGGTTGAACTCTGTTTCCACTGAAAAAAGAGAGCTACGGTGGCGACAAGAACTATGCAAAATATCGCCGTCGCGACGATACTGGCGCCGGTCTTTGGGCGCGCTGGCGCAGTCATTTGCCACGAATCCTCCAGGGTGCGCTCAGTTTCGACCGCTCTTGAATAGGGCGGTTGACTGGAAACATGTGAGCGGTGGAGATCTTGAGGTGCTACCAGAGTGTCAAAAGTCCCGAAAAGCCAATCGGGATAGCTTACAGGCGATTGTCATTATTTACATTCGTCAGGTTTAATACCCAGTCTCGCCTTGTTTCTCAAGCAATTCGTAGATCTTGTTGAGATTGTCTTCTGTCTCAGGCTGACGTCCATAATTTCCTTCATAGGTCTCGAATTGACCGTTGTGCGGCACGGCGTGGTCGATGAAGATGAGCCAGCGGCTTCCTACGGCTGGCATTTCCTTTTCGCTGAACTTCCAACCTGCTGGTGTCGGCGGATTGGTATGGTCATGAAACTCGTATTTGATTGGCAGGCGCTTGTTTAGCGGTGGTCCCTTGAGGATTTTGACAATCTTGTAATCGGCTTGGATCGGTTGATTGAAGCGCACATCTGGATTTTTTTGATATCCCAGATATTCCGCAATCACTATGCATTCTGAGTGGATAGCGTTTTGATAGTTCTGTGCGTAGTTTGTATTGTCAGCTGGAGTATCTTTCTTCAGGCTCCATGGGTAGCCGTCTTTGGCTCTTGATGATTTAGTCTCCGAGGTTGTCTTGGTTGTTTCCGTCGTTGTAGTGGTTGTCGTGTCCGGGGCCGCAGACGCAGCAGCGGCTTGCGTAGTGGCTGCAGCAGCGGTGGTAGCTGGTGTTGTAGCAGGGGCTGCGACGGATGCAGCGGCAGTAGAGGCTGCCGGAGTAGTCGTCGTCGTCACAGATGTCGTGGAGCTGGTTGTGGTAGACGAAGGAGTAGTTGTTGTCGTTGTGGACGTCGTGCTGGCGGCAGGCGCAGCTGAAGTCTCAGTCGATGTAGGGTTGCTGGCTGGACCTGCTGCTGCGAATGATGGCGTTGCCACGCCAACGCTGCAAGCGAGCACGAGCAAGCTTTTTTCAACGAATTTACGAGCCATTAGAACTCCTTCAAAATCAGGGCACTTACCAGTTACGTACCACGTGCCCGATTATATATGCGTTGCCTTGCTGACCGCTTGCGCTCAAACTTTGACGTGCTGAACCTGTCGGCTTTTTAGCCTCTCGTTGTGCTAAGTCGGTGTTACAGTAGAGAGGTGTGCTGTTGCCGGTTTGAAAATACGGCGTTCCCAGGCGGAGTCAGATGCAATGAAAAAATGGTTGCCAGCTTCGGTCGTATTACTGGGCTGCATCTTTATAGGTGTTTCCGTGCTGCTCAAAAATGGAATGGCTGACGCCGACGTCGCTATAACCAACATCACAAGCATGTTCATGCTCATAGCTGGATCGATTTGTGTCGTTGGTGGCATCGTCACGCACTTTTTGCGACACGAAGAAGACGTCTGGTAGTCGAGCGGTTCAGTTGGCTGGTAGCCAACGATCCAGCAAGATTTTCAATTTGTCCATCAGAATCGGCTTTTCTGTGAAGTCGTCCATCCCGGCCGTGATGCACTCAGTGCGCTCGCCCTGCCCGGTTAGAGCAATAATCACTGCCCTGTTTGTGTCGGTTGTCTGTTCGTATTCGCGTATCTTCTTAGTCGCTTCTAGTCCATCCAGTCTTGGCATCGCCAGATCCATCAGCACCAGTGGATAATGGTGGCTTTGATAGCGCTCGAACGCATCCAATCCATCTTCTGCCGAGTCACAGGCGCGTCCCAGTTTCCTCAGCTGAGCCTTAAGCAGGAAGCGGATTTCCGGGCGGTCGTCTACGACTAAAATCTGTGGTGAGTCCATAGCATAATATGATGTAGGGATTGTTTAACTTAGTCTACAACGGACGGCGGTTATAGGCTAGTTACTCTCCAGATCGCTTAGTAGAAAATCACGGGCAATCTTGTGGTATCACATTTGGTGCATAATGCGATTCGTTTTCTTTCAAACGGCGAATCTTGAAAAGCCTCGTCCCAAATAATTTTGCTGTACTTTGGTTCAGAAATTAGTTACGACTCTTCAATACAACGTGCTTCGTAACCAGATCGTTAACCGGGCGTAAACTCTTTTCAACTGGCATTATGGGCTGAAAAGGTCACTGGCGCTAGTAATCTCAGTTTCTGAATGCAAAATGATTGAATTTATTAAGCTAATGCCAATTACAGGTTGATATCATTTACTCTAATCAACTCTTACACAGGGAACTCCGGCAGTCTATGTACACACTAGCAAAGCCGCCCACGTCTTTTCTTGATGCAATTCTGAGTCCTGCAGAACTGAAAAATTTGTCTGTGGAGCAGCTGCAAGCGCTGGCTGAAGAAATTCGCCAGGAAGTCATCAACAATCTATCTAAGACTGGCGGGCATTTAGCATCGAACCTGGGAATCGTCGAAATCACCCTGGGTCTGCATCGAATCTTCCAAACACCGAAAGACACAATACTTTGGGACGTTGGGCATCAATGCTACGTACACAAAATGTTGACTGGGCGACGCGAGCAGTTCAAGAGTTTGCGTCAATATAAGGGGTTGAGTGGCTTCATCAATCCACTTGAAAGCGAGCACGATGCCTTCGTGGCGGGTCACAGCTCGACTTCGATCTCTCTTGCTGTTGGCATGGCGATTGCCCGTGACCATTTGAAACAGAATCACAAAGTGATCGCCGTGATCGGCGACGGTGGTCTGACTGGTGGAATGGCGCTCGAAGCCATCAATCACCTCGGACACATTCAGCGCAATGTGTTGATCATTTTGAATGACAATGAAATGTCGATCAGTGCAAACGTTGGTGGCTTCTCTCAATATATGAAGCGCATCAAGGAAACGTTTTTCTATCAAGACATTAAAGAAAAACTCGATCAGATCGAAGGACGCTTAGACCGAGCGCAATTGACGCCCGCTGTCTGGGAGATGATCATGTCTGTGAAGAAGCAAGCTAAAGAGCGCTTCGACACACCTGGAATTGTTTTTGAAAAACTTGGTGTCAATTATTCCGGACCAATCGATGGACACAATGTTGGCGCTGTCATTGATGCGTTGAATAAAGTGAAAGATTTGAGCAGCCCTCAAATCATTCATATCATCACCCAGAAAGGCAAAGGCTACGAACCGGCGGAAAAGGATTCTATCAAGTTCCACGGAGTGCCTGCATTCAGCCTGGAGCCTCCTCTTAGCGAGAAGGTTGAACCGACTCAACCCGCCAAGCCAAAAGCAAAAACTTATTCAGATATTTTCACGCAAGCGCTTATCGAGATAGCCGATCAAGAACCGAATATGGTGGCAATCACTCCTGCGACGGCAGAAGGAAGTGGGCTGGTTAAATTCGGAACTCAATTTCCGGATCGTTTCTTCGATGTGGCAATTTGTGAACAGCACGCTGTAACTATGGCTGGTGGCATGGCCAAGGCTGGCTTGAAGCCGGTGGTTTCGATTTACTCGACCTTCTTGCAACGCGCTATCGACCAAGTTATTCACGATGTGGCGATTTTGAATTTGCCAGTTGTGTTTGGCATCGACCGTGGCGGATTGGTTGAAGACGGCGAAACTCATCAAGGTGTATTCGACATTGCCTACATGCGCAGCATTCCAAATTTGAAGGTTCTTGCACCACGAAATACTCGCGAACTGCGCAATATGGTTTATACAGCCGTCAAGAAAGCTGATGGACCAGTAGCGATTCGTTTCCCTCGGGATAAAGCTGTAGAGCCAGATGACGCTGGTGCTTTCGAGCTTATCGATTTCGATAAATGGGAAGTATTGCACTCGGGTGCTAACCAAAATGTTGTTCTGCTCGCTTACGGATCAATGGTTGAAACTGCCAAAGCCGCACTTCCTCTTTTGCAGTCCGCAAATATTGATGCCACGATTGTTAGTGCTCGCTCTGCTAAACCGTTGGACGCCGAGTTACTCAAATCTTTGGTTGAAAATGCCAACAGCAAGATCTTCACGTTAGAAGAAGGCTGCATGGCTGGCGGATTTGGCGGTGCAATTCTTGAATGGGCGGCTCAGCACAGAGCCAAGAATCCAAAGGTGAAGCAAGCCGAGATCGCGGTTATTGCACTGAAAGACAAATTTGTAGAACATGGCGCTCGCAGCATATTGCTAGATGACTACGGTCTAAGCGCTGCAAAAGTAGCAAAATTCGTCTCTGACTTCGTAAAAGACTAACCGACTATTCTGCACTCTCATGAGGCACCCATTCTCCGCCAGGGCTTAAAACCTCATGCGGATCAAACTTAGCCTTGTACTCCATCGAGCCACAATTCTGAACGTAATATCCCAAGTAAACATAAGGCTTTTCCATAAGCTTTGCTTGTTCAATCATAGACAGCACAATCCAAGTTCCAGGAGAGAGGTGCCGATAATCTGGATCGTAGTAAAAGTAAACCCCCGAAAACCCCATGGGTAGCGGGTCTACATAGCTTATCCCAATCAGCTTTCCATCCCGATAATACTGCCACTCCTGCATCGGAAATGGATTTTTGATCATTGAAGCAATGGTTTGCGCCGGAGAATTTTCTCGTTTTGGCCAGCCTTTAGTTTCAGTATGGTGTTCGTGATGCTTGATGTAGAGATCGATTTTTTCTTTCGTTACCGATGGATTTACTATTCTAAGTTCAGTTTCTAGATTGGTTCTGGTAACGCGTCGCTGATTTCTATTCGGTTTGAATTGCTCTACAAGCACGCGCAAAGACTCGCATGCTGTGCAGGTTTGACATTGTGGTCTGAAGAGCGCCGAACCGAACTTTCTCCAGCCTTGATTGATTTTTTGTTCGTACTCTTTCGCCGACAGCATAGCCACTATTTCATATTCTAGCTGCCAATCGCGATCAGCCAGATATTGGCACTGACTGGGTGGAGTTTTGAATCGATATACTGATAGCAAGAGTTTGGCCTGGTATTGTATTTGGTGCTCTAAACTTCTCTGCGACCTTCCAGAGCCTTGGATAAAGTTGATTCGTCTGCATACTCAAGATCGGCTCCAACAGGCAATCCAAATGCGATTCTGGTGATCTTCGCACCCAGTGGTTTGAGCAAGTGGTTCAAATAGAGAACTGTGGCATCCCCTTCAATTGTCGGATTGATTGCCAGAATCACTTCTTCTGCATTGTCATCGTGAACGCGATTGAGCAATTCGCGAATGCTTAAATGCTCTGGACCTTTCCCATCCAACGGTGAAATTAAGCCGGTCAGCACATGATAGCTTCCCTTGAATTCGCGCGTGCGTTCCAGTGCAATCACATCGCGAGCTTCTGCCACTACGCATATTTTTGTGCGGTCGCGTTTATCGCTCGTGCAAATTTCGCATGGATCGTTTGACGACAAGTGAAAGCACTTGCTGCAGTTTTTAACTTTGTCTTTGGCATCGGTGATGGCGAAGGCGAGATTCTGCACCGAATCGTAGTTCATGTTGAGCACGTAGAAAGCCATTCGCTGAGCCGATTTCGGTCCAACTCCTGGGAATTTTTGAAACTCTTCGATCAGCTTTGCGAGCGGTGGCGTGAAAAACATCCGGTTAGAGGCCGAGACCTGGAGGCATCTTGATGTTGCCAAGCGCGCTCTTGCCTTTCTGTTCGCTCAGTGCCTGTGCCTTCAGGCATGCGTCCTTGACTGCCATGAGCACCAAGTCTTCGAGTGTTCCGATGTCGTTTGGGTCGACTGCCTCAGCTTTTATTTTGACGCTTTTGAATTCCATAGAGCCGGTGCATTGCACAATCACTGCCCCACCGCCAGCTGAACCTTCAATGGTGGTGTTGGCAAGTTCTTGTTGAACTTTCAAAATTCCTTGCTGTGCTTTCGCCATTTCTTGCATCATCTTGTTCAAATCAGGCTGCATGTCTGTACTCCGGCAGGTAATGCGCACATTATCGCACCAGCGCTGGTCTAGAGATGAGTTCGTCCAAGTAACAGTAAATGTTTCTTAAGGAGGGCTTTCAAGCTTGTGGATAGCTGACTCCGTTTCACTTTATACTGTGGATTAGATATACCAAGAGGAGTCCTGTCACCCCGACAAGGAAGTGTAAGCATGCAAGATTTTGATACGACCACTGATGCTACTGATGATGATGCGACAACCAACGAGAACGAAGAAGGACGAGAAAGCAACCGCGAAAAATTTCGCGTGCTCGCTAAAGGCGCTTTGAAAAATTTCGTGTTGTTCCTCTCTTTCGGACCTGGAGTATTGGGCTTCCTATGGCTACTTGGACGAATCTTAAAACGCTAGGTTTAATCAACCCGCTAAAAGCACTAGAGAAGAGAAATCCCAGTTACTTCAGTCGATACACTGGTCTCGACGATGAATTTGGCTACAAGCTCGAAACATTCGCGCGCTGGGAGCCCTTCTTCCGCTTTTGCTACGAAGACTACTTTAAGGTCGATTGTCGCGGCATTGAAAACATTCCGGAACAGGACCGTGCCATTTTGGTCGGCAATCACTCCGGTCTTCTGCCGCTCGATGGCGCGATGATCACTGTGGCAATGTGCAATGCGCACAAGTCTCCGCGACGTGTTCGCTATCTTGTCACCGATTGGTTTACCTCGTTACCTGGAGTCGGTGACTGGATACAAGAGACTGGGCAAGTGCGTGCAACCCTGGAAAATGCGCAGAAACTCTTGTCACGCGAAGAACTCGTCGGGGTTTATCCTGAAGGCTTGCGCGGCGTAGGCAAACCTTTTGCAGAGCGATATAGGTTGTTGGATTTTCATCCGGGTTTCGTTCAACTTGCGATTTCGACGCAGACGAAGATCATTCCAGTTGCCACCGTTGGCGGTGACGAAATTTTCCCCAACTTTGTCAATCTCAAGGGCGTAGGGCGATTGGTGAAGATGCCTTTCTTCCCGATTACGCCTGCGTTTCCGTGGATGCCATTTCCGCACATGTTCATCCCACTGCCTGTGCATTGGCTGATCAACGTTCATAAACCGATTGATTTAGGCTATCCACCAGAGAAGGCTAACGACAGAAAGTTAGTGCTGCAAATCGCCAGAGAAATTCAATACGACATTCAGCGCGATCTGAACAAGCTCTTGCGCGAGCGCAAGTCGTTGTTCACGGGCTGGGAACCAGACGACAAATAGCAGGAGCAGCAGAGTGCCACAATTCGCTACCGCTTACCGCGATTACATCGAGAATACCAAGGATTGCGACAACTACTTTGGTTTCGACATTGGTCGATTGGCAGCAATCGAGCCTTTCATTCAGTTTCTGTATAAGGATTGGTGGCGCGTTCAGTTCACCGGTTTGGACCTGCTGCCAAAAGAAGGACCAGCAATCATTGTCGGCAACTCCAACGGTTTGATTCCGTGGCCGGCGTTCATGCTTATGTATGCTTTGATGAGCAAGAGTTGCCCGAGACGGCTGACGATCGTTGCAGACATGGATTGGATCGAGGACGAGCGCGTTCATTCCTATCTTGTGCAACTCGGCTTCGTGCCGTGGTCCTCAACTAACTTGAAGTATTTGATTTCGAAAGGGGAGCTGGTAGCGATTTTTCCGGAAGGATTGCCTGCTACAGGCAAACCGTTCTCGGAGCGTTATCGTGTTCGCGAATTCGACTGGACGCGTTTGCTGCCTGCAATTGAAGCTGGTGTGACGATCTATCCGATGGCTACAATTGGCTGCGACGAAGCCTCTCCAACGTTACTTAACGTTGAGAATTTGTCGAAGTTGTTGAATTTGCCGTCTTTCCCGATCACTCCATTTTTTCCGTGGTTCCCATTCCCGGCCAATCTTGGTTCACTGCCAGTGAAGTGGAAGATGTCGATGATTAAACCGACTTCTTGGAATGAATCGCACGCGGATCGTGACGCGCTGGAGAACACAGCCAAGCATCACACTCGATATGTCGAAGGACAGATTCAGGCAGAATTGAACCGCATGCTGCGCGCGCGGACGAAGTCGTTCCTATAATAAGACGCGACAAATGCGCGTCTCTAGTTCCTTTAATGTTGTGCGTCACGGCGGCTCTAGGCCGAGCGGAGGTGGTCCACTTCCGAGAGAATGCGGTGCATCGTTAACTGAGCCCGGTTTGCGACGTAAGGATTTTCATCTTCGCACAGAACGCGCAGCACCGCGACTGGCACCGTATAGCTCTCCGCTAGTCTGTGTCTGACGTCTGGATTCTCATCTTTCGCCAACCGCCAGATCGTCTTAATCGACAAAGTAGGATTCTCGGCAACGGAAGCTCTAACCTGCGAATGTGCATGGGTAGAGAGTTTGGCTAGTGTTGTGACATGAGTTCTAGGATTCTCTGCGATGCGTTCGAGCAGTGTCGCCGACTGATCGCGAGCCAAATGTTCCAAGACAGGTGGAGGTGTGTTTGGGTTGATGGCGAGTAGCCATCTAATTCGCGCAGCTTCTTCTTGGACTGCTTTCTTCGCTTCTTTTTCACCCGGCTTAGGTCCGGGTTTTTCCATCACGCTGTTGAACAACAACACTTTTAATGCCTCCTTTATGTTCGATTCAGGGCGATCCCAACGGAAACAGTACGCAAATGATAGGTCGTAATCCTGCTCTTCTGTTTCAGTCATACGGCTTCAGCGCTACACTGGATAGTCCAGCAGGTGCTGCCTCGAGATTTATGCCTAGAATTGCAACGAGCCTTGGCCAGGTCCTACTAACAATTATTACCGAAATGTAATACTGTGCGGTTAGGAACGCCTATATATCCGTATAGGTAATTCCCATCTGCTCGTTTCTCAGGCGCTGTTATCGCTTTAACTGAGGATCAGATTTTTCGGCTTGTAGTCTAGATCTCACATTGGGCTGGACGACATTTCAGTCGTACTTCTTTGATGGTGACAGCCTCTTAAGGGATCCTCTATAGAAATATGGTGTTCCCTAACACCACAGAAGCGCTATTTTAGGTATGGTAATAGAAGGAAACATGTCTCGACGAACCATTTCCGTTACTAACAATTTCCACGGATTGTAAAAACATGAATAAAGACTCTGATGGCGAGCCGATATCCGAGAACCCCGACAAACTGCATTGGAACTTGGTTCACAACCCAACTACTATCGGTGAGGTTTTGCATGAGCTTTGCGATGTCCTGCCGGTTTTTTTGCTTGAGCGATTAGCCGAACATCGGCATGCAGAGCCGCATACCTTGGTCAAGCTGTCGATGCATCAAGATTCAGACGTCAGGGCTGCAGTGACTGGGAATTCGAAAACACCTGAGGATGTCTTGAGCTACATGCTTAAAGACGACTCGCCCGACGTGCGTTACACGATGGCGGAGAATCACAATTTGCCTATGGAATTGCTCGAAACTCTCTGCGAAGACGAGAATCCATACGTTTCATCGCGCGCTCAGAAGACGATAGTGCGTCTGCGTACCAACAAGTGCGTCGAAGGTCAATTCGCCTACGGCGAGATTTACGAAGAGCGCATTTTGGAAGGACTGTAAGCTGCTTCTAACGGGGATCTGAGCCTTCGGGCCACGCACCAAACTCAAACACGTCCCAAGCGACGCCGAACTTTTGCTCGGAAATCTTTGCCACTAAATGTGGAGCCGACGAAATCATTCCAAGAATAGTATCAAGGTCGCCAAATGAAGCGAAGCCCATAAGCACGCGTCCATTTGGATGCTCCAAGTAGCGATCGTATTCGCTCAAAACCCGCTCGTAGACTTTGGATACAGGTCCGGTTAGGTCGTTCCAGACTGCGCCGAGAATTGGCAAGTTTGCGATAATCACATCGTATTTCTTTGTCAACCCATCGAACAAGTTCGTTTGAACTAGTTCAACGATATTTCCCAAACCAAGTCTCTGGACATTCTCGGATGCATTTGCAACAGCGTTGGCATCGATATCCACAGCGGTCACTCTCGAGGCTCCATTCAAGGCTGCGTACACTGCTAGAATCCCGCAGCCTGTGCCGAGATCCAGGACCGACTTGCCTTCCAAATCAGGCAGGCTCTTCAACAAAATCAACGATGAGTTGGTCAGGGCTGGGTCCGGCGTGAAGACATCTTTGTTGACACGAACGGTAACTCCGCCGATGTTCAAGTCTTTTGATTCTCTGGTGCGATTTTCGCCTATCCACCAATTTATGTACTGAATTTCGTTCATAGATTCCCTGTCGTTCTGAATAATTATCGCAAAGACCGTCCAAAACCGCCTGTGTTGAAGGGGGACTGTGACAAGTTGGATCAGTTTGCGATCTGGTTCACTTTGGTGATATTTTGTGGGGATTTTGCGAGTCTAAATGGTAATTCCGGCAAATCTTCACCTGGCCGTTACACTCTCCGTATTCGTTTTCACGCTTATTCTGGTTCTAACTAAACCGCGCGGCATGGATGAGTCCTGGGCGACGGTTCTTGGCGGCTCGCTGATGCTCTTGCTTGGGCTTGAGAATGTCTCCCAGGCTGTTCAAACTATTTCGGATGGTTCGAGTGTTCTGATTTTCTTGTTCGCGCTTTGTCTTTTCTCGGGGCTTTTGGATAAAGCCGGATTTTTCGAGTGGGCTGCATTGCACACAACAAGAATGTCGAGAGGAAGCGGTAAAACGCTCTATCTGAACGTGTTTTTGTTAGGTGGAGTGACAACTGCCTTACTGTCACTCGACACTACAGCGATAATTTTGACGCCCGTTGTTCTTTCATTTGTAAGGCACTTAAACTTGAAAGCGACGCCTTTTCTGGTGGCCTGTGTGTTTGTATCGAACACAGGATCGCTCTTGCTGCCGGTCAGCAATCTTACGAACTTGCTCTTCCAAAGTGCTTTTCATTATGACTTCGTTCGATTTACCTTGCTGATGTTTCTTCCTCAAATTCTGGCTTTAATAGCAAATTTGTTGTTACTGCAATTCGTTTTTCGCAAGAGTTTGCCATCAGAATTCGATGCCAGCCAGCTCCCTGAGCCCATGTCGGCTGTGAAGGATGTGATGTATTTCAGGGCTTCATTGGTTGTGTTTTTGCTTGTATTGATCGGTTACTTCGCGGGATCGATTTTTCACATCCAGCCTTATGTGATTGCATTGATTGGTTGTGCACTGCTTGGAGCTGTTGGGTTTGTGCGTCGGCAGCTCGACTTTACTATTATATCCAAGGATATGCCCTGGTCACTGTTTCCCTTTGTGGCAGGGCTTTTCGTTGTTATTCGCGCTGTCGAGAATTTAGGATTGTCTGAGTTTGCTGCCACTCAATTGTCTATGCTCGGTAATCATCCATTCACCCAAATTATCGCCACTGCATTTGGTGCCGGACTGGGAAGCAATATCATTAACAATATTCCGATGGCATTGTTAGCCATTTCAGTGCTCACCCATTCCCATGCTTCGATAGCCGCACAGTACGGGGCTCTCATTGGCTGCAATCTAGGTCCCAATCTTACGGTCGCTGGTTCGCTTGCCACTATGCTCGTCATCTCGACAGCCCGAAAAAAGGGAGAAGACTTGAGCGCGCTGGAATTTTTCAAAATCGGACTAGTGACTACGCCGATACTGTTGCTGGTGTCATCTGTCGGCCTGTGGATTTCTATGCTGATCTTCCCTTGAGCCGCGCGTCTTTTCACCGTATAGTAAGGGATGCTGAGCGAAGCGCCCAGACAAGCGAAAGTAACAGAGAAGAAACTTTCGCCTTTCAGCCTCGTCGCAAGAGAGTGCCCCAATTCGGAAGTGAGAAAGATGATAAGAGCATTGATTAATGGACTTGCTGGCGCTTGCGCGCTCACCGTGGCTCATGAATATGTCCGTAAGTCGAAGCCCAACGCTCCCCGATTGGACATTCTCGGTATGCGAAGCGTCTCGAAAATTATGTCGGCTTTTGGTGTTGAGCCGCCAGCAGGCGCCACGCTGAAAAAATATGCTCTGGTCACTGACATCGTCTCCAACGCCCTAATGTTCAGCGCAGTCGGTGCTAAGCCCGGAATGTCCGCATGGCTAAAAGGCATAAATCTTGGATTGGTTGCTGGAGTCGGAGCAATCACCATGCCAGAAAAGATCGGGCTAGGGCAGGACGCCGCGCTCTTGACTAAACGAAACACCGCCACGGCTATTACAACTGTTGGGCTGTACGTTTTGGGCGGGCTCGCAGCTGCGGCGGTTGCGCAGATCGGGCGTAAAAAATAGGTTTTGCAAAGTTTTTTGCGAAATCTTCACTGACAAAATTTTGTTCGTCTTCGACATTTATAATTTGTGGCGGTTATCTTAGCTTTGGGTTTCGCATTATTAAGAAAAAGGCAGGAAATGAAGCGACAAAATTATTCAACGGGAACCAAGTGGGAGCCTATCGTTGGCTATTCTAGAGCAGTTCGAGTCGGTCATACTATTCACGTTTCTGGGACCACCGCCACCGGCGCTGATGGGAAAATTGTAGGTGTTGACGATCCCTACAAGCAGACGATTCAAATATTGAAGAATATCGAGGCTGCAATCAATGCTGTTGGTGGCAAGCTCTCTGACGTAGTTCGAACACGGATCTTTGTCGTCGATATCTCGAAGTGGGAAGACGTCGGGAAAGCTCATGGAGAGTTCTTCCATGACATTCGTCCGGTGACGTCTATGTTGGAAGTTTCCAAATTGATTTCACCGGATATTTTAGTTGAAATTGAAGCTGAGGCGATTGTTGATGGCACAGAAATCTCGGCGTGATTCGCTCGCTCCTCTGAGCGCAGGTGAAAATCTGATTAGCGCGAAATTACGCGCCCATGTCTTGATGCTCGCGGGAATCATCGGTGCGAGGAGCTTGACGAGCAATCCTGCCGGGCTTGAGAAGGCTGCTCAGTATATCGAGTACAGCTTGTCGGAGTTTGAATATGTGCGGAGCCAGCAGGATTTTATGGCCCACGTATCAACTTCAATTGGTGCCGCTGGCGGTACCACTCCGATGGTTGAGAATAAGGTCTGCACTCGCAATCTAATTGCAGAAGTGAAAGGGTCAAAAAGACCGCAAGAAATTATTATTCTCGGTGCTCATTATGATTCGGTATATGACTGTCCAGCTGCAAATGACAATGGCAGTGGCGTTGCGAGTTTACTTGAGTTGGCGCGCTTGCTTTCAAAATTCGAATCAGAGCGGACTATTCGTTTCGTTGCCTTTACGAACGAAGAGCCACCATTTTTCGGCACGGCTGATTGGGGCGCTCAACAGTATGCTGCGGTTTGTCACGAACGTGCTGAAAAAGTGATTGCAATGTTGTCGCTTGAAACCATGGGGTATTACTCGGATGCGGCTGGCAGTCAGACTTTCCCGCATGATGTGTTTGGATTGGTGTATCCGAAGCAAGGTGACTTCATAGCGTTCGTGTCAAATATGAAGTCGCGCAGATTGCTGAATCGATTCACGAAATTGTTCCGCAGCGCCACTCCGTTTCCATGTGAGAAAGTTGCGGTGCCCGAGTCCATTCGTGGTGTCGCGTATTCGGATCACGCGGCGTTTTGGAAGTACGACTATCCCGCTTTGATGATTACGGACACGGCGTTCTACCGCTATCCGCACTATCACACTAATGAAGACACACCTGAAAAAGTCGACTACGACAGCTTGGCGCGTGTTGTCTTTGGCATAGCTGAAGTTGTGAAGCAAATTAGCAACGGTTGAGCCCCGGAAAACACTCAGCTGCGACGAACATGTACAATGCATTCATCTATTAACCGAAGCACTAGGAAAAGAGTCGCAACCCGGTAAGCAGTTTTATGGAATCCATAACTCGAATCACGGCAGAATCATGCTCTTCGCAGGCGGCGTGCCGCTATTGAAGAACGGAAAAGTGGTCGGTGCGTTGGGCGTCAGCGGCGGATCTGGCGAACAAGATTCGGCTGTCGCGCACTCCGGTA
Source organism: Candidatus Obscuribacterales bacterium (assembly GCA_038322035.1). Lineage (GTDB taxonomy): Bacteria > Cyanobacteriota > Vampirovibrionia > Obscuribacterales > Obscuribacteraceae > PALSA-1081. The sequence goes on from JBBQFO010000041.1 coordinate 26,084, forward strand.
AAAAGTTTTTCGAAGACTAAAATCGATAAATTGATGCGTGTCAGTGACCGGCAGCGATTGGTGCCGCTGTTCTCGGTGCGGTGTCTTGCACTCGTGTAACCAGTGCGGCGGCAATCAACAGTGACACACCGCCCATCATCACTACATATAATGGATTATCGTGAAAGACATATTTCACCAACGGTTGAAATGAGATTGACGCGATGATTTCAGGGATGACTATAAAGAAATTAAACACGCCCATGTAGACACCAGTTCGATCTGCTGGAATAGCACCCGCTAAGATCGCGTAGGGCATAGATAGAATGGACGCCCAGGCGATGCCGACTCCAATCATGGAGAATTGCAATGTCACCGGATCGTGAATGAAATAAATCGATAAAAGACTGAGACCGCCAAGCACAAGTGATACACCGTGCAGAAGTTTACGACTGGTCATGGCGGCGATTTTTGGAAAGATAAAAGCGACGACGAAACAGACTATGGAATAAATGGCGAAGCACCAACCTGCCCATTCAGTGCCCTTGTCGAAGAGTTCGGACTTTGATGATGGTGCATTGAAAATATGGTACGCAGTCGTCAGTCCAAAGAACATCCACATACAGAATAGACCCAGCCATGTGAAGATCTGCACCCAGGCAAGCTGCTTCATAGTTGCAGGCATTTCTTTAACTGCTTGTGGGATTTCCTGCACGACTTCCTTTATAAGTCCAGCGAAACCGGGATTCTCTGCCCGTTTCCGATTGAATTCTTCCATATCTTCGGGGGGATATTCGGAGCACGAAAATATAGTCCAGAGGACACACAGCAAAAACATCGCTGCGCCAATTCTAAATGACAGCACTACTGTTAGTGGCACACCGTTTGGTGCCAATCCTTTCATGCCAAGGTTGCTAAAGATCAGTGGCAATGCGTTCGCCAAAGTAGCGCCGATACCGATGAAAAAGCTTTGCATGATAAATCCGGTCGTGCTTTGCTCGCTGTTCAATTTGTCTGAGACGAAGGCACGGAACGGTTCCATACTTATATTGATGCTTGCGTCCAAGATCCACAGCAATGAGGCGGCAACCCAGAGGGCGGGAGAATCCGGCATGAAAAAGAGTGCAACGCTGGCCAGAATCGCTCCTACTAAAAAATAGGGCTTCCGTCGACCGAGCTTGTTCCAGGTTCGATCGCTCATGGCACCGATTAGTGGCTGAACTAACAAACCAGTAATTGGTCCCGCCAGCCACAGTATAGGAATGCTGTCCGGCGATGCACCCAACTTGGTGTAGATTGCGCTCATGTTGGCAAGCTGAAGTCCCCAACCGAATTGAATGCCCAAAAATCCGAAATTCATGTTCCAGATTTGCCAGAAACTTAGGCGCGGTTTCTTCATTGGGTGTTAGTTCACTTCCGCAGTGTTAGTTCATTTCCAGCGAGACAGGATTTTTGGGTGCCGGGAAGGCCTGGTCGATCTGGTGGATGTCTTCGGCTGTAAGGATGACCTTACCCGCTCCTGCATTTTCAGTAACATGTTGCTCTTTTGCTGCTTTGGGAATCGTGAATACATTTGGGTCGTGCACGGTGAACGACAAAAGGATTTGTCTGATTGTTGTGCCATGCTTGTCCGCAATTTCCTGCAATATGTCACCACCCTCGGTGCCTTTTTCTGGAATGCGTTTTTCACCAAATGGTGTGTAGGCGACGATAGCAATTTTCTTTGTTGCGCAGAGCGGCATGAGCTGCCGCTCTGGACCACGCGTGAATATGTTGTAGAGAATCTGATTGCAAGCAATGGGATGGTTTGCGATTCCAAGCGCTTCTTCAATGTCGTAGACATCGAAATTGCTGACCCCCATGGAGCGAATCTTGCCATCGTCAATGAGCTTTTCGAGCCCCCTGATGGTGTCTGCTAAGGGAATCGAACCCCGCCAGTGCAGCAAGTAGCAGTCGAGATAGTCTGTGCCTAGATTTAGCAGCGACTGTTCGCATGCTTCGATAGTGCCGTGAAATGTCGCATTAGACGGCATCACCTTACTGACAATGAACAGTTTTTCTCGCGGTAGAGTTTTGATTGCTTGACCGACGACCTCTTCGGATTTGTACATCTCGGCAGTGTCGATGTGCGTCATTCCAAGTTCGATGCCTTGTCGCAAGGCTTTTACTGCGCCTTCGAATTCATTCTTGTTGGTGGGAAATTTCCATGTACCTTGCCCAATCACTGGTACCAATTCGCCAGTTTGTCCGAATGTTCTACTCTGCATAATTCTCGCTTTAGTTGGCTGGTCGATTGCCTACCATATGTATCGCATTTCACCGGCAAATTCCAGACCTAGAACCGATTCTTCTGAGATTTCGGCTGCTGCCTGCTTTGAGTTAATCAGACGGGAGTTGCGGGCGTCTGATGCCGGTCGAGATCGGAAGATTGTCCTTTGACGGTACTTCTTAGGGTGGTTAAGGTAAAATTGACATTATTTCCTGGCACAGCAGCCGTATTCAACCGAGGAGTCGGTTCATGCAAGACTGCCATGTCCGATCGAGTAGTTGGTGACAAGGCGGCCGACGCTCTTAGTAACCTTGCTTGGATCACCGGTCGGTTTTGGTCGAAAATTGGCACCACATTCGGTGTCGCACAGTAAGTTTGATTTGATCTCGTGTGCTAATCGATTTCGACCAGGTATTCCATGTCGTCAAACCTGACGATGTCTCCGTTGGCAAGCTTGCGACC
>JBBQFO010000042.1:0-28688 GCA_038322035.1 Candidatus Obscuribacterales bacterium
TCCTTGAAAAATCTCATTGTAAACCGCTAAAGTCGAAAAGCCCCTGATAATGCCGTTCGCATCGCGAAGCACCACAGCATAGTTTTTCGCATCTAGATCGCGATAGAAAACTGATGGCTCGCCGCCGTTGTAATTAACGTGATAGAGATCGAACATAGTCGCCCTATCTCTGTCAGTTAGCGTTGAAATATTTACGATTGAAGTTAGAAGCATTTTGTTCACTACACTTGCTGGACGAGTGTCGACTCTTGGGCATGCTCACTCTGAACACTGTGGCTTTGAGCACGTTGCTTTCGAGCGTAATTGATTTGAGCACGTGCCAACTCCGAACCATAGCGTCCGGAGACCACGGCGAGAAACATCATATGTAAGCTGGCAAAAGCTCGCCAGGAAAAAACGGTATCGCGCTGATCGACTGGAGAGCGCTCAAATAGCCAGTGTCCAAGCAAACCTATTGTTTGGGATATCGGCATCAGAAGCATCATCCATAAATTCTCATTGGCGATAGCTACTGCAGGAATTGCATACATCAACACAAAAGCAAAACAATGCATCGCAACGTTTGCAGGGTTTTGATGCTTCAAAAGAAAGATCGGCCAGTAGTCGGTATTCGTCGCGGCATGAGTGTCAACTGGATCCAATTCGTCAGAGAACGAGAAAACATTGTCAGCGATCCGATTGCGATGCAGCTCCAGAGCTTCCTTTTGCGATCGTGTGCGATTTAGTTGTACTAAAAGCTCTCCATGTTTCTGCTCCTCTAATATTGGCAGAGGAACACCATCACGAACGACTTCAGTTCCTTTGACAAAAACTCGATGTACGGCACCTTCGTTATCACGCTTAACCATGCGCGGTGCGCCGAAGAATACAGAATCACAAATAATCGATACGGCAGGTATTGGTGACTTCAATTTCAAAGGATCCAATACGGTCATATCCGCTCTGCCACCGAGTTTGATGGTACCCGCATCCAGATTGAACCAACTTGCCGGCTCAGATGTGATTCGCGCAACGGCTTTGTGAAATGGCAAAAATTCGGTGGTCACAGCTTGTCTGAGCACAGAGAGCGCATTGTCATAGAAAGCAAGATTACGACTATGCGCACCGGCATCGCTAAAACCTGGCAAGATGTGCGGATGACTCATCAACTTTTGCCGAACATTTGGTCGCTGGTTTGCATTGCAAGCGAACCAGCGCAAATCTTCGTCAAACTTTTCGAGCAGTTCCATGAAGAACTGCATCGGATTGGCACCAGCATCTCGTGCAGCTTGACCAACTGACTTGCCAATCAGTGCCTGATCCGGCGCGCTGGCGATCGTCATGCGATCGAAATTGCGATGGAAGGCACGGGGAAATCCGCCCAGCCAAGAATTTTTAAATTCCTCTTTGAACTTCGGATTGCTCCAGAGAGCTTTGCGCTCCGACCGGTTTTTGCAGTTGTTCAGTTTTACTCCGGCAGAAAACTCCTCGAAGAAGGGAGTAAGGCAGCCATCTGCATAAATAACAAACGGCTCTGCCAATGTCTGAAAACGGATATTGCACCCAAACACCTGATTGCAGATAAACAACAAGAGCGGATAGACTCGCCACAAGTTAGGTGCGGTGTCCATGTCCAATGCGGCAAGGATAGTATTGCGTAGTGGTGCCTGCCACACCCCCGGACTCAAGCGCAAAATGTCAACCAGTGACCAGGGATTTTGCGGGTTCGGAGTGACTTGAAAAACAGCATTACGACTTCGACAGACATCCGCGAGCATTTTGTATTCGACGAAAGCTGCATGATGTGAAGGCAACGCCTGCCCGACGAAGGGGCCGCTCACTTTATGCCAGTGAACCATATCAATAGATATTCCAATAGAACCGGCATCCAAGGCCGACTCAGCCAACTCCTTCATCTCTGCAATTTCAGCGACGCTAGCATGCTCAGATAAACTGCGCTCCATACCCATCACTTTGACACGCAGCGCGCTGTGACCCAGCATGCTGGCAACGTGAGGACCGAGACGCAACTCTCTGACATGATCGAAATACTGATGCGGAGATGACCAAGCTTTGGCCGTTTTCAACCAGCCTGAAATCAGCTCAGCAGGCAATGTTTCGACACGAGAAAATATATGCGCCAAATCTTTGGGTTCGCCAAAAGTGGTTGACAAACTACATCCACCCATCACCACAGCAGTGACACCATGACGCACCGATTCGGAGAGTGATGGACCGATCTCCACTTCCAGATCATAGTGCGTGTGTATGTCTACGAATCCGGGAGTAATCCACAAACCAGTAGCATCAAACTCTTTGTCAGCTTGAACATTGAGATTTGGGCCTAAAGCCGAGATGCGACCCTCGTGCACAGCCACGTCAATGGACTGGCCTTCGTTGAAACCATCGAAGACCAATCCGTTTCTGAGCACGAGGTCGCATTGCATCAGCTTTTAAGCCTTCTTGCGCATCATCGACATTCCCAGGGCACCAATTGCAATACCGACGACGGCACCGGCCAGAACAGCGAGTATTACAAACTTCTGAATGTCGTCCTTGATCGTGGTGACAACTGGGTTATCCAAAATATTTGCAGAAAAGATAATGCGTGAAACTTTCCAGACACCGTTATCTTTGATAACTACCGCACTCCAGCGCTCAGGCATCACCTTCACTTCGCCGCTCTTGAAGTAGTAGCTATCGTTTGATGTTCCGTGACAGATGCCGACAGTATCTGATAAGAATTCTGTTGGACCGTCGGCAACAGGTTTGACCTCGATTTTGTCGATTCCAAACGTTTTATTCTCAAAAAGTTTCGTCCAGTAATCGCGGAAAGCGTCAAGCGATGCAAACTTCTGTCCATCAACAGTAATGACGGTTAAATTATTCTGCAACAAGAATGGTTTGAGTGTCTCGAAGTCACGAGTGTTGATGGCTTTCTCCGTAACCTGACGCAGCTTTGTCAGCTCAGCGTGATCTTGCGTGTGTGCTTGATCGGGTTTAGCTGGGGTCTTTGGGGTTTCCAGTGCTAAGGCACTACTGGCTATGAGCGACATGAACAAACTCACAACCACTGGCAATATTTGACGCATTATTTTCTCGCTTGTTTAACAAAGACGGCGGCTATACTATACATCAAGCGAGACAATAGCCCAACAAAAACGGCATGAACAGCGGATATACAAGTATATCGAATGATACCACGGGTGGGGTAGAGTGACTAACAAAGTGTCTATCGCTCAGTGCGATCCGGCTGCAAAAATGAAAAAATTGCCACAACAATTGCCAGGCAGCCAGCCCGTCGAACGGCGTCTATTGCTGATTTTGCTCGCTGCATTCTTTTCGCTCACGATCCTGTTGGATATCCTCTCGCCACCAATTACTACGTTTACTGTGCTAATCGCATATGTCGTCATTTTTTCACTATTGCGCCTGTGCGCACGAGAACACCAGAGCGTCGACCGAGCCGCAACTCAAGAACGCGAATCTGAGTTTACGCAGCCGCTCGTCTCTATTGTGATTCCTGCTCACAATGAAGAGCTGGTGATCGCAATGACGATCAAATCGATGCTGCAAATCGACTATCCGAATTACGAATTGTTGGTAGTAGATGATCACAGCACAGATCAAACTGCTGCCATACTCCGCAGTATCCACACAGCAGCCGATTCACGGTTCCGATATTATTCGCGTCCTGCCGAAAGCAGACAGGGTAAAGCAGCCTCTATAAACGATGCGCTCACTCAGACAAGCGGTAAGTTGATCGCGGTGTTTGATGCTGATGCTCAAGTGGAGCCAGATTTCTTGACCAAAATGGTCCCCTACTTTGCCAACCCGCTCGTGGGCGCAGTGCAAGGAAAGAAGAAACTGATTAATGCCAACCAGAATCTGCTCACCAGTTGTCAGCAGAACGAATATTACATGGATCACCACTTTCAGGCTGTGCGTGACACCATTCGTAGTGCTGTTGAGTTGCGCGGCAATGGCATGCTCTTGAGGCGCACAGCGTTAGAAGAGCTGGGAGGCTTGAACGAGCGCGCAATAGCCGAGGACCTGGACCTCTGCACAAGAATGCATACAGAGGGGTGGGATGTTCGCTTCGCGCAGGATGCGGTAGTGTCCGAAGAGGCACCGATTACGCTGGATGCCTTATTCAAACAACGCATTCGCTGGACAGAGGGATGCATTCTTCGCTACTTCGATCACGCGCAAAGAATCCTATTTAACAGGAAGCTTGCACTGAGAACGAAGCTTGATGCAAGCCTATTCATACTAGAGTTCATTGGACCCGCCTGGCTACTAATGGAAAACCTTGTGCTGATTGCCAGATTGCTGAGCGGAACATTACCACCTCAGCCACTATTGTTCGCTGCTCCAGCCATGACCGTCCTTTGCCTCTATTTTATTTACGCGAGCTTGGTTGGAATTTATAAAGAAGAGAATGGCTCAATCTCGAAAACGGCTAAGGGAACACTGATGGTCTATCTATATCTGACCCTTTTATTTGTGCCAATCATTTTCCACTTGATGTTCAAGTTTCTTAAGAACAAAGAGCGCAACTTAGCCTGGTATAAAACTCCACGCTATGGAGCAGCCATGAAATGAATCCCTGGATGCTGTGCGCGTTACTGCCGATGGTTACTTTCCCCGTTCTTGTGTTCGCGGAGAATCGCTCGGCATCTAATATGAGCACGACATCTAAATATTCGCACAGCGATTGGATTCTGAATTTGTCAGGATTTTTCATGCAAGGTCTGGTTATTCCAGCGATTGGAATTTTGCTTGCCGCCTATCTTTTTCCTTGGCTGTTGCCAAAATTGCACCACTGCCTGCAAATCGGTTTCTTCGGTGCCTTTCTTCTCAATTTCGTCGGAGTAGATTTTCTCTACTATTTACAGCATCGAGCCTTTCATCGCGTTCCCTGGCTCTGGAAACTTCATGCGCCGCACCACTATTCACCGACCGTAAATGTTTGGGCAACTTCGCGCAATGCGCTAGTAACACACTTCTTCTTCGTCTACATGCTTGTCAGCCCAGTGCTTGGCTATCTCTGCGACGCGACGGAAGGCTTCTTCGCTGGTGCGATGCTCACCGCCGCGCTCGATCTTTTTCGCCATGCAAGAGTAAATGTTAACTGTCCTGGATTGGGCGAGATCATTCTCATGCCTCGTGAGCACCACCGCCACCATAACGCAGACAAACCCGAAGCAAACTATGGTGCCAACTTCATTTTGTGGGACAAACTCTTCGGAACATTCGAACCCGGAGATCAATTTCCCAGCTCCTATGGTGGCTCTCGTCAGCCTTCAATTCAAAGACAATTACTTTGCCCATGGAAATCAACCTGATGCATCCACATCTCGCTCAACGAAATACAAAATCATTATTAGATGATCGCCCCACTTACAAAAAGTTGGAGCTCAACCAGAAGCGAAATAACGAGCAAGATCACTCGGCGATGATGGATGAGGCGGCTGGCTTATTCGTCTACGCGGAATGCAAAGACGAATACTGGAACCCTGAAGAATTCTCGCTTCTATACGGCACTCCAATCTGGAATGAATCTTCAGCTGCACAGAAAATCATACTGAATCAACTCTTCTGGGTGGCTTACTACGCTCAAATTATCTCGGCCGAAATTGCCACCATCTACTTGAATCAAGTTTCTGCAGCTGGTCTGTATGCGCACGAAGACTTCCGGATCGTTTGCGATTCGCTGGATCTTGAAACCAAACAAGAACGTGCGCACATCAATGCCTTCAAGACTATTGGCGAAGACGTTGAATGGCGGCTGTTCGGCGAGCGTCTCTTTACCTACCCTATGAGAAGCCTGTTCGAACAAACGATGCTCTTTGCGGACTCAAATGCAGGCAAAGATTTTTGGAGAAAACTGCAGATCAAAGCATTCACGCTTTTGTCATCGAGCAACGCATTTCTAGCCAGTCAATATTTATTGGTGCGCGGCTTAAGAACCCTAAACGGAAAACAAATTCAACACAAGCTTTCGACGTATTACACATCGCATCCAGACAAAGAGAACGCTCCGATTCCGTCCAAGATCAGCTATTACCACTTCATGGACGAGAGCTTTCACTTCAACACATCAAAACTAATTGGTCACGAAATTCCGCGCAGTCTAGACGAGCCGACATCCTTTGAAAAATTCGTAATGAATAAGGGGATTGCAGGCTGTCAAAAAGATCACTTTAATTTCTCTGCCACGATAAAAGGCATCTTCTGGTATGAGCCTTCACTGTTTCCAGTGCTCTATAAATTGTTCCGTTCATCCCACTTCTCAATGAGTGATGCGGAAGCGAGACGAATGTTAGAACGCTGCTTCTGCCAGGAGAACGATGCCATCAATCAAGCCTTTGAATTGCATCGAACAGCGTACGAGTCTTACAAAGTTTACGTCGATTCAATTCAATATCTCGATCACCAAAATCGCAGTATGGAGATCATGGGAAATAACTCCATTCAAAAATATCTCAAACTGAATACCAGAGCATTACGTAACTTCAGGGGAACGTAACCATGTCATTCTGTGTTGAATTTCCTACCACCAGTCATAAAGCAGTCTCGCTACCCGCAGGCGCGAACTTGTCCGAGCGACTAACGGTAGTGAATTCACCGGTTTTGTTTGGCTGCCGCACAGGAATATGCGGGACTTGCCTGGTGCAAATTCAATCAGGAGAAGAGACGCTAATGCCCCCAGACGAAGCGGAAGAAGAAGCCCTAGAGATCTACGCTCCAGGAATCAGAAACGCTAGACTGGCCTGTCAAATCGCACTCACCAGCGACATATCCCTGATCCGAATCGAGGGTTCATGATGTCGCAGTCATTACTTCCTCAATATTGGTACGTCGTTGCCGATGCACGCGAATTGACGCAGCAGTCTGTATTGGCACGCACCATATTGGATCAGTCGCTCGCATGCTATCGCGACCCGAATGGAAAAGTAGTTATTGCGCAGGATCGCTGCATTCACCGCAGTGCGAGCCTTTCATCCGGCACCGTAAATGATGGCAATCTCAGCTGCCGGTATCATGGATGGGTTTATGGCGACAGCGGAAAAATTGTTTCAATACCGTGCGAAGGCGGCGAAGAATTCGCCAGTCAATGCGGAATGAAAGCAAAAACTTACACCACGCTCGAGCAAGATGGGTACGTTTATGTGTGCCTCAAACCAGGTGCCAACACACCACCACGTCCTTTGACTCTGAGCGAATTAGGCTCGGTCTGGCAAGGACGAGTTCGTCTCCAGAATAGCTTTAGAAATTCACTATCCAACTGCGTCGAAAACTACATTGATGTCCCACATACCGCCTACGTGCACCACGGCATTTTCCGAAAGCCACGCGGCCAGCCACTGCGGACTACAGTGACTAGGCACGAGGGTCGCATCGATATTACCTATCACGGAGAACGTTTGAATCTCGGTACTTTCAGCACGTTTCTAAATCCCAACGGTTCAGAAATAGAACATACCGATCATTTCTTTGCGCCGAACGTGACCAGTGTGCACTACAAAATGCCTGGTGGCTATCGCTATTCGATCAGCTCACAGTCCATTCCCGTCTCAGCGATGGAAACAATGGTGTACACAGATATTAGTTACGACTTCGGTATATGGACGCCGTGTGCCGCATGGATTGTGCGTCGGCAAGCTCAAGAAGTGCTCAGACAAGACATCGATATTCTCAACGAGCAGGGACGCAACATCGACAAATATGGCGAACGCTTCTACACAACTTCGGCAGATCTAATCCACACCTTGACGAGCGAAATCATCTCAGGAATGCGAAGTGGAAAAACGCCGGCAGAGATCTCTTCTGAAACAAAGGAGATCACTTTCTGCGTATGACACTACTCGGACAGCTGGCAACACTCTTTCCAATCACGCATCTCAGCGCGATTTTGGTGGCTTTGCTGTGGTTTGTATGGCATCCAGGAATAGCAAGTGCGTTGACGCTGATTTTCAATATTTATCTGTTGCCACCGCTACTTTTCCGAGCTTATTGCTTGAGACATCCGGCTAAAGCTGGACGCTGGGTGATCAGCAGCGCGCAACGATGCGACTGGTGGATCGCCCACCAGATGCAGATGATCTATGCTGCAGTGCCTGCATTTGAGGCGTTCCTCCGATTCCTGCCTGGCGTGTACAGCGCCTGGCTCAGGCTCTGGGGAAGCAAGGTCGGTAAAAATGTTTATTGGACGCCGATGGTTGAGATCATCGATCGGCACATGCTTCGCATTGGTGACGATGTGATTTTTGGACACAAAGTTATTTGCACATCGCACGTGGTTTCAAGAAAGGACAATGGTGAATTCGTCCTACTTTTGCGACCCGTGCGAATTGGTTCTGGCACCTTTATTGGTGCACTCTCAAGGCTGGGTCCCGGTGTGAAAATACCGGCGAAATCAGCCGTTCCGTACGACACTGAATATAGGTTTTCATATGCAGAATAAATTTATGGTTGGCATTCTCATCAAACTGCTCCGCGCAGCATGCTTTCCCACAAATTTCCGGTTTCATAAGAGTCTTGCCGATCCGCAAATAGCGCAGCAAGACACTTACTGGAAGATCATGGCTGACTTTGCACAGACAGATTATGCGAAGAGCTTCGGCATCACCGGTGAGGAAAACTACAAAGAGTTCGCCGCCAAAGTTCCAATTCAGACTTACGAAGAGCTCGAACCTTGGATTGACAGACAGTTGAAATTCCCAACGTCGAAAATCCTGACGCCTCACAAAATCGTCCACGCAGAGCCAACTTCAGGGAGCACTAGCAACACAAAACATATTCCATACACAGGAAAACTTGTCAACTCGTTCAGCAACCTATTCGGAATTTGGGCATACGATCTTCTACAAAGTGGATTGAAATTAGAAACAGGTCGGATCTTCATTAGTGTCTCTCCTAAGCCCGGTAATCCGAAACAAAAAGGATTTCAGAGTGACAAAGAATATCTACAAGAGCCGCTAAAATCCTTGGCTTCGCAATTCCTATTGACACCACCAGCGACGACAGACTCAGCACAATTCCAACACGCACTAGCGATGACGTTGCTCGCCGATAAGAGACTGGAAATTATTTCGGTCTGGAGTCCAACTTACATGCTGTCGATCTTGGAATATATTGAACAAAACAAACAGACATTGCAAAAGTCGGTTATTCTCCGGACGCTGCCTTTTCTTGACGATACTCCAATCGACTGGCAAAAGGTCTGGCCAAAATTGAAGTTAATATCTTGCTGGGATGATGCTTCCGCTGAACTTGCCGCTAATCAACTGAAAAAATGTTTTCCAGGAGTACGCATTCAAGGCAAGGGTTTACTTGCCACCGAAGCACCATTTACGGTGCCGTTGTGCGATGCCGAGGGCTGCTTGCCATTGTTGAATGATGTGTTTCTCGAATTCGAAGATAGTCAGGGCGCAATCAAACGATTACACGAACTGGTTGACCACGAGCAATATCAGGTAATTGTCACGCAGAATTCAGGACTGACTCGCTATCGAATGAACGACATCGTCGAAGTGCGGGGGTTCTATCGCAAAACACCAATGCTCGAATTTATCGGTCGTGCTAACGCGGTATGCGATTTAGCCGGAGAAAAGCTTCACGAAGAGTTTGTCAGAAATGCGCTGACTCCGCTCCTATCAGACTCGTTCCTGGTCGTTCCAAACTGCGAGAAGGATTTGGGTTACATGATGCTGGTTGATTCTCGAACGCCAATCAATCAGGATGAGCTGGTTGAAAAGGCAGAGGAAGCATTATGCAATGCCCATCACTACAAACTAGCGCGCACTCAAAACCAAATCGCAGCGCTGGAGATACAACTCGTGGAAAACCTGACAATGCGTTTGCAGGACTTCTATCAATCTGAAGGAATGAAACTGGGCAACATAAAAGATACCGCTTTCATAAACGATCCAGCGAAAGCGGCTCGGCTACTGTCTTTTATCAGCGAGAAGAAACAAAACAATCAACCGCTTCGCGTAAGCTTGCTGGAAGAAAGCACTGTTTCGCTGCCAGGGTTTCTACAACCTGATCGACTAGAGGTTGGTTCATAAGTTGTGTGAGCAAGGATAGTTTGCGTGGCGTTTCTTCCTGATGACGCAGCGCAATTAGCACCTCTTGCAACTCTTGATCGGACAATCCACCAGCAACTTCGTCCACTACTGCTAAAGCAGCTTGCGGCCCGACGCGCACCATTAGCGAGTAGTGCTGTAGTGCATCTTCAACTAGTGAATAATCACTTTTGGAAAATTGCGTGGCGTCAAACAGAAGGGCTCCACTTCTATGATGCAGCGCCTCATCTTTCAATATTGCCGCAAAGATTTTCGCCAGTTCAGGCTGCATGCAGTTCTTTGAAAGACGACTGTAATGATCCAGTCCCCACCCTTCAAGAATTATTTGCACTAAATAGACGAGCAACCGGGGTGGATATTCTTCAATCAAGTTAGAGAGAAATGAAAGAAAGTGCCCATGAGGAAGTTGCTTGGCATCGGTACTCAAGTAAGGTTCAATCCACGCCAAATGCTTAGCTTCATCTGCGCCAATCAACGCAAACAACTGGGCCTCATCGGTGCTCTTGGCGGTCAAAACCATCTTGGCGCTGTAAGCTAATCCCGACTTTTCAATGAAGTACGCTTCCGTCAAAAGAGAGCGGTTACAGCGCGACAGCACTTCATTCTGCTTCTCAACAGTGAATTTCGCAAACACAGAGCTGGAAGAAAGACCCCACCAATCCGCCGACCACAACGACGCATAATCCAGCAAATCCTGGTTCGGCAGCGACGTAGTTCCCGTCTTGCTAGCAATCAGGCGATAAAGAGGCGAGTCCTTACCAGCATGTGGTGCATCTAAATTGTTTCGAACATGAATGTCGCTCATTCACTAAACCTCGAAATGTTGCGCGCACATCCTGCCCGCCTGGAAAATCAGCTGACGCTATCTAGCCCCCATCAATTTCTTACTCACATTTAGAAGAATAAGATCACTCACCTTTTGAGGAAGAGAACGTCGCATGTAGTACAAAGCCTGTGTATCTGAACCAACACGCAATCTAAGCGGCATCGAATTCTTATTAGCCAAATCGAAAACAGCATCAGCCACTTTTTTCGGGTTGCTTCCCGGACGTTCCAACTTCTTTGTCAAAAATGCACGATAACCTTGCATCTGTTTTTCGTAAACAGCCGAACAACGTTTATCAGCACTCTCCTTGGCCCACTCGATATTTTTTGCAAACTGTGTGCGAAAACCACCAGGTTCAACTAAACAAACTTGGATGCCGTGAACACCTAACTCATACGCAAGGCTCTCGCTCAGCCCCTCCAATGCGAATTTGCTAGCCACATAAAGACTTTGAAGCGGCATGCCCACAAATCCAAGCACGGAAGAAATATTGATCACCTTGCCGCGAGCATTTCGTAATGATGGAAGCAAATCGCGTGTCAGCAAAAGTGGTGCAAAAAAATTGACCTCGAACTGTTGTCGAATTTGATCTTCGCTCAGTGTTTCCAGCGGTCCGGAAAGTCCATAGCCAGCGTTGTTAATCAGGCAGTCTAAGCCATTTTCGCACTGCTCGGTAACATGCTCAACAATGAACTGCCGTTCAGACGTAGCGGCGACATTGGACGGAATTATTGTAAGATTGTCACTGTCAATGTCACTCAATTGTTCCGCATGACGAGTGGTTGCTAAAACCTTCCATTTACCAGATTGCAAAAAGCGCTCCGTCATCAGACGCCCAAACCCTGACGAACAGCCAGTTATCAAAACAGTTTTTTGCGATTTCGTAATCATAGGAACCTAATAGTCCGAGTCAACAGAACGACGTTGTTGTTTCTTTTTTCCGACTTCTCGTTTTGCTTCGGTGCGTCGAACCTTAGCTGCCTTCGAAACCTTAGTCGCCTTTCGCGCCACTGGAGGATTTATAACAGACTCAAGCATCTCCGTTAATTTCTCCAGGCACTCCTCGACGTTTGTAATCTGATCTCGGTGTTGTTGGCTACTCATAACCAACACACCTTCAAGGGTGAGACGAGACGCGTACTTGGTCAAAAATCTATTCTTCATCGGCACAGTAAGGCTGGGGCTGTTTGTGACATCCCAGTGCAAAATTGCTTTGCTGTTCACTTTGTTCACGTTTTGGCCGCCTGGTCCGCCACTGCGAGCAAAGCTAAACTCAAACTCCGTCTCAGGAATTTCTCTTCCAGAACTAAGAACCAGATTAGCCACAAGACCTTCGATACAAATTAGAAATCAAAACAGCGCAACAATTGACAGCAAAAGCGTAAATGCGAGTCAAATACAGTGATTTACATAGATTACTGCACCACTTTTAGTATCGCAAGCAAGACCTTCCGGAGGCAATATGCTCTTCGGCACACTTGCATATCCCTTGGTAGTCGCATAGTGCAGAGATCACGAAGGCATTACTTTAATAGAATCGAATCTTTCGTAACCCTTTGCAGTGGAGCCGATAAGCTTTCAGATTACGGAAACCGGTAACTTCTCGCCAGTTGCGGGCTACAGAGGTATTCGATTAGTCTATAATGACGTAGGCATGTCACGAGAGACTGATGAATCCACAAGACGCAGCAATACACGTTGATACACTACTAGCTCTTTTGCTAGTGGCATCAGCCACAGCGGTAGTGATCAAGTGGGTTCGAGTTCCATACGCTGTGGCTCTAGTGATCGCTGGCCTAATTATCGGTTTATCGAAAGTGCTGCCTCCTGTCTCAATGACTCCAGAGTTAGTGCTGTTGATATTTCTGCCGGCGCTGTTGTTCGAAGCGTCTTGGAATCTAGACATCAAGGCGTTGCGACGTGACTGGTTTTCTATCAGTGTTTTAGCGACTGCCGGCGTCGTGATTTGCATGTTCGGAGTCGCTGCCATATTGCACTTCGCAGGCGGCATGGGAATACAAACTGCACTTCTGTTTGGGGCGATGGTCTCCGCCACAGATCCAGTTTCTGTCATTGCATTATTTCGTCAAATGGGAATAGACAAACGCCTAACAATGATCCTGGAAGGCGAAAGTATTTTCAACGACGGAACAGCCGTGGTTCTTTTCAAAATGGTTTTGGCACTCGTCTTAACTGGATCCAAATTCTCACTGGCTGCCACCGCCGGCAGCTTTGCGCTGGTCGTCTTTGGAGGCGCTCTGCTTGGAGCCCTGGTCGGCTATGCAGCTTCGCGAATCACAAGTGCGTTTGACGATCATCTACTGGAAATCACCTTAACAATGGTCACCGCATATGGTTCCTATCTTGCTGCCGAACAGTTGCATGTATCTCCAATCATCGCAGTTGTGGCTGCAGGTATTGTCGTCGGCAATTACGGAAGCCGCACGGGTATGTCAGTGACCACTAGACTTGCTGTCAACTCCTTTTGGGAATACGCGGCCTTCCTTGTTAATTCACTTCTTTTCCTCCTGATAGGTTTGCAGGTGCAGTGGCCACTGCTCGTCAAGTACGCAGACTTGATAGGGCTGGGCGTCTTAGCAGTAGTTGTGGCTCGACTGTTAGTTGTGTACGGAATCTGTCCATTCGTTTCGACTGACCGCCTTCCAATTCCAGACAAATGGCGCCACCTGATGTTCTGGGGTGGTTTGCGAGGCGCGCTGGTAATGGCACTGGCTCTCAGTCTTCCGTTGTCCTTTCCAGATCGAGAATCAATTATCAACATGACGTTTGGAGTTGTTTTGTTCACGTTGTTGGTGCCGGGGTTGACCATGGAACCGCTCGTCAGATTCTTGGGAATGGCACCAAAAGACGAGAAATTGAAAAAATACCAAGAGTACAAAGCGATAATTATGGCGCTTAAAGGCGAACTGAAAGAGCTGGAACATCTCAAAGAATCTGGAAAGGTCTCCGACGGAGCCTATGCTAATTGGAAATCAGAACTGGATGCAAACATTTCACACTCAACAAGCAACTGCGAAAGTCTTCAACTGTCAGACGATTCCCTAGATGATCTTCGTGACAGACAGGCAAAGATTCATCTGTTGGAAAACCGCAAAGAATTCTACGTTCGTCTGGCTCATGACGGTGCTTTGACGGAGGAATCTGCGCACCACCTGAAACTAGCTACAGACATCGAACTAGACCAAGTTGCAATTGCACCGCACGAAGGACCAGTCGAAAAAGCACACATCCCACATGAAACCGCCGATTAACGTTTAAGGTTGTTCGCCACGAGGATATTCTATGTGGAGCTACAGCGGCAATTTCAAAAAAGTAATTTTCAAAAAAACGGATCTGACTGAGTCCTCTTTTAAACGAATGCGATATTTGAGGCGCGGATTTTACAGATTGCATCACCAGCGGTGCATCATTCAATCAAAGTAAGTATAACGAAAAAACCATATTCCCAGCAGATTTTCCAATTGACTCTCTGAAGTGGAAAGGCACTGGAGTTGATTCTACACCTGAAAGAACCGAGGTTTCCATGATCGTCGATATTTGCAAGAAGCTCCTTGTGATTTCAATTGTTGTCGTAACCATCTGGGGCGTGATTAAGTACTTCAATAAGCAAAACTGGACTAGCTTGAATGGCAAAGTTGTTGAGACTAATGTTTGTCAATTTACCAGCCGCGGTCGCGGCGGAACAGGTACAACATTTAGAGTCAAGGTGAAATATATTTATGTTCTCAATCATTTATCCTATATAAAAGAAGAGTTGATCGGTTCCCATTTCCGAGATCAGGATGCAGCGGCGTCCTTGCAAAAACAATACTGGAAAGGGCAGCATCTCAGAGTGTTATACAACCCCGAGGATCCAAATCAATCGAGCTTAAATCGAACATGGTTTTGAGTATCGGCGCGACACACCCGGCCGTTGAAAACTAGCGCTGTTCTCGACTCTCCAACAGATTCAAATTAGCTAATCGCTCAATTACTTGGCCGAGCGTCAGTCTATTGCTTTCATCAATGGCAGTGCATCCGGCGACAAGCTCATCGAGTTGCACAGAGACCGAGGGCAGCGATTGGCGAGGGTGAGATATGGCAATTGCCTCTGGTTCCTGGCTCGTTAACAAGAATAATAACGAAGCGCCGAAGGAATAGATATCGCTGGACACAGTCGACTTGCCTCTGAACTGTTCCGGTGCCATGTACAAATGCTTTCCGACAACAGATCCGGTGATGTTGATCTCGATCTGTTGCGCCACCGAAAAGTCGATCAAGCAGATCTTGTTTTGATCAGACAACATCAAATTATCGGGAGTGAAGTCTCGATGAACGACAGGCGGATCTTGCGTATGCAAGTATTGCAGGATCTCACACATCTGCTTAGCGAAAGTGATAACATCGCTCTCACCGAGTCTACCGCCTTCATCGACTAATCGCTTTAAAGTCTTACCGGTGATTCGTTCCATAACGAGATAAGCGCGATGATCTTCGACGAATACATCATACAATTTGACAATTTGCGGGTGATTGATACGGCTCAGCATTTGCGCTTCTGCCTGGAACTTCTCCGCCACTGATTTGCGCACTCGAGCATCTGGGAAGACCGGCATGACGAATTCTTTCAGTGCAACAGTCTCGACCGTGCCGCGCACCCTGTTGGTGCGGGTGGCCAGATAGACGATGCCCTGCCCGCCCGTACCCAGCTTGCGAGTGATCGTGTATTCACCAGATTGCAGCACCATGCCTGGTGTCAAAGGAGTGAGCTTCTCTCGCTTGGAAGGCGCTGCTAGCTCATTCAGCCACAACTCAGTAAAGCCTTCAGTTGATTTGGCGGCTTTGAACACTGAAAACATCTCGTCGGCAGTTGTCTTGCCATAGGCCGTCTCTGCTACACCAAGCTTGAGAGCATGCAGCAAAACTTCTCGTTGAGCGGGCACCAAGATATCACCGTATCTGATACTGGCGTTCATCCCAATGCCATGCCCATCAATCTTTATTCGATAATCTGAGGTTGACTTAGTACCATTAGGTCGAACAATCGAAATTTCTTTGATCTGGTTCCAGGGAATCGATTGAGTGATCCAGTGATATCCGTGGGCGGGCTTCTGAAGCTGGGTGAACACTAATCCAGATTTAGTCAGCCCTATGTGACTGGGCTTCTCAGCGCGCGATATGGCAAGGTGCGCAGTATACAAACCAATGGCGCCATAAACCCAGAAAGACAGTTTCCCAATCAGATCAATCGTACCGGCAATGGCGGTATTTGGTGCCGCTTGCAACAAAGGCTTCAATGGAGCTAGCAACAGACGTCCAAGAAAGAGAATAAGCGGATCCAGGAGATTGAAATACCCAAGTATGCCAACCATAAAAATGAATCCGCATATCAGATATGGTGCCCTATTTACTACAGGTCGCCAGATCCGCTCGAATTCAGCATTTGGACAATAAGCAAGGGCAAATTCTTCTGGTATCGAAACAAATCGATCTTTGCTGGGAATCTGCATGCAACTGAGACTGAATGTGGTCATGCCGCAACCCTCTCTAAACTTCGCAGAACCTGTGCCACTGCATCTGCGGACGCAGGCCTTTGATTCGCTTCCAGAGCCGTGCATTGGGCGATGATTTCGTCAAGTTGCGGATTGACACTGGCAAGAATCGAAGATGGCTTCGACACTGTCAGCGCCTCTGGATCCTTCGCAGTGAGCAGGTAGTTCAGCGTGCAACCCAATCCATATAAGTCACTTTTTATTGTCGCCTTGCCCCGCAATTGTTCTGCAGACATGTACGCCTGCTTGCCTATCATGGTACCAGTAGCGGTGCCAAGGAATAGATTTGAAGCACCGAAGTCAATCAAGTGAATCAAACCGTTTTCGTCAACAATCAAGTTGTCCGGCGAGATATCTCTATGCACGATAGGTGTTGACTGGTTGTGCAAGTAGGAAATAATTTCAGCGATCTGCCGTCCCCACGAAATTGCTTTCGCCTCTGGAGGCGCACCATGTTGGCGAACGTATTTGCGAAGATCTTGACCCTGAATGTATTCCAGAACCAGATAGTGGCGACCGTTGTCGACAAAATTGTCAAACACTTGAGCTATCTGAGGATGATTGAGCCTAGCCAACAAGCTGGCTTCGCGGTCGAACAGTCGAATTGCTTCAGTATGCATTGCAGTTTCTGCATCTTCTGGAACGACCGCTTCTTTGAGAACGAACTGCTTTCTGCCAGGGTCGTGGACTAAGTAAATGGCTGAGAATCCGCCGAATGCCAGCTGCCGCTCCACGATAAATCGACCGCCAGCCACTTCGGTTTGGGGTTCGAGGGGAATGAAATTGGTTGCCCCAAATCTGCGGGTCAGCTCGTCTTCCCACATCTCTGTATAGCCGTGCCTATCATCGTCTGAGCCCAACAAGTGCATCTCGGACTTTGCACCTTCCAGCTCGGGAAATTTAGCTACTCCTCCTGACCATACATCTAGCGCCACCAGCAGCTGTTGCGCTTCGGGTCCAGTTAAACTGGACAGTTTGATACGAGCAGGTAGTCCATCACTAAAGTAAAGGGTGAGGACATTCTGTCGATAGGTGATATTGCGAATCTTCGTCCAGGCGTGATGTGACCGAATCGAGAGCGCAGGAGAGAGCCAGACCGGCAACGATATACCCTGGCGGTTGATAAAAATGGTCCGGTCAGAAAGCAGGAAAGCGCCTATACCAAGGGCTCCCAGGGCGAGAACTTGAGCGAAAACCAAAACCAGCGTGGGCGCAGCCTGGATGGAACCGTTTGCAATCGACATAATAATGACGACCCAAGACCAAACCGCAAAAATCAATGCGATAGGCAGGCTGGCGGTCAAGGCAGCGCAGGACGCCTTCACTGGCAGACTCTTATAATTCAGGGTTACTTCGGCTTCAGCCACTATGCATACCGATTACTGATAATCATGTGCCACGAAATCGTGGCTTTCATTCGGCAAATGGGCGACACAATCATGAATTCGAGCGACAGATGAAAGAATTCACGCCACGGAAATGAGAATTCACAAATTGGAGCGCCTCGAAGAGACGCCCCCTCTTGATTTCAATTGCCACTACTAGCGGTGCGTCTGATCTGCCAGCAATGCGCCTCGATGCAGAGTGCCTACCACCGAAGTCTTTACACTCGAACTGCTCATGCCTAAAGCTAGTGGTTGATTTGTGTAGACCAAAGTTTTTGGCGCACTTTGCAATAGTGTCGCCTTTGGTGCCGCGTTTGACGAACTAGCTTTTGCAGCTACTGGCGCAAGCGCTTTGCTGATCATCTTTCCAGCAAGCATGTTGGTCGACATTCCGCTAGGAAGGTTGTTCGCCATTCTTGCTTGATTGCCTGGTGTGATCGCACTCTGAAAACCTGCGTCAGGAAGTCCACTATGCATGACGGTTATTCCCGGCGGGTTTACACCTGGTCGAATCATCAATGGTGGCTGAGCAGGTTGATTCTGCTGAGGCATTTCAATAATTACAGTTTGCGGCATATTGCCTTGATGACGATGATCACTAAACAGAGCACTCTCGTCTAACAACTGCACTTCCTTACGACCATGGTAAAAGTGCGAATCGATATTCGGATTGCCCGCAAATGACGGAGCTGAGGAGAACATGAGAGCAGCTGCTGCACCGAGAAATAACCGATTTACTTTCATTCAAAATTTCCTCACTCACAAACTTTTCGCGCATTCAAAAGGAGGGACCGCAGAATGGTTCTGCGGTCTGGTTGCTCACGAATGGTACTAAAGCTGAATTCCCAACAGCCGTATTGTGCATGAAACAGAAATCAAACAATACAGGGAAAACCCTAGAACCGGTGAAGCAGGCTAAGACTGCAAACTACATCCAAAGAAAAACCGGCGCTCTCACAGTTAGCGCCGGCTTTCAATTTATTTAGTATGTTTTCGATTCTTTCTTATGGTTCTTTAGACCGCGTCAAAAATCAAATTGTTCCCAAAACCACTTTGTTTTATTTTCCACCCAGAGCTTTGATTCGTCCTTTTGCATCATTAACGAACTGCCCAGTTGGAGCCGTTCTAACGTAGTTTTGATATTCCTTCAAGGCGGCTGGTCCTTGCTTCATCCCTTCGAGAACGGTGCCCGCATAATACATCGCATCGGCTGAGCCTTTCGGATCTAACTGAATAGCTCTTCTGTATTTCTCTAGAGCTTTAGGCAGATTGTTTGCGCCTTGATATGCGGTGCCCAAGTTCATATTAGTATAGGCATCGTCATTCAATCGCAACGCCGCTTCGTAGTCAGCAATTGCACCTGGCAGATCCGGTTTTGCAGCCGTTTGCTTTTTAATTGCAGCCTCAACTAATGGTGCTGCTTTGGCTGCGTTGACTGCAGATTGAGCTGCGATCAACGTCTGCTTGTAAGTGCTCTCCCGCGGATTTAGACTCGAAGCTTTTTGGTAGTCTTTGATCGCGTTATCCATATCGTTCTTGGCTTGATATGCGGTTCCTTCACCGTAATAATATGTAGCCTCATTCGGTGATATCGCCAATGCCTTCTTATATTGGATCAGTGCTTCGTCCAAGTTATTCGCAGTTTGCGCTTTTACAGCTGCATCGTATGCAGCTTGAGCTTCACCGGATTTCGCCGCATCAGCAGCCGCTGCTGCCGCACCTGCTTTTGTCGTAATTTTCTGGGTCTTAGACGGATTCGCTCGCAGCGTGCTTAAACGACCCTGCGCATCTTTTGCGTAAGTACCCGTTGGTGCGGCTTTGAGGTATCTTTCGTAATCACCAATAGCACCAGGAGCGTTGCCCGCATTCTCATCGAGGATGCCCACAAAGTAATTGTTATCCACTTGCCCTTTCGGATCGACTGACAACGCTTTCTGGAACGAAATCTTAGCGTTGGCAAAGTCCTCGGCTTGTTGGTACGCACTGGCTACGTTCGTATACAACGTGGCATCATCAGGAGCAGCTGTGATCGCCTTCTTATAAAGCTCGATTGCGCCTGCATAGTCGCCAGCCGTTTGCTTCTGGATCGCCTCGTTAACTACCGGACCTGACTGTTCTGCTTTCGCAGCCTTCATGACCGAGATGTAGTCTTTGTTGCCTGGTGAAAGTTCGATCGCCTTTTGATAATTCTTGACGGCGTTGTCGTAGTCTTTCTTCGCCTGGTATGCGGTTCCCCGTGCATACCAGAATGCAGATTCGGTCGGGTTCGCGGTGATGGCAGAATCATACTTAGCAAGTGCGCCATCGAGATCACCAGAAGTTTGCAATTTCACAGCGGCATCATAGGCATCGTTTGAGGCTTTCGCCTGCGCTTGTTGTCCTTGCGTCTGCAAGTGAACTACGTTCCCGGAGTTTGCAGTCAAGGCTTTCATACGATCCTTCGCAGTCGCAGCATATTGACCAGTCGGTGCTTGTCTCAGATAGTTCTGATACTCACCTAAAGCTTTAGCTCCTTGGTTCGCGTTTTCATCAAGTTGACCCATCAAATACAAATCACCAATTTCGTTTTTCGCATCCATCTCATATGCTTTCTGATAAGCATCACGAGCGAGCTGAAATTGGTCAGTCTGTTGATACGCGATACCGAGGTTAGTCCAAACGCGCGGACTCTGCGGTGCCATGACCAATCCTTGTTTGTACAATTCGATCGCACCGGCATTGTCGCCAGAAGTCTGTTTGGCAGAACCTTGATCGAACAGTGGATCCGCCTGCAGCTTGATCACATTAGCTAAGTAGTTCGGCAAATCTTTATTACCAGGAGCGAGCGGAATTGCTTTCTTGTACCATTCAGCAGCGTCGCTGAATTTGCCCATCGCTTGATACAAAGTACCGAGAGCAAATACATAGTCAGGATTATTCGGAGAAATTTGCAATGCCTTCTGATACAGAGCCATCGCTTGATCGTATTGCTTTGCAGTCTGCAACTTAACTGCTTGCTGATACGAATCGTCTGCAGACTTCTCACTTGCAAGTTCAGTCTCAGACTTGATCTTCTCAGCCTTCTCACCTTTATTCAGAGAATCACGACGTTCCTTTGCGGCAGCGGCATAATTTCCAGTCGGTGCTGCTGCCAGATATTTCGCGTAGTCTCCGATCGCTTCAGGAACACGGTTGAAGTTTTCATCAATTAAACCGATCAAGTACCAGTCTGCAACCTGTCCTTTCGGATCAAGCTGGAGAGCCTTTTGATAAGCTTCTTTCGCACGGCCGTATTCTTGCTTCGCGTATTCAGCTGAAGCAATGTTGTACCAGAGGCTGGCATTGTTTGGTGTTATCTGTAGTGCCTGAGTGTAACCAGCGATCGCACCAACGTAGTCCTTCGCTTGGTGCTTGGCGACAGCGGCCGCGATTATCGGTTCCGCCTTCTTTATATATGCTTGCTCAAGAGCATCTTTGAATTGCTGGCTCTTTGGATTGGCTGCAATTGCTTGTTGATAGCACTTAATGGCGTTGTCGAAATCTTTCTTCGCTTGATACGACGCACCGAGAGAGAACAAAGTATCAGGGTCATTCGCATTGACTTTCAATACAGCTAAGAAGTCTGCAATCGCACCATCGTAATCGCCAGTTTTGAATTTGGCACCACCAGATGCATATTTCTCGCCGACAATAGTATCCTTCTGCGAGTTGGTCGCAGCCTGCACGCCGACCTTCGCCTGTTCGTTGCTCGGATCCACAGACAAGGCTTTTTGATAAGCATCAATCGCGCTCGAGTAGTCCTTCTTCGCCTGATAGGCGCTGCCGATGTTCACCCAAATGTCATCCACATCTTTGTTGCGGGGATCGGCTTGAATAGCTAATTTATATTCCGCAATCGCAGCGTCGAATTGTCCCTTCGCCTGCAAGTCAACACCGTTGTTGACGTGCTTCGACAAATTCGCTTGCACTTTCGCCCCTGCCAAACTAGCCAACAACCTGCTCGCTAGAGCATTCGTCTTGCCAGGGCTAAAGCGGATCGCCTGTTGATACTCCTGCTCGGCTTGACCGAAGTCACCACGATACTGGAACGCTTGTCCAAGCCCGATGTGGTTTTCTGGCGCCAACGGATTTTCCTTCAGCGCTTCTTCCCAACCGGCAACGAGCGCGTCTTGCACATCGGCGTCATCAGATTTAAATCCGATTGCTTTTCCGTATGCTGTAATTGCACTGGCAATGTCTTTCTTCGCTTGATACGCTTGTCCCAACTTGACTTCGATATCAGCACTGTCGCCGACTCTAGCGGCGGCTTGATACTCAGCGATCGCCTTATCCGTTTCATCGCGAACGCGATAGACATCTCCAAGTTTGATGTGGATTTTCGCATCGTCCTTAATTTTCAACGCCGCACTATATTCAATGATGGCGCCAACGAAATCAGCAGCTAGACGGGCTTGATCACCGAGCGCAACACGATCGGCAAATGACTGAGGATTTTTTCCCATCATGCGAATAATGCCTTCCACGTTTTGCATCGTGGTGGCATTACTTTGATTCAAGTACAAAGCCTGATGGAATTGCTTGAGCGCTTCGGGCGGGTTAGTACGCAGTTGCAATCCATAGTTATTGTGCGCGATTGCCAAGTTGTCTCGGGCCAGCTTGTAATTCGGATCCTGTTTCAAAGCTGCTTCGAATTTCTGAATCGCCAGTTGATAGTTACTGGCATTCAGCGCTTTGACACCCTCATTGTTCAAGCTAATCACCTGGTTTGCATCCGCCCAAGCCATATTGGCTGGAAAGAATCCAGAAGATTGCAGAGTCAGGGATAACGCCAGCAAAGAATGGACAAAAACAGAACGTCTTGAAAAGCCGAATGCCACCTTACAAACCTCAAATCACTCATCGCACACAAATACTCGTCCAATTATCGATTTTAATTGATCGACTAGATGAACAGGACAGTATTTACCCTGAATGCCTTAAATTTGTAGAGAATTCGTCTTAGACTTCTGGTTCGATTAAGCCGTAATTGCCATCCCGTCGGTGATACACGGTATTCACCTGGTTGGATTCCGAGTTGATGAACATGAAGAAGTCATGCCCTAACAAATCCATATGCTTACAAGCTTCGTCTGCCATCATCGGCTTGAGTGGGAAGCGCTTGGAGCGAACAATTTTCGGTCTAATTTCGTCGAGCGCGACTTCCTTCGTCTCTCTGACAACTTCGAACTCATCGTCTTCTACAACATCAGCGTCCTCGTCAATCATTTCAGGATGTCTTTCGGTTGCCTTTCCAGCCTTGCTGTAATAACGCGTTTTGTACTTGCGCAGTTGACGCTCGATTTTGTCTGCAACCAGGTCGATCGACGCGTACATATTTTCGGTCGATTCCTCGCCCCGAATCACAGCTCCATTCAATTTAATTGTCACTTCAGCAGTCTGACTGTCAGCCACCGACGGGTTCTTTGCGACACTAAGAACCGCAGCTGCGTTCAGCGCGTGGTCAAAATGTTTCTGCGAGCGTTGCAGCTTGTCCAACAAATACTCTTTCAATGCTGGAGTTAGATCGATATTGCGTCCGGTTACTTGAACATTCATCATGAGCAAAACCTCCGCGGTTAGTGTGAAATCACCGCAAGTGTGAGATGCGCGCGGTCACTGGTTCCGCACGCTGCTAAAGCTAGTAAAAATCCAAATACTTCAAACGCTCGAAACTCTTATTTGTTCGTCGATCTGGACCAACTCTAATTCATGCAATTCCAGAAGCGGCTAATTATCGGCGGCATAATGTGGGCTGCATATATAAGTCGAGCAGCTTGGCTGCATAGACTATCCTCGGACAAAAGATTCGCCACAATATATCTACTACCAAGAACTACGTCAACCCGAGTGACGCCTGGGAAAGCCGTTCCTCTGAATTCCTACCAATTTTGTACCCGGCGTGTTGCCGGTCAAACATCATTTAAGTAGGTTGAAAAATGACGGGTATATTCCGTCTATCTCAAACCTGAACTAGCTTGCAAAACGATTTGGGCAGCATCCAGGTAGTTGAGCGGCTTAACGTTAGGTGTTGAGTTACCTTCCGCGAACGCTGGTTGTGAGAACCAGTGCCCACTTGGCTTACGCGGCTGATGAGCTAGAGCTGACTGGGGCTTGCGACCGCTTGCCTTGAAATCAACCATAGAAGCGACCACACGCAAAGCTTCGTTCGACGGCATTATTCCGGACAAGGCTTCAGGAGAAGCGTTTGCGGCTCGAAGGACACCGTTGTGATCAAGGAAATTGGCAGCAGTTTCGACAGTCATGCCAGCTTCACCCTCGGGCTTGCCGACATACATGTGGCGAACCAGAAGTTTGTAGAAGTCGCCGCGTGACATCGCCGTCGATGGGTCTAAATTAGTTGGCGATTCCAGCGTTCCGTTTCTGATCATCTCGCGCAGTGCAGCAAGACGGAAACGCGAATTGACTGGGAAATACTCGGAGTAATGACTGATACACTCCATCTGCTCTGTTGTCATCTTAAAGTTCGGATAGAGACTGGCAGAAGTGACTTGTCCTTCCTGACAGGCTTTGAAGAACGGCGTGATTGTGGATGAGTTGGTGCCCATCGCATCGCCTATGATGTGAATCTCTACGTCTGGGCGCCCCACCAACTGACGGACTCGTTGAATCGTCGCTTTGGTGTAGTCGTAGGCGTCGAGTTTCTTATATTTGGAATTCCAATAATTCATCGGAGCGATGACATCGTAGTAGTGATCGAGCATCTTCCAGGGAATCTGCGCAACTTGCGGTGCCAAGTTAAGCGGGCTGTAAACGACGGCAATTAATGAGTAGTTGGCACCGAGAGCCTGACGTAAGCGCTTGCTGTATTGCTCGACTTTAGGCGCTGCCATATTCTTCTCCAAGTCAGCAGCGACAGCATCGATATGTTGTCCGGTTGGACTGCTAAAGTGGGCCGCTTCGATTAGCTTATCGGCATCAACAGTCGGATTGGCCAATTCGGCAAACGACCAGGCGATGACGTGAATTTTGTATTTATGACAGGCATCGATTAGCGGTCCCAATTTATCTGGATTGGCGACGGCCGGAGTGTTGCTTCGGGAAGTCTGAATAAACAGATTACGGACACCTTTCGAGTGAAGACCCTGGCAGAAGACGTCGTAGTCGCCAGCTGGGTAGTTCCACATATTCATCCAGATGCCTGGCCCATCGGCAAGACCTTCCGGAGCTGTCGCGGCCTGGCACATCAAATATGGTGCCAAACTAGCAGTCAACGCCACTGCTAAACCGACAATTCTCTTGTAGAACCTCATCTGCACCTAACTTCTAGTAAGGAAACCCGAATTACTGACATTATACCCATGCCTAATTAGATTGATACCTCATTTGAGGTATATCCTGCCGATCATTAGCTCGCATGCGGTGTAGCGAGAATGCCAACATATGAACGTTTCAGCTACCGGACTGGAGAAAAATGCGAAGATTAAACTCTCGTGGATCTCCTGTGAAGTGCGATAATTACAAGACGTTCGGTATCTCAGACATATACGAAACCGCATAGGTATCTTGCATGAAAATTGCGCTCGGCCAGATCAATACGACAATCGGAGACATCGATGGGAACGTCGATAAGATGATTGCCTTCGCAATTAACGCCAAGCAGGGCGGCGCCAGACTAATCATATTTCCTGAGCTCGCGATCTGCGGATACCCGCCGATGGACCTTCTGCTCAAAGATAGTTTCATCGCAGCCAACCTGAAAGGACTGGACAGACTGCGAGAAAGCATCACGGGTATAGCTGTGCTGGTCGGTTTCGTCGATACCAATCCCGGGGATGGTCGGCCGCTGTTCAATGCTTGTGCCTTCATAGATGGTGGCGAAATCAAATCTCGGCAATATAAGACGCTGCTTCCCTCATATGACGTATTTGATGAAGACCGTTATTTTGAGCCAGCTCATGAGTATGTGCCCATCACCATAGACGGTATCAGTGTTGGATTGTCCATTTGTGAGGACATATGGAATGCCAAGCAGATAAACACAAAGCCCCGCTACTTAATCGATCCAATTGAACGGTTAGTCGAGCAGCATCCGCGGCTCCTGGTGAACATCTCGGCTTCTCCATTTTCAATCGGTAAAGAACACATCCGTCATGATCTGGTGCGCAATCAGGCACGCAAACACGGAGTGCCTGTAATCTATGTCAATCAAGTGGGTGGCAACGATGAGTTGATTTTCGACGGGCGTTCCATCGTTGTCAACGCCGAGGGGGAGCTGATCGCCCGCGGAAACGAATTCAACGAAGACTTGATTTATGTAGATATCGACGCCACCGAACACCCAGCCTTGCAAGTCAGCAACGGCATTATCAGAACTTCTTCTGACGACCGCACCGTCAACAGTTACAAGGCAGTTGTTCTGGGCACCAAAGACTATGTTCGAAAATGTGGCTTCAGCAAGACAATTATCGGCTTGTCTGGAGGAATTGATTCGGCAGTCACTGCGGCAATTGCGGTCAAGGCGTTGGGCTCGGAAAACGTCGTCGGAGTGGCTATGCCATCGCCATATTCTTCGCAGGGTTCGCTGGATGACGCCCAAGCTCTGGCAAAAAATCTCGGCATGGAATACCACGTCATTCCAATCGAGGGAGGCATGAACGCCTACAACGATATGTTGGCACCGATTTTCGAAGGCACCAATCGTGATGTCGCCGAAGAAAACATTCAGGCGCGCATTCGCGGCGGAATTCTCATGGCGATTTCAAATAAATTCAACTATCTCGTGCTTACGACAGGAAACAAATCCGAACTCGCAGTAGGGTACTGCACCCTATATGGTGACATGTGCGGCGGCATCGCGGTAATCTCAGACCTGCTGAAAACGCTGGTCTACGACCTGGCCAAATACATCAATGAAGAAGCGGGCAAGGAAATCATCCCTCGTTCGACCATTGAGAAACCGCCGTCTGCAGAACTGCGTCCCAATCAAACAGATCAGGACTCGCTGCCTCCGTATGTGGTGCTGGACGGCATTCTTCAGGCTTACGTCGAACAGAAACGAAAGCCTGACGAAATTGTCCGTTTGGGCTACAAAGCTGAAGTAATTATGGATGTTATAAACAAAACCGACCGAAGCGAATACAAGCGCCATCAGGCTGCGCCGGGTCTAAAAGTAACCACAAGAGCATTCGGTTTTGGCTGGAGAATGCCAATCGCTCAGCGTTTCAAGGAGACTGTTGGTCAGGAAACTTACCAAGTAGTATCTAAGTGATATGCTAGTTACCGGCGAGTCTGCACCGTCGAGGTTTTATGAGCAAAAAGGATGACGAGATTCAGCGCAAGTTGCAAGAGCTGGAATCGGCTGTTTTGAAGGAATCAACGACACAACCGCAACAGCATCTGACCACACCGAATCCGACAACATCATCTGATTTGATGTCGCTCAATAAGAAAAAAGAGCTACCGACGCCATCAGTTCAGAATGACCTCCAGTATTTCGGTGGCATCGCTTTGATCCTCACCGGTCTTTTCATGTTCTTCAACCATGTCAGAGTCGGCACGGGCATGATGGGCATGTTTGGTCTAGTCGGTGGCGGTTTTGGACTACTCTTCATCCCTTTGATGGTTGGAATCGGCTGGCTTATTTACGATTCCAAAAGCAAATTTGCTTGGCTGATCACAGCAGCAAGTTGCGCGGTGGTAATTTTCTCCGTGCTGAGTAGCATCACTATGCAATTCCCACAACTCACTTTTCTCGGCTTGATGCTCATGTTGTTGCCGTTTGCTGCCGGTGGTGCACTTCTTTTAAAGGGCATGGGCGGACCTAAAGCAATCGAACAAAAACTCAAGAAAATCGAATGACAAGCGGATATTCAGAACAAAAGGGTGCCGCTTCTACAGTCAAGAGCGGTACGGATTGGCGACACCTGATTATCCGAAAGAAAAAATCTGGCGTCGCGTTTCTACTCCTAGACTCGCCTGGCAAACAGAATTTTCTGACCAGTCAGGTCTTCGACGAACTTAGCGAAGCTATCGCTGACATCGAGGCCGATCCAGAGATCAAAGCAGTCGTACTGATCTCCGGGAAGGGCGACACATTTGTAGCGGGCGCAGATCTGCACGAAATATTGAAGTACAAAACGGTAGAAGATGGTGAACGCCTATCGAGACGCGGAAACAAAATCTTCTCGGACCTGGCGGAAATAAGCAAACCAACAGTAGCCGCTATCAACGGTTCGTGCGTCGGCGGTGGATTGGAACTGGCTCTTTGCTGCGATCGAAGGATTGCCACCAACGCACCAATAACGGTGCTAGGGCTCCCCGAAGTTGGTCATGGATTGATTCCGGGGCTTGGCGGCACGCAGCGTTTGCCGAGGCTAATTGGTGCCGCTAACGCCATTGAATTTATCCTCAGCGGCGATCTACTGACAGCAAACCAGGCACTGGATCTCCAGATCGTCGACCTGGTCGAATCAGCCGATGATCTCTTGAAACAATCCGAATCCCTGGCTTTGCAGTTAGTTGAGATCGGTCCCCGAGAACGAAAAAAAGTGGCGCAAAAGTTGCCGATAGAAAGCCTGCACAGATTATTTGCCCTCTACCAGCGCTCCGTGAGGCTGAGAACCAAGGGCAGATATCCGGCTCAGAGGCTGGTTCTTGACGTAATGAAGAAGGGACTGATTAGTGGGATTGACGAGGGAATCGAAGCAGAAATTTCAACCTTTTCAGAACTCGCAGTCGGCGCAGTAGCTCGCAACCTGATCTTTTTATTCTTCTCAAAAGAGCTGGCTAAGCAACTAGCTCTCAAGCTCACTCAAACGATCAACGAATATCAGCGACAAGCTGAAGTCGTTATATTTGATCCGGCATACGATCT
>JBBQFO010000043.1:0-28518 GCA_038322035.1 Candidatus Obscuribacterales bacterium
CTGCTCAGCGCCTATCACGACGGCGAAGTGACTGAGGCGGAACGTGCTGATGCTGAGCGGCATTTGAGTGGATGCGCGCAATGCCAAAATCGTTTGCTCGAAATTAGTGCGGTTGCAAACTCATTGAAATCATTGCCCCTACTCAATCCTAAAACTGATGTGGCGGCAAATATTGAACAACTTATTGCCAATCAACCAAAGGGAATCAGCCGAATTCAGCGACCAGTAATCTGGGGTGCTGTCGGTATAGCCGCGGCAGCAGCGGTTCTTCTTGTCGCCGGCAATTTCAGAGTGGTGACTAGTCCAGTCAATGACTCGCTAACCGCTAACTCGAAGATCAAGCAAACCATGCCTAAGCATGAGCAGAGCGTTATCAAATCCCATGATTTGGAAATCGCTCAAGGTCTAGAGACTACCTCTACTCCAGCGCACCAAGAGCCGACTGCGCCTGTGCAAGTCACTGCTGGTAATCACGAAAAGACTGACGAACCAACTGGCACGGCGTCTAAGAAAGACGGTGTGCTGCCCGGTCAGCACGACAAACCTTCGACGGATCATAATGCGAAGAAGAATTCTAAGTTCAATCCACACTTTGAAGTGGCGAGCAGCGGCGACGAAGGTCGCACCATCGTGGTCGGCACTACATCCGGTTCGCATGTAGATGCTAGCGATCCTCAACTAATCGCTAACCGAAATACTGGAGCTGGAGTACTTGGCGCAGACAGCAATCTAATTGCTGTCTACGATACAGAGCAACGCGGAGTCACAGAAGAACTAGGGATCACAACCGACGAGGATGGACTGTATGCGATCAAGCTTTGATAGAGCAACGCTTATTAAACAAGTGGCGTTAGGAGTTTTCGTCGCCTCGACATTCACCCTGAAGCTCGCTGCTGTCGCAGAGCCGATTTCCGGCAAGATCCATCTTCAGCAACAAATTTTGGTCGCACAAGGCGATGCAAGTTTGCCACCACCAGATCTGAACTTTCGTCCGAAAAACAGATTCCAAAACGATGCAACCACTGCAGGAGCTGGTGCTTCAACGCAGTCCGAAGATGGTCCCATCCGTCGCAGAATGCGTAGACGGATGAACGAACGATTCGGCGCTGATTCGGGTCAACAAGCTAATGGCTCCGCTGGTGCTGCAGCTATAATGGGAGCACCAGTCGGCGGGGGCGGTCGCTTCAAAAACGGCTTCGGCGGCGGCGGTGCTGGTGGCGGCGCAAACATGTTTGGCAAAAGAGCTCTGGACCTTAGCTCACTAAATTTGTCACCTGAGCAAAAGCAAAAGATCCAAGGCATGCGCGGCCAGGTAGCACCTAAAACCCGTGAATTGCGCAAACAACTAAACGCAAAACGTATGGAGCTTCGTGACATGATGTTCGAAGCAAATGCCGGCGATGATCAAGTGCGAGCAAAGCGAAAAGAAGTTCGCCAGTTGCAAGACAAAGTCGAGGACATGCAAATCAACGACTTCCTGGGTATTCGCGCGGTTCTAACGCCCGATCAGCGCCTGAAGCTTACAGATCTGAAACCCGGCAACAAATTCGCGGCAGGCAACGGAACCCAACTTGTAGCTCCCGTAGTCTCAACTCCGTAACCAGCTGAATCCGATTTCGGACTAAAACGCTATTACAGCCAAGAGAACGAGGGGAACTACTTTCCTTTCTTCTTGGCGTTTGCGCCTGCCCAATCTAGCAAGAAGTTTGGATCCTCCTCGCCACCGGCACTAGCTGCAGCTGCTTTTGGCTCTGGAGCTGGTTCTTTCGCAACAGCTGGTGCTACAGATTTTGGCTTCTTTGCTGTTTTTGGAGCCGCTGGCTGGCGGAATATTGGTGGTGGTGGTTGGAACATTCCCATCGGATTGCCGAATACGGGCACCATCGGTGGTGGTGGCGGTACCATCTGATTTGAGCGCTTGCTGCTCTTTATTGCTGGCACATTGAACACCATGGTTGGTGCTGGCTGCATCATTGGTGCAGCTGTTTCGGCTGGATCGGAACCGTCGTTGCTCTTAGCTTCTTTCTTCTTCGGAAGCGCCTTAGCAGTAGTTCTCAAGGCGTGCAGTTCTTCAGCCACTTGTTCTGCTTGCTGCTTTGACTGTTTGTTGTGCTTATCTTTAGCTGGTTTTTGTGGTTTAGGCTCTTTCTTTGCCTTCTTCTCCGGCTTCTTCGTCTCTACGGGTTTCTTTTCTTCCTTCTTCTCCGGCGGTTTCTTCTCCGGTTCCACTTTCTTCGGTTCTTGTTTCTTCTCTCCCATCATCCAGGGGAAGATTTTTAGCGGAACTTTTGCTGCTGGCGTAGCTTGAGTCGGCGCTGGTGTGGCGGCTGCAATTAAGGCCGTGTCTGAAGATTTTGGTGTGTCAGTCTTAGCAACCATTGTCTGTACTGGCGGTGCCACTGTATTTCCTGCCGCCGCAACGCTGATGTTGTAAGACTCGTGGATCGCGCGAGCTGTTTTGTGGTTCGCTTGCAGCCAGATCACAAGCGCTTCTCGCGCTTCGGGCGAGCTACTGTGTTTGGACAGGGCTGTATGAATTTGTTGCAGCGCTTCGTCATTCTTGCCGCGCAGTTGAAGTAGCTCGGCGAACTTCACTCTCGCCATGATCGAATTTGGATTGTGCTGCACCGCCTTCTGCAAGTACGCTTCCGAACGCACAAATTTTTTGGCGTCCAGAGCGAGCGTTCCCATCTCATAATAAAGCTGTCCGATGTAGCTGGACTCGGCGCCATATTCTCGGCTGGCTGTGTCAATTGCCTTCTGGTAGTAGTCGAGTGCGGCTTCTGTATCTCCGCTCAGGTAGTGCTCGAAAGCTATCGAACGAAGCCCCGGCGCATCTGTTGAATTAGCGGACGCCGCTAAGGAGCCAGTTAAGCCGATTGAAGCTGTAAGACCAAGGAGAGTAAGCGCTGTTCGCAGCTTAGGAAGTATTTGCACTATGCCGCCTGAAAATCCGGTTTGTGTTACTCCATTCTAAGGAAAAATTGGCAAGAGTAAACGGGGAAAAACCTAGAATGCAGCCATTTTGATAGATCAGAGCGTTACGATCCCGACTGCCTGTGTCCAAAACCCTGCTAAAATTCATACTTTCCGACTTATACCGCTTTCAAGCGGCTAAAAATTCTAATCAGGTGAATTATGCGTCGACCAAGACAACAACGCACACGCGGCGGCAGAGACTCCGCACCTCAAGGTTCCTCATCGACTTCGAATCAGGCTCCGGCACGTCATTTAAGCCAGTCTCTCGACATCAACACGAATTTGGGTGAGGGCTTCGGACCTTACAAAATAGAAGGCGAGTCAGATGTTCTTCCTTACGTCACTTCTGCAAACATCGCTTGTGGAGCACATGCCGGCGATCCGCTGATCATGGAAGCTGCACTTGAAGAAGTTCGCTATTACGGATTGTCTCTCGGAGCGCATATCGGTTATCCCGATTTGCAAGGCTTCGGACGCCGCGAGATCCACCTATCCACAGCTGAATTGCGGGCCACTATTCTTTTCCAACTCGGCGCTCTCTCGGGATTGGCTCGTACCCTTGGTTTTGAGATTACACAAGTGCGTCCGCACGGATTCTTGTATCGTCAAATGGCAAGTGATCCTAGAACTGCTGCCGTTGTTGCGAAGGCCGTTTCTGAATATGACAGATGGCTAGTCTTGATTGGTCCAGCCGGCAGCAGCCTGATCGCAGCTGGAGAGCGGGCTGGAATTAGAGTCGCTGGAGAAGCTTGGGTCGACCGTGCCTACGATGCCAATGGACATCTGCTGCCGCACAGCCACAGTCGGGCGATCATCAAAAATCCAAACGAAATTCTCAATCAAGCTGCCAGCCTGATTCGTTATGGAACTGTGACTGCTGTCGACGGAACCAAAATTCATCTGGATTTCGAGACTTTGCACATGCACTCTCATATGGCGCAGGCACGGCAAGTCGCCGAACAGATCCGCAACATGGTGCCGCATGCAGCCGCACTGACGGCAGAGCCTTTCACTCTGGACAGCAGCGAGTCCAATGAGCTAGCTTTCGGCGCCTACTAGACCGTTCGCGGTTAAGGGAGCCTTTGTGAGGTTGGCACGATTTCGTCGTACCAGCTTCCGTAATACTCTGGATAGTCTTCGCCGGTGGTTGACGTAATCGTCTTCTGTAGGGCGCGTCGAATCGCTCTACGACCGCCGCTCTTATAACGATTCAGCCATTCCAATTCTTTGGGATCTACGTTAACCCCAGCTTGCATAAGCTCTTTGACAATATTGATTTCGTGAACGATAGCTTCAGTTTCTTCTTCGATGCAGCGATCGATGAACTCTTGCCGCCCCGTTTTTCCTGGGATCGGATCTATGGTTGGCTTGATAATCGCGTGCACGAAC
Organism: Candidatus Obscuribacterales bacterium; assembly: GCA_038322035.1. Taxonomy (GTDB): domain Bacteria; phylum Cyanobacteriota; class Vampirovibrionia; order Obscuribacterales; family Obscuribacteraceae; genus PALSA-1081. Next base: position 4,369 of record JBBQFO010000043.1, read on the forward strand.
TCATGGGCGATGCTGATTAGCTTGTAGTTACGTGGACACCAGCGTCCGATGTAGATGGTTCGCTTCTTGCGGTCGTAATAAGCTCGGCATGGTCCGTCGACAAGCCTGATGCGCACTCCTTCTTGACGGATACGTTCAATATCCGCAATCAGAGTAGGCGACTTCAAAGCCGCTTCTACAAGGCGTTTGCCGAATTGCCTTCTTAAATTTCGTACGGGGAAATTTCCCGTCATCGCAGTGGGCCCCCAGTTCGTGAAGATATATTAATTCTATAACAAAAGGCTGCCAAATGGTACTGGCAAAAAATAGGCACGGGTGGGCAATTTGCCAGGATGTCATGCTTTTGACAACTTGAAAGGCAGATTAATTTTGATTTTTCGTTCAGATTCGTCTTCATTAACCGCTCCTTGCCCGTTGTTTGCTCAAAATCAAGTACTCAACGGTTCGCAACAATTTATGCGACCGCCTGTTTTGGATAAATGACTGAGCTTTAAGACGGTCGATCAAGGAGGGATGGCTCAATTGTTAAGCTGTTCGTTACAATTTAAAGCTGATATATCGTAGAAGGTTCGCCAACCCAAAATCATTGCGGCATATGGTGCTAGCAGACGTCGGCGTATCTGGAAACCACTATAAGGAGAGACTATATTGTCTTCCGCTCCAAGGTGATTTGTTCTATCGTGGTTTTTAAGATCTACTGAGCAGTTTTAAGGCGTAGTAGCTACCCATGTCTGCACAATCCGAGAAAAGTTCAGCCGTATATCTTGAGTCAAAGAACATGCTCAAGTTATTCAATCGCGTCGGTCGTTCGCTCAAGATTTGCGCAGATGAACGTTCGATGCTGACTTCGGCGGTGGAAATCATCGGCGCTGAGCTGGCGCTAGACCGGTGCGCCATCCTCTTGGTCGATAGACAAGAGAGCTCGGCGGATAGTTCGCAGTTGTGTGTTGCCGCTGAATATTGCAAAGCGGGTCAGAGTTCAACGATCGACAAGCACTATAAGCTGAAAGCAAATTCCGAAGTCTTTCGTTTGTTTCAGCAGGGAAAACCTGTGCCGCTCAATGACGTAGCGCCAGGCGCTCCAGGGGCAGACCACGAGTTGACTCGGTTGGGGAATGACACGAGCAGCAAGTCTTTGATTGTGTTTCCGCTCATAGATGCAGACAAAATTCTCGGTTGTTTGTCCATGCACTATTGCGGCGAGCCCCATACTTTTTCGGAAGACATCCTCGAGTTGGGCGAGGCAATCTCAGCGGAGTTGGCTACAGCGCTTTGCCGCGCTAAGGCGATCGCTCAGCGTGAGGCAGAAGGGCGAATCTTCAAGCAGACAAGTTTTCCTGCATTGGTTTTAGACACCAGCGGGCGCGTCAGAAAATTCAACGACGCATTTCAACAGATGCTTTCAGCGTCCATGAAGGACTTTGCCAACCAGTCGATTCTCGACGTGATACCAGATGGGCAGCGAGTTCTTGATGCGGTTCGTGGATTATCTCAAGTTAGACCAAGTGTTACTCTGGGCGAGGTCTTAGTCAGTCAGTCTGATGGATCGGCCAGTCATGTTGATGTCTGTATTTCATCATTGTCGAAAGCTGGCGAAACTGCCGATGCTTTGCTGATGTTTGTACCACCAGGCACCAAGCAGTCAGCAAATGCGGCTGAGGCCGAGACTTCTAAGCGTTCAACGGAAGAACTGGCCAACAGCTTATCCCGCCAACTGAGCTGGGAAAGATGGGTGCGCCAAATTATTTGTAAGCTTCACGCTACACTCGATCGCGATACCTTGTTGCAAACAGTCGTGGACGGCTTCGGTCGTGCTCTCGGTGCTAGCCGTTGTTTGATCGTGCGCACGGATGGTCCAGCATCACCCCTGGTGACTCACGAATACGCTGAGCCGGACATCTCACCTCTCGGATTGGGTCGAACAGGGCAATTCCCGACGGTTGCAGTTTCTTATTTTCGACATAAAGTGGCATCGGTGCCAGATATTGGAGCGCTCGAAAAGTCGCATGAACTGACTGCCGATGAGTACGAGTATTTTGCGGATAACGGAATTAAGAGTATGGCCGGCGCTCCAATCGTTTCGCACGGCATCAGTTTTGGTGTGATTATTATTTTGGAAAGCGCACCGTCTAGACAGTGGACGCCGCATGAATTGGATATGTTAGAGATTGCTGCCAATCAAACCGCAGTTGCGTTGTCGCACAGTCAGCAATATCTTCAATTGAAGGACCAACTGTTCAACATGAACTTGCTTGGTAATTTGACGCAGCAATTGACTAATACTCTTGAGCTGGTAAGCCGCAGCAAAATTGAAGCGTCGGAAGAAAAACGACCAATTGAAAATGCGCCACCACTTTCACTGCGTGAGTTGGAAGTTCTAAAATTGATTGCATCGGGATTGGCAAACCGCGAAATTGCGCAAAGACTGTTCTTGACAGAGTCGACGGTAGAATTGCATGCATCTCGTATTCGCAAAAAATTGAAACTGAAGAGCCGAACAGCGCTGGTGAAATTCGCCTGCGACAATGGTCTGGCATAACATCCGCATGGTCTGGCATAGCATCCGCACGCGCTGTCTTTGCACATTTTTTTCGTGCACTTTCTGTGCCTGCTACAAACGTGCTCGCGTTTTTATTTCGATGTAGCTGTCGACCAGTTTGTTACTCAATTCTTGTGGCGGGCAATCCAACACTAAGCAACCGCGTCTTTGCAAAACAGTCAGTGCCAACTCTCGTTGTGCTAGCAAATCGATTGCCACCGCTCGTTGATAAGCTTTTTCCATATCGATATCGGAGGTGCCGGAGCCGGACTCTGGCTTACTGACACTACTGTTTGCTATTTCGCTGACTTGTCTGTCTTTCAACGTAACGCAAAACGGTAAATGCCTTTTTCCAAGACTTGCTAAGCCTGTCAAAAGCGCTTGCGATCCAGTTGGATCGGTCAGGTCACTGAGCACCACTATTAATGACCGGCCTTTCTGTGCGGTGGCAAAATATGAGAGCATGCCAGCGTAATCTGGTTCGACGAGACGGGGTTCGATATCGAATGAAGCTTCTAGAATGCTCTTCAGATGAGACTTTCCGCGTCTTGGTGGAAGATACATGAGCGGCTTGTCGGCAAATATTCCGAATCCGACTTGATCGTTGTGTGACAATCCTGTCAGCGCCAAACAAAGAGCAGAATTTAAGGCGTGATCGAAGCGTGTCAGTCCTTCAAGATCCGAAGCCATCATTCGACCGGCGTCGATCAAGATCAGCAAACGTTGTTCTTGCTCTGCCTCGTAAGTCCTTACTACTGGTCGGTCACGTCGGGCAGTGGCTTTCCAGTCGATCGCCTTGGAGTCGTCACCAACTGTGTATTCTTTCAAGCTAGAAAAATCTGTGCCCTGTCCACGTCTTCTCTGGTGCAACTCACCGAGTTCGGAAGAGTGACTTAACTTGATTGACAAATCGTGCAGTGTTTTTAAGTCGCTGTAAACTTTGATAGTCTGCTGGGCTGGCGCTTTTACTTCATGCCAAAAGAGTTTCAAATAACTCAAGTAACGAATGTTGATCAGTCCTAAGTTGTAAGAACCACGGCGCTTCGGTAGCAGGCTGTACTTGAGCGAGCTGAATCCGTTGGCAGGTAGTTGAAAGTCGAATTCGCGCACGTCTGACTGGATGGACGTTGGGAAATCGTCACGCACTCTGCATTTGAGCGGCATGGCGCCTTCATTGAGAATGCGCAGCTCGACGGTGTTTTCTCTACCGATCGAGAGTCTTTCTACAATCGTTCTCGTCGCTGAAATGAATTTTTTATCCAGCGTCAATTGGTAGTCAACGATTAGCAAAACCAGAACGACGACATCGACTGCATAAGCAGCCGTTTTGAGCGACGGCATCCAGTTGGCCGCGCAGAAAATACCGGCGGCCAGCGTGAGCAAAATATATGTCAGTTTGCTGGCGATCAAGTTGTTACTTCGCTAACGCGGAACAGGGATTTGTTTTAGCAAGTTGCCAATTACTTGCGAAAGCGTGACACCGTCAAGTTCTGACTCTGGTGAAAGAATTAGTCTGTGGCGCAACACCGGTTCTGCCACAAACTTTATATTGTCTGGAGTGACAAAGTCCTTTCCTTCAATGGCGGCGTGAGCCTTTGCTGCGGCCAGCCAACTGAGAGCAGAACGAGGGCTGGCACCCAGTTGCAAGTCTGAAAGGTGGCGCGATTTTTGAACCAGATCGACCAGGTAACCGAGTATGGTGTCATCGACCTTGAGCGATTCCAGAGCCGAGCGACATTCGAGAATTTCGTCGGCGGTGGTGACAGGGTCAAGTTGCACCGCATGCTTCTTGTACGCGCCTCCCTGCCACTTTGTCAGCATCAGTCGTTCGGCTTCGACACCTGGATATCCAATTAAAACTTTGAGCATAAATCGATCCAGCTGCGCTTCAGGCAACGGGTAGGTGCCTTCGAACTCGACTGGATTTTGAGTGGCAACTACCATGAACAAATCAGGCAGTTTTTCGGTTCGCCCGTCCAGGGTGACCTGTCTTTCTTCCATTGCCTCAAGCAATGCGGATTGAGTCTTGGGCGGCGTGCGATTGATTTCATCTGCCAATAGCAAGCTTGTGAAAATCGGACCTCGTTTCATCGTGAAGGTCTTCGTTGTCAGGTCGTAAATGCTGGTACCTAGAATATCCGACGGCAACATATCCGGAGTCAACTGCACACGTCCAAACTCGGTTGCTACAAGGCTGGCCAGAGTCTTGACTAATAGCGTTTTTGCGGTACCGGGTACTCCTTCGAGAAGTACATGTCCTTCGGCCAGCAACGCAATCAACAATTGATCGATGACAATCTCTTGCCCTACGATGACCTCAGAAAGACTCTTGCGAAGCCGTTGGAAAACCGCAGAAATTTTTTGACTCATATCAGCCGCCTAGCCTTTTGAGAGATGTGTTTTTGACGAATTGGTCGTTGAGCTGCTCGCTAATTTTGTCGCAGCTTCGGATCATGGATTTGAATTGAAGATCTGATAGATTTTTTTGTTCGCTGGCGCAGTCGAATTCCGTCAAAAAGTTTGGCACAATCTCCTTGATGCTCGTCACTTGAGTAGGATTGGCTTCAGAGAACGACTTCCACGCTTCGATAATTTGGCTTGTTTGCTCGTGTGGTGAGATGGAAAGCAATTTGCACAATCGGTTGCGAAGCGCATGTCCAGTTATTTCATAAATGGCACCATGAGCTTTCGCCCTGCGATAGGCATTTGACAGACCGTTGATGAATTCCAGATTGGAAATCTTTCTTGCGTCAAGGACTACTGTTGTTGCTCCAAATCTTTTCGATGAGCTGTAAATGCCAACCCCTAGAATTAGCATCGCTTGAAGGAAAACAGCTCCCCATGGGCTTCTGCCCAGGACCACAAAAACGTTCCCACTTTCGCTGAATCCGTGGCAACGTTCGTCAAACATGATCTCACCACTAGCGGTGCTCATCCAGTTTACTAGGAACTGAAAGTTGGCCCAGTTGTTGCGCTCTGAGAGTCTTCGATTGGCACAAAGAGTTGGTGCAGTGCCGACCAAGATTCTTCCTTTACCGTATTTCAGTTCGCTGAAAATTGCTTTGTCATTGACTGATACGACTGGTTTGCCACCAGTGATGTTCGTGTCGCTTGTCAGCGTCAGCGTGGGCACATGGGCGAACAGCTCTTTGGTCGCATCTACTGGGACTGCTTCGTCATGCAGGTCTTTGCCATCAGCAATCTCTAAGTTGATCTTTTCAAGCAGGCGACGCGTCATTTTGAACGAAAAATGATCCAGGTAGATAAGATCGTTTCCTGCGTGCACCCACTTAAGAATCTGCTCGGCTTCAAATTCGGCAGGTGAGGTCGATGGCGCGATGATGACCAGCATTCCATGCGCGTTTCGCAGGTTGCGATAAGGCATCAGCCAGGGGTGCGCAGTCAATCCGACTTTCTTCAAAACTTCCGACAAGCCGCTCAATCCGCTCGGTTTTTTGTTGAAGATGGAGGAAAGAACGCGCTGTTCGGGCAGATAGTTTTGGATCTGCTCGTCGAATGCACTACCGACATATACAGCAATCGCACTGACTAGAATCAATACGGAAAGCTGCCAGCATATTTGGCGTCGATCGGCTTTTTCTGCTGGCGGAGGTGTTTCTATCGAATTCATTTGGCACTCGCAATTTGACGAGCGGTGCTCTCTTTGATGAATTGACACTCCTCTTCGACTTTTTTCAGATGCTCGCCGATCTCTTTGTAATCTTCAGAACCAGCTTGTTTGTTGCCGAACCAGATTAATTCAACTTGATTGGCTAGAGATTTGAATGCGCGTGCCAGCATCTCGCTGCGTGGCTCCAGGGCATACCAGTACTCGTAGTTCGTTCGCGTTGGAGCAAATTCGACAACTGCATCCTCATGCATCGTTCTTAGCGAGGACATGTAAAGGGCGCGGCATGCTTCTCTCCAATCTTTTTTCTCGGCCAGATCAAGAGCTTCTCTCTTCCAGCCTTCTGCATCCAGCAAGCGATAGGCGGCAGATTGACCTTTCTTGGCCAATTGAGCTTGCGCGTTCAGTTGCCCCATTCGTTTAAGCGCGAAGAAAACGATCACGAACAAACATATCGCACCGACAAGCAGAACCAAAACTTGCATGATGTTGCCGACAACATTAGTGTCTGCCATGCCCGGCATTTGGATTCTTAATGACGAAAGTAAGTCTGTAACAAAGCGCCAGGCTTTGTCTACCCACTCCTGCATCTGCACCAGAAGATCGGGCGGCTTTTTATAGTTGTACTTGCCGGCCACTGCAGCAATCTCAGGCGCGATGTCTCGTGGATTCATCAGCTAGGCACCGGCCGCGGTGAGCTGATTGAGGTTATGCTCGACGTCCAGTCCTTCTTGTCGCACTTTCAAATCGCGATAGAACAATCCCGCTGCCATAAAACTGATTGGCACCAGGAACATATTAATCACGGCCTGCCAAAATTGACTAAGCACCAGACAATAGAACGGCATGGCTGCCGAGGGATCCATATGGTTTCCGGGGAAGCCGCTTCTGAAAAGTTCGAAGATCGCTAATGCCACTACAGGTAGTGAGAGTGTCCAGGAGAAGATAGAAATGATGATCGAAAGTAAAATGGCAAACCCACAAGCACGCCAAAGATCATGTACAAGTAGTTGAAACACTTTTCCTAACAGCGTTGTCCAGCGCTGTTCTTCGCACGCCAGCGCCGACGTCATCAGAAGATAATAAACGCTCAGCAAGCCGATCGAAACCAGCAATCCTACGAAGCCGAAAATAACTCCCACGATCGCAAGGGGCAGAAGTTTAGCGCCTAAAACAGCGGAGAGGATGATTTCGGCACCCCAAAAGACAACCATGCCGACGCAGAAAAAATACGACAAAAGGAATAAGCCGATGATCGTCCACTTCTTTCCGAAAGCAAAACTCAGAGCTTGCCGGTAATCGTCCGACAGTCCGTTTGCCAGGCGCACAAAGGCAAACTGTCTGACCGTTAAGAACCAGAAACCGACGACAGAGATCAGCATCCCCCCACCAAAACCCGCCAATCCCAGTAGCAACAAGCCAATGTCTTTTGGGTTCTTCAAACCGTAAGTGGCAGCAAACTGAATGATTACGTGACCTACAGCCATGACAATGCACGGCGTAATCTGCTCGCGAAGAAGTAGAGGCACGTTCTGCCTGAAGAGCCTAAAGGCGCGACCGATAATATCGCCGACAGTTTGAGGATTAGAAGGAGGTGCTTCGAACAACTATAGATCTCCGGCTCCTAGTTTAGCGGACGGTTCAACGAATCCAGTTTGGACAAAATTTGCATTAGTTTGAGGGCAAAGCCAGGCACTCTTGCTAAAGTATATTGCCTAGAAAAGTCCACAGCCTGCTGTCTAGACCCCCCCCTCGGATCGCGCGTGACTCCATGTTAAAACCTGAACTCTACTCGCCACATCCACTTCCTGCCATTCTCAATATTCCCCGTCACTTCACAGCAAGCGCGGTGATCATCTCGCAGAATCACATTTTGTTGGTTCATCATCGCCGAATTGGCGCCTGGTTGCCGCCCGGTGGACACATTGAAGATGACGAGATGCCTCACCAGTGCGCCGAGCGCGAGACTATGGAAGAAACCGGCGTGGCAATCGATGTCGTCAGCCTGAGTTTGCCATTTACCGGAGACTCTGAGGCGTTTCTTCTGCCGACACCACTTTGCATTCACAGCGTTAAGGCAGTCGAAAAGGGAGTTGACTACTACCATATCGATTTTGTATTTTTCGGACGACCCAAGCAGCCCGGCGCTTTGCCGTCCACAGACCACACAGACGATGTCTTCGAGGCTCGCTGGTTTTCTCTCGACAATCTCCAGGAAGTGCCCCTGGCGAAAAATGTCGTAGAAGTCGTCGGACTGGCTCGTGCGCGCCTTGCCAACAGTTAGATTGATCTTTCTCGAGGTCTATTTAGGTTATTTGCGGAGAAATTTGGGATACTAGGGGTGGCGTCCCAGCGCGGGGCAATTGGTAATCGGCGACATACCGCCCTAGAGGACGGAACCGCTCCACATGAGCTCTGACCATCGCAGCGAATTTGTACAAAGACTTTCAGGTGTGCGAGATCTAAAAAAGATCTTGGAGACCACTGTCAAAGAAATGGGCGACATGTTTCAGGCAGACTGTTGTCAGATCATGCTGAGCAATCCGCTCGACCCGAACGTCACCTCTATATGTGAATTTCGCGCCATGCCCGGCGAAGATATGCGCGGCATCGCAGGCGTCACTATGCCTCTGGTTTTGCATGGACGGACCTTCGGCTCGCTGAGCATGTCGCGCCGCAGCGAAGTCAGGCAGGAAGAAGTCAATCAGATGCGGGTGATTCTCGGTGAGCTTGGCGACATCGTTCGTCACGCCCAGATCAACGACATCGTGCAACGAGATACTTTCCGCGATACGTTTTTGGTGGAAATCGGAAACGTCATGGCCTACTCGCTGGGCATCGGCGACGCGTTGTTCATGGTCGTCAATATTTTAGGAAAAGTTTTGCAGGCCAGTCGTTGCTTATTCGTATGCACCGACGATAGTGCTGCCGGTTGGAAGTGTTATGAGTTCTGGCAACAAGAAAAAGTACAGAGCTGCCAGGAATACCGTTGGCCGACTACCGATTCGCCGGTGATTGCTCAGACACTTTTGTCGAATGCGCCGCTGAGAGTTTATGAGGGGCAGCAAAATTCATACGTCTCTCCGGTTCAGGAAGAACTGCAATTCATAGGCGTCAAGTCGCTTTTGGGTATTGCCTTGAAAAGTTCCACAGCCACACACGGTTGTGTGATTTTGCAGCAGTGTGATTACAGGCGAGCCTGGACACGCAACGAAGTCGACATGGTGCAGAAAGTCGCTGACAAGGTTGCGGACGCGCTGGCTAAGTTGCCAGCTGAAAAACGTGCTCGTGAGCCAATCATGCAGCTCCACCAACGTATCGTAGCTGTGCCCGAACAACCTGCTCAAGATGGAAAGACTTCTTACGATTCTGTGCGCAAGGCGTTGAAAGGCGCGCTTGGACAACAGGCTATCCCGAGCGCTCGAGCCACTTCCGCGCCGCCGGCTCCGCCTAAACCAACAGTGGTGACAGCGCCGACACCCCCGCCGGCTCAACCACCTCCTCCAGCTCACGCTTTGCCACCACCAAATGTGACTATGGCTACGACTCTGCAGGGTCTGGTTCCGCCGCCGACACCGACTCCGGCCGCCGGTGGGCCAACGATTTCGTCTGTCCAGTCGCGTGCACAAGCCTCACCCGAGCCTGGTAGCAAATCACTGGGCAGCATTTTAGGCAATCAAGGCGCACCACCAGTGACGCCAACAGCGGCAGCACCGCAAACAGGCGCACCGGCTGCTCAAGGGCGAGGTTCTGCCGACGATCCATATGCGGATCTAGATTTTGGTGATCTGGATAATGCCACACCTGAGCAACAAGCTGCCGCAGCAGCGGCTGGTTATCCTATTCCTGGACGTCCTGGAGTGGACACGACAATGGACCCAGATGCCACATGGGGCAATCTAGATGCAATCCAACCTCCGCATGGACAATCGTTAGCGCCGGAAAATCCAGCGACGGCCGCTCAGGCTCGACATCAAATGGAAGAAGCGGCTCGAATTCAGCAGCAACCAGTTGTAGATCCTCCTCCTCTGCCACCAGATGCGCCACTACCTGTGCCCACTCCACAAGTCGTGCCAGTCATGGCTCCAGCCGCTCAGGCTGAGGCTCCGGGTGGCAGCCCCTGGGGCGATCTTGATTCTATTGCCGCGCCATCAACTCCGATTAAGGGACTCGGTGGTTTCATTGGCAAAGCTAGAGCTGTCGCAGCTGCTCCTGCCGCCGGCAGCGCGTTGATGGCATCTTTCCATAAAGATAAATCGAAATTCGCTGCCGTCGCAGAGGCACCACCGCTGACTCCGGAATTTGTCTCTGGACCGGCTAACGCACCACCTGTAGATGAAGCTGCAGCTGCCGCCAAGCTTGAAGAGATGATGAAGTCCACGACCAATGCCACCAGCGATTACATCTTCGCCACTCCTGGTTTAGACATGCGCATGTTAGGTCGCATTGACGGGTGGGTTTCGCAGATCGAGCAGAAAGACAAGTATATAGGTGGACACGCCAGACAAGTCGCGGAATTTGCCTGCGCAATAGCTCAGGAAGCTGGTTTGAGCGCAAGCGACGTGGAACTAGTTCGACAAGCATCTTTAGTGCATGATGTTGGAAAACTGGGATCCGCTGCCCCGATTCTTCAGAAGCCAGATGAGCAACTCTCTGATCCTGACTTGATTACAGTGATGAAGCACCCACTTGACGGAGCCGAGTTACTCGAGTCATTCCCAGACCTTCAACGTCTCGCACCGATCGTGCGCTCGCACCACGAAGAGTTCAACGGAAATGGCTATCCGCAAGGATTGAAGGGTGAAGAAATTCCCGTTGCAGCACGGATCATTCACGTGGCAAACAGCTATCACTCGATGACGAGCGACAAACGCTATGGTCCCGGCATGACACCAGGAGCGGCTCAGAATGAGCTCGTTAAGGGCGCTGGACAACAGTGGGATCCAACGTATGTTCAGATGTTGATTCAAGCGATTATGGGCAGAAAAGTGCCTGCATCATTCTAAAGGCTTAAACGGCGGACAGCGCGTCACAATGCAAGAAGGGCAAAGTGCGCAAAATCGTTTGGAAGAATCCGAAAGTTACCGAAGTGTAGCGATTCCACAGTTGGAAGCGCTAAGACGAGCGTCAGTGTAACAGCAAGTGCTAGCACTACTAGCAGTGCCAAAAAAAAGCGCCCCTCAGCGGAGCGCTTTCAAATTCATAAGTCAACCAAACCGAACCAGCGAATTACCCGCCGATCAAGTCGCTAACATCCATTCCTCTAAGGCTCAAGCTGATCTTGTGCTCCTTAGGAGAGAATTTCTTGATGATCGCTTTGATGCTCTGGCCAACTTGAACAACTTCTTCAGGCTTGATGTTTGGCTGTTCCGACATTTCGACGGTTGGCAACAAGGCATCAACACCTGGATAGATTTGAACGAAAGCACCGAAGCTCTGAATCTTTCTGACGGTGCCATTAACGACTTGTCCGTCTTGGAATTTGTCTTCGATTTCTTTCCATGGGTCAGGCTGCATCTGCTTGAGGGACAAGCTGATGTGACCTTTGTCTCGGTCTACTTTCAACACCTTGGTGGTGATTACTTGACCAACTTTCAATACATCTGATGGGTGTGAAACACGTTCCCACGAGATCTCTGAAATTGGCAACAAGCCGTCCAAGCCGCCGAGGTCGATAAATGCACCGAAGTCTGCGATTCTCACAACTTCGCCTGAGACGACCTGTCCTGCTTCCAGCGTGTTCAAAATCTTTTCGCGCTGAGCCGCTTTTTCTTCTTGAACAGCCAAACGCTGGCTCAAGATCAGCTTGTTGCGCTTGGTGTCTGTTTCCAAAATCTTCATCGGGATTTCCATTCCGATTAATTCTTCCGGAGTCGTTCCCTTGACGCGCAATTGGCTGGCTGGTACGAAACCGCGCAATCCATAAACATCTACAACTACGCCGCCTTTGACCACTGCGGAAATTTTGGCGCGAATCGTGTCGTCGTTTTTCTTCTGCTGTTCGAGAAGCACCCAGCCCCGGGCTTGTGCAACGCGCTTGAGAGAGAGTGTGAGCTGACCATTCTCATTTTCTTCTCTAAGGATGTAAAACTCAGCCTTCTCATTGACTTTGATCACGTCTTCAACTGAATCTATTGGAATGTTGGAGACTTCTTTGATCGGCACGAAACCTTCAGACTTACCGCCAACGTCAACCAAGATGCCGTCACGCTCGATGCGTACGACAAGTCCTGTGACGATGTCGCCTTGTTCGAATTTGAAACCTAACGTTTCCTCCAGGAGACGTTCGAATTCGGATTTCTGCTCATTTGGTGTCACTGAGGTGGTTTCTCCTTTGACCTCTATAGTTTTTGGCATCGGATCGGTCATGTCCTTGTTGTGTGTGCGAAGCCTGGCAGCCAAGATTCCATCTGTGATGGGTGGTTAGGGCTTCTGTGAGTACTTCTGTTAGGAAAGAATCCTAAATCAGTCGCAACAAACAGCCGCCAGGTTCTTGTGTAATCTGTTCTGCGTAAGGTTTGAATCCCAACACTCTACAGCTAACGCCAAGTTTAACGCTTGTTTGGCGAAACTACCAATATAAGACAAGTAGGGACGGGACTCAATACAAAATCTGAACCTTTAACTGAACCTTTAGAGTCCTGCAATGGCTGAACTGGTAAGGATTATCGGAGACAAGGCTGATTGTCATTAGCGGTTGGACATGTTGCTGTACGTTACACGCTCGGTATGGGGACGGCAAAGTCGGACGCTTTCTGTGAGATTCCTATAAGACGGAAGGGGAGAGCGCTCATCCCGATTGCCTTGATCTTCAAGACAGTGCGCTTCAATTTTTTCTCGCTGAACTTCGCTACTTCGAGAGAGAAATACTTTGTTGTACGAATTGTCTAATGTCGGCTTTAAGTGTCACGGCGATATTGCGATGTCAATCAAATAGCTCGAAACTTCTCGATTGCACGACAAGGCAAGCGTATATCGAAATGGATTTGTCCTGTTACGTAAACACGCCTGGCAACTCGCTATATGCATTTCGTGTATGTTTCGATTGCTTTGTATAACCATGCGGGATCGGCTGCATATCCTGATTCTGTAAGGGTTTTCATGTTTATCATTGGCGAGAAAATCTGATTATAATGCCGTCAGTATCAGCGCAAATGCGATGTTTTCAATCTTACCGAGTAGAGGCAATTTCATGAAGTTACACACCCTCCTTAACCTAAGCCTGGCTATTGGCTTACTCACACCTGGATATGTTTTGCTTTCTGCCACCAGTTGCAGTGCTGCTGAACCGCTATCACCAATTGCAGCACCTGCAGTCAAAACAGAAACTACTGCTCCTGCTGTCGACCTTGATCCAGCGTCACAGCGAGTAGAACAAGCAAAACTAAAATTGGAACAGGCCCGAGCACAAGTATCTGCATCGCGAGCGATGTTGAGAGCTGCTGAAGCAGAATTCCGCGCCGCTAAAGCAGACAGAGAAGCTCTCACAGCAAGAAACGAAGCTATTAAGTTGGCTGACGCTTCAGGTTTGAAAGATGATGGCGTTCAACCGGTTCAGCCACAAGCTGCAATCACATTTGGAACCAACCGTCTCTATCCGGCCGCAGCCGCTCCCACTCCAACTTCAGCTCCAGCACCGTCTGCGACACCAGCCCCTGATATGTCGAGCACAAGAATTCAGCAAGCTGATTTCAACGCTCCTCAGAAAGATGAAGCTGGAGCAGTTGCCGACTTGCGTCCAACCAAGGCTGCCTCAGAACAAACACAGACTCCGTAAGTATCGAATAGCAACTCAATTCAACTGTCGGCATGATCATAATGATCGTGCCGACAATTTGTTAGAAAGCTCTGCTGCTGGCAATCTTCGTAATTACCGCCACAAATGGTAGCAATTCGGAAATGTTCTACCTCTAATGTACGAATTACCTAGAGGAACAATTGGCAATGGCAAATAACGCGTGCGAGCAAGTGACGACTCAACCTGAGTGGTTGGCAAAACAGACTGCCGGTAAGAGCGAGTCAGATCAGAAGATTTGGACTTCTGCCTACGAATCTATTCACTCTGCCAATCACTATCAAAAAGGGGAAGGACCGAGTCAGGCACTTGAGCGTCTCAAGAGTCAGGGATTGTTGGCTGACGTCTCGATCTCAGATATAAACAAGGAAGCGCACAGGATAGAGAAGCAGCAGGGTAAAGACGGTCATCCGAAGGAGCTGTTCACGACAAAGGACGAAGTGCTTTCAACCAGACGCGAGCATCACGAAATCGCTCGCTTTGCCGAACATCAAATAAAGACTGAGCAAGCAAATCGATTGGCGCCGTCGACTGAAAACCTGCAGGCAGCGTTAACTCCTGAGCGCGCTGCGCAGATGAAAGCGGCTGGACTTGAAACTAATCCGCAAGCCTTGCACGACAAAATGGTCAAACGCATGACCGATGACAGGAGTTTATCCGGCACTCAGATGGAGCATATGAAGTCGTTCCCTGTGGGCGCACCGTATGTGGCTTCTGGAGCTGTGACCGATGGTCAGATGGATCATTTGATCAAAGAGCAAAAGGCGTTACGTGACACCAAGCGCGAAGACCAGGGGTTCAAAGATCTGAGAGCCTGCAATCCAGATGAGTTCAAGAAGCAGTGGACACAATACTTGAAAGACACTGGTGTCGGCCAGCTTTTGAAAGTGCACGCGAAAGAAGACCCGCTACATTATAAGGTCTCGAAAATTGCTGCAACTGATGGATTGATTGCAGCTCTAAAAGAGTTGGAGAAACCGAAAACTTAGATTTCCTCTCGCGGTGGACCGGAATGGAAAAGTAAGCAGCATGCAATAATATTGAAGTCGCTCGCTTCGGAGCGACTTGCCAAATATCAATTCGAGTTTGTTGAAAACATTGCGACTGATACCAAATATGGTGCGATCAAAACCGGGTCACCGCTATCATGCGTGATCCAATGGATCGATTGCAGATAGTGTTTATAGCGGTAGTGGCGATAGCAGCAATTGGCATCGCTGTAATTGTTTCGCACATTGTGGACCGATCCTATGAGCACGTGAAAGAAATCAAAGAGACAAAGATTGAAGGCACAGCCGATGATATTTCGATGGATATTGTCAAAAATGCAGACGATGCGAAGACAATTCTTGCAAGAACAAAGGGCTCTCCGAACGAACTTCGCTTTTTCGATCAAACTCTTACGCAAGCAGATTTGAAGACATTCGTAAAGGAACCGAATCTCACCAAAATCAAAATGCTGAGATGCGATTTTAATTCTGCCGACTTCGAAGTGCTCAAAGATTCCAAAGTCAAAGTGGTGTGCATGAGCGACAATCCAGTTGATAAGGCGTTGATCGATGCCTTGGCTGAGATGCCCAAATTGCACACCATTGAAATGTTTCGTTGCGACATATCAAAGAACGCATTGATGAATCTGGCGGTCTCCAAGGTTCGCCTGATCAAATTTAGAAAATGTGGCGAGACCCGGGACCGAATTTTTACTCGAGCGATGTGCAAAGACCTGGCAAGAATGCCGACATTGGTGCATGCCGAGCTGAGCAAGAATACATTTGAAGACAATGCGCTAGAAGGTTTTGCTGGTTCGCAATCTGTGGTGATCAACATCTCTCGATCGAACGCCACGGATGCGGATTTAGAAATTCTGCAAAAGCTGCCTCATCTCCAATATATTGATCTCACCTTTTGCGGACGGATTAGCTGCAAAGGTCTAAAAGTCCTGAACCAAAGCACCTCAGTGAAGAGCGTTCGAACAGATATTCCTGTTTCCTCGTGCAACTTTCCACCAGCTGACGCGAGTAAGTTCCAACCTGGTTCCTATCGTGTGCCAGATGGAATGCAATTCGAAAAGGAACTTAACTAGTTGATTTCGGAAATCTCGGAGACCACATCTGTTTCTGGTAGTTTGGCTGATGATGGTCTTGCCTTCTTCTTGGAAAGCTCTTCCAAAGCCGCTTTAGCAGCTTCTTGTTCCGCCATTTTTTTCGATCGTCCTGAACCTTCCGCAATTACTGTCCCAGCGATTGAGACATTGACCAGAAAAACTGGATCGTGCGGCGGTCCGTCCGTTTTTTGAACGGTGTAGATTGGCACACCCTGGGCTTTTGACTGTGTAAACTCTTGCAGTTCAGCTTTGAAGTTGTCTTTGATTTCATCGCGATCGACACTTGTAGCCAGATTACCGAACAAGCGGACGACGAGATTCTGCGCGTAAATCAATCCCAAATCGGTGTAGACAGCGCCTAGAACTGCTTCAAACGACTGCGCTACGATGGAAGGGCGCATCTGAACTTGGCGACCCAGAAGGATGTACTTGCTGAGGTTGAGTGTAGCTGCCAGTTCCGCTAGTGTTTTGTCGCTGACCAGAACGGATCTGATTTCGGTTAACTGACCTTCATCGTATTCAGGGAAACGCTCGAGCAAATATTCGCTGATCACAAATTTAAGAACCGCATCACCAAAAAATTCCAGACGCTCGTAGTCTTTCGTGCCTGGCACCTCGGCTGCGTAAGACGAGTGGCAAAGCGCTTCGTGCAGAATTGCCATGCGACCGAAGTGCATGCCAAGACGATCACAAAGCTGTTCGAGTTCTTTGAGTCTTTTTTGGGGGATTGTCTGTGGGTTTCCAGTCATGTGACTTGCGTGGTGAACAGAGGTGTCTATGCCAGTATGCAACATTTTTGTTTCTTCTGAGGAGGTCCGTCTTTAAAACGTTCCGGGGATTACCTATCCGAGCTGACTTGGCAGTGAAGTCGTTTCGGACATCAAGCAGCATGCTGCTTTGCTAATCAATTCGACCGATAGTTTGTTAACCAATATTTCCGGGTCTCATGATGCTGCCGCATAACAACTTACAACTACTGAGGGTGCTTGTAGGTATTTGCGAAGAATTGTGGATTACCAAGAGCAACAAAAGCGGCGTGGCAGACGGGCGGAAGGTGCGCGTACGTGAGCGTTTCGAAGTGTGATTAGAAAAATGGGACACTGACTACGTTTGCTTCAAATAAATGTTTTGATTACTTGGCTATAATTTGCAGTTGCCGCCAGTCCGCGTGTGGCCTGCTATTCTTTATCTGTCGTCAAAGCGGTTGCAAACGGGCTGTGCAAAGGACATAAAGAGGCGCCATGTATCAATTGCAGTTGGGTCAGATTGGACTATTCGTGCTGGTGGGCTTTGCGCTACCGGCTCTTGGAATGGTTCTGCTCGCCTGGTGTTTACAGCTCTTTCTTGGTTATCACAGACCGAGCCTGACCAAGAATCAACCCTACGAATGCGGCATGAAGCCGATGCAAGCTGCACATGTGCAGTTCGACATCCGTTACTACTTGTATGCACTGCTTTTCATTCTGTTTGATATCGAAATTGTTTTTATCGTGCCGTGGATATTGGCAACTGATGAAATTGGACAGTCCGTGGGCTGGAAGTGGCTTGGACCTGTCGAGATGTTAGTTTTCCTTGTCATACTCGCCTTTGGTCTTGCGTATGCCTGGAAAAAGGGAGCCCTAAAGTGGGAGTGAAATCATGACCGATTCAGATCCAGGTCCTCAACAAATTCCCTCAATGCCTGTGCCAGATGAGCTCAAGGAGACGGTGACGCTGACGTCCGTTGACCGCGCCGTTGAGATGCTGACCAAATTGATCGACCCTATTGCCAACCTGGCTCGGGCCAATTCGATATGGCCGCTGACTTTCGGAACTTCTTGTTGCGCAATCGAAATGATGAGCGTCGGTATGTCGAGATACGACATCTCGCGTTTTGGCTCTGAGGTATTTCGAGGAACGCCTCGTCAAGCGGATTTGATCATCACTGCTGGAACTATCACGCGAAAGATGGCACCGGCGTTGATCACTTTGTACGAGCAACTTCCTGAACCTAAGTATGTAATTGCCATGGGTGCATGCACCGTTACTGGCGGCATGTTCAACGACTCATATTCTGTTGTTCAAGGCGTTGACAGAATTATTCCTGTTGATATCTATTTGCCAGGATGCCCTCCGCGACCAGAAGGCATTTTGGATGCGTTGCTGAAACTGCAACAAAAGATCCGCACTGAGTCTTACAACGAACGTCGTAAACGAACCTATGCGCAGAGCGCCGTTCGCCACGTTGATTACGACTCAGGGCGTCCGATGGAAGATTTGGTGGCAGAAGCTCAGCATGAGACTGCGCTTATTCTCGCCACTGGCGAAGGCTCTAAAGAAAATCCAACCGGCACATCGACATAGAGAATTGCAATGACTGACGAAGAAAAGAAACCAGAAGAGCCAAAAGCTGCCCCAGCTGCTGCGAAACCCGCTGCTGCCAAACCAGAACCACCGCCTCCGCCGACTGCTGGTCCTGCTGGTCAGTTTTTAAAAGAGCACGGCGTTGTAACTATTCCGATGGTTGATTCATGCGGTTGTGAAACTGCTGAAATCAACCCTGCCGATCTGGCTGCTGCGCTTCGTTTGCTGCGTAGCAGTTCCGAAATCGCTCTGGATTTTTTAGTCACCGTATCTGGTGTCGATAACATAGATACCTACGACTCTGTTTATCACCTGCAATCGTTTTCCAACAAAAACGAATTTGTCTTGAAAGTGCGCATCAAAAAAACTGATGTGCCGGAAGGTAAGTTGCCGAACGTGCCTAGCATTGCCAATCTCTGGAAGACTGCTAATTGGCATGAGCGCGAAACTTATGACTTGGTTGGAATTCGCTACAACGGTCATCCATATCCACGTCGCATTCTCAACACTTGGGATTGGGACGGCTACCCGCTGCGTCGCGATTACAAGCAACCGGTAGATGCACTGAACGATAAAAATCCCCACAGTATGCGCTAACGAAACAAGCAGCAGAGGCTAATTATGGCAATCGAGCTAAAGACACATTCACTAAAAACCGATGAGATGATCATCAACATGGGACCGCAGCATCCTGCCACCCACGGTGTGTTGCGGTTGATCGTCAATCTCGACGGAGAAATGGTCAAACACGTTGAGCCCGTAGTCGGCCATCTTCATCGCGGTCAAGAATGGCAAGGACAGAACCGCACATGGTTCCAATATCAAGCGCTGATCGATCGTGTGGACTATCTGTCCGGTATGTTCACTTCTTGGGCAATGGCTCGTGCTGCCGAAAAGTTGGATGGACTTGTTGTGCCTGAGCGTGCGGAATGGCTGCGCATCATCGCTTCAGAAATGAATCGCATCACGTCTCACTTGCTGTGGCTTGGCACTTACCTGATTGACTTGGGAGCCATGTTCGGCTTCCCGTTCTATCCATTTAGAGAGCGCGAGAAATTATTCGTTCTGCTTGAAGAAATCGCCGGTCAACGAATGATGTTCAACTACATCAGAATCGGTGGCGTGCAGCGCGATCCAAAGCCAGATTGGTTCAAGCGCGCGAAAGAGTTTACTGAAGATTTCCCGGATCGCGTCGATGAATACGAAGCGATCGTCAGTGAAAATCCGATCTTCTTGAAACGTACTCAAGGCGTTGGAATTTTGCCGAAGGCGGTTGCTGTCGATTACGGCGTCACCGGGCCGACGCTGCGTTGCTCTGGTGTGAACTATGACTTGCGTCGTTTCAAACCATATTCAATGTATGACAAATTGGAATTCGAAGTGCCAACATTCGCTGGCGACGGCGACACTCAACAGCGCTACATTGCTCGTGTCAAAGAAATGCGCGAATCCAACAAGATCATCAGGCAATGCTTGGACATGATTCAACCAGGCGACATTATGGCGAAGAAGCAAGTGGCAGGGATGCGTATCAAAGCTGGTGAAGGCTTCGAAGCGGTCGAAGGTCCGCGCGGAGTTCTCGGCTGCTACATCATCTCCAACGGCAGCGATAAGCCATTCCGATTCCGCTGGAGAAATCCATCATTCAGCAACTTGTCTGTTTTGCCTGAGCTGTTGATCGGGCACCCGATCGCCGACGTGATGGCAATCTTTGGTTCAATCGACGTAATCATTCCTGACGTAGACCGATAAAGGGAGCACTTCAAGCAATACCATGGGAAATGCCTCAGAGATTTTCAAGTTCACAAGGCTAAGCGTCATCTGGCTATGCCTGATCTTTATTCCGGTCTGGTTTGTCGCCTGGGGCGTCGGTATCTTCATTCCTTACTTCTTGATCAAGGATCAGTCGAACGTCTTCTTTGATCTTTTCCAGGCGCTCGTGCCGATCATCTCAGTGCTGGTATTCATTCCAATCAACGCCATGTTCATGGTTTTGTTCGAACGGAGAGGTCTGGCACTGTTCACGGTGCGCAGTGGACCGAACCGAGTTGGCATGGACGGTTTGTTGCAAACCGCAGCTGATGCGGTGAAGCTGCTATTTAAAGAAGACATCACTCCGCGTGGTGCCGATATCGCCATGTTCACGTTGGCTCCGATTACATTTTTTGCACCGTCAGTATTCGCTGCAATTCCATTGCTGGCAGCAGTGACCAACGATCATCCACTTTTTCATATCGTCAATTTGCCAACTGGTATCTTTTACGTTCTAGCTGCGTCATCCGTTCCAGTGGTTGGAATCGTCATGGGTGGCTGGGCTAGTAACAACAAGTATTCGTTGGTCGGTGGGTTGCGAAGCGCCGCTCAAGCGATCAGCTACGAAATTCCGCTCGTCCTCTCTCTGATTTCTATTAGCATGATGGCGAAATCGTTAGATGTCGTGCAGATTGCTAATCAACAAGCTGGCGGGATTCTCGATTGGAATATCTTTGGCGGTGGTGCATTGCGCGGCATCGACAAATTTATCGCCCTCAATCTAGTCGGCAACACCATTGATGCTAAAACGATCCTCGACTCTGCCTATCCATCAGGCATCTTGTCTTATGTAGCAGCAGCAGTGCTGATTGTTTGTACAGTGATCATGTTCGCTTTGTATTTGACTGGAGCATGCGCCGAAATCAACCGCATTCCCTTTGACTTGCCTGAAGCAGAAAGCGAACTCGTTAGCGGCTATAACACTGAATATAGTGGCATCAAATTCGCTATCTTCTTCCTGGCAGAATTCACCAACTTGTTCATAGTCAGCTCGATCGCTGTCGTCATGTTCATGGGCGGAGGCGGCAACCCGATTCCTGCATGGTTGCTCGATCCCTGGTGGCCAAGTTTCTCCAGCCAGGTTGGACCGATGTTCGACTTGGTGACCGCAAAAGGCTTGATGTTGGTCGACGAGCACACGTTCTTCCCAGCACTGTGGGTAATCGTCAAGACTTATTCATTCGTCTTCTTTGCGATCTTGATTCGCGGCACACTGCCTCGTTTCAGAATTGACCAATTGATGGACTTCGGCTGGAAGCGTTTGATTCCATTGTCCTTGATTGTGTTCTTAGTGATGGCATTTGCGCGAGTGCTGGTCAACGTTCATCTCGTCATGCCCGTGGGAGGAGCCCCCTAATGCCAAACTTAGTTTCAAGAGCTTTTGATAGTCTTTATCAGGTCTTTAAGGGACTTTCGACGGTCGGTGGACATACGTTCAAAGAGCCGATTACCGAGCAATATCCTGACCATGCGCCGAATTTGCCTGCAGAGTTTCGAGGGCGATTGGCTCTTAGCGTCAATCCTGAAACCGGCGAGCACCTTTGTATTTCATGCCGTCAGTGCGAGCGCGTTTGTCCTGACAAATGTATTGAAATCACGGCGCACAAGAGTCCTGAAACGAACAAGCTCGAGTTGATCGATTTCAAAATCGATCATGGACTTTGCATGTTCTGCGGATTGTGCACTGAAGTTTGCCCAACCACTTGCATCATCAATACGAACGATTTTGAAATGGCTGACTACACTCGTGAGTCTTTGATATACGACATCAAGAAATTGACCTTGAGCCAAGAAGAATCCGCATATTACTTCGATAAGAAAGAGATCCCGATTCCGAAGCCGAAACCAGCTAAGCCTGCACCTGCAGCAGCTGGAGCCGCTCCTGCTGCGAAACCTGCGGCGCCTGCCGCCGCTACTGCGACTGCCGAGAAGCCAGCTGCGGATGCAAAACCAGCTGCTGAAGCTAAGCCCGCTGCTGAGCCAAAACCAGCTGCTGAAGCTAAGCAGGCCGCAGATGCAAAACCTGCCGTTGAAGCTAAGCCAGCTGACGCCAAAGCAGAAGAACCTGCCAAGCCTGCGGCCGAAGCCGCCAAGCCTGAAGCCGCCAAGCCTGAAGCCGCTAAGCCTGAAGCCGCTAAGCCTGAAGAAGACAAACCTACAGAGTCATAATCCGCAAGATAGCCTGTGCAGCAAGCTGCTCGGCATAATCACCGCAAAAAATACGGCGAGAGGATCAAAGAGCAAAGAAAATGGAAAACCTGGCAAATTTGGCGGACATCAATGCCCCATCAATTGAGACCTGGATGTTTTACGTACTTGCCGCGCTGGCGATCCCCTTCGCTTACGGTGTAATTCTCGACCGAGCCATCATCCGCAGTGGCTTCCTCTTAATCGGCGTGTTCGGTGCCATCAGTGGATTGTTTTTGATTTTGCAAGCTCAGTTCATCGCAATGGCGCAAATCATGATTTACGCAGTCGGCATCACGCTGGTTGTCGTAATCGCGTTGATGCTCACAAATCCTCGAATGGATTTGGACCTCAAGCCTGCCGCCGGCAACAGCAAGTTGGCTGGGTTTGTAGTTTCTTTCGTTTTGTTTGCAGTCATTTATATGGCGATTCGTTCAGAATATTGGCCGGTCAAAGCCGAGTTGCCAGCCGCTAACAACGTGGCCGTCATCGGTGCAGCGATTACTGGACAGTATTCGCTACCGTTCGAGTTTGCTTCCGTCCTGCTGTTAGCAGCATTGATGGGTGCAATCATGTTGGCTAAGAACGAACCGATCGAACCTGAACTTTTGGAATACAGTGAAGCGTTGGGTGCAGCAAGTGACGCTGAACCTGAAGCATTGACGACGGCGAGGTAAATAGAATGATACCGAAATTCACCCCACAAATAATTCTAGGCCTGGCATATTCAGTCGTCGCCGCTATAGTCGCAGGTCTGTACTACAGTGGTGTATTAGGCGCCGGGCTCGTCTCCACTGGTATGTTACTTCCGGCCGACGTTGCCTCATTCTCAATCATCGCTCTCTTAGCAGCTGCTGCAATCTTCATGCATGGATCGCCCCTCGTGGTTCTCTCATCTGGAACATTCTTCGGATTTTTCGTTCTCTCCATTCACCAGGAAGAAGCACTGGTTCGCTATCTCTGCTTAGGGGCAGTGCTATTTGCAATCGGCATGTACGGCATGGTGGCATCAAGAAACGCAGTGCGTGTGCTGATGTCGATTGAATTGATGCTTAACGCTGTCAACATCAATCTAGTAGCGTTTGCACGGTACGTCGATCCTTCTGAAGTGAAGGGACAAGTGTTCGCAATCTTCATTCTCACAGTAGCTGCTGCAGAAGCAGCAGTAGGACTGGCTATCGTGTTGGCGATGTACCGCAACACGGCGACAGTCGATATGGAGCAGTTCAACCTGTTGAAGTGGTAGCTTCCGCGAACAAGCTTCGCAGCTGCAATATTTCGCGGTTATAAATCTATCGAGTCAACTGGCCCTCGGGCCTTACGAGCAGGTGCTTAAATTGATGCACAAATTTATGCATCAATTTAATCACCTGCTTATAAGGCCGACATGACACTCCCTAACCGTTCTCTTTTTGTCGATGCGGATTCGGTCTACGGCGGTACTTTGTTTGCTTCGTTCGCGTGTCCGTGGGCTCGCATATAAGTGATTAGCCACTGTTGCAATTTCTTTGTCTTCGGATCTTTTGCACCACGAGAGACTATCGATGATTGCAAGGCCTTTTTGTACTGATCGATTGCCTCGTCTACTTTGTGCTGGTCAGCTAGTGGGACCTTAACAAATACTAAGGCCAAATAGGTATAAGAAGATCATACTGAGCGGCTGTTACCCCCAGCACCGCCGGTAGAGTCATGCAAGATAGCGTTCCTGAAGCAATGCCCAAATTCTTTGAATCCTGGTGTTC
>JBBQFO010000044.1:0-28199 GCA_038322035.1 Candidatus Obscuribacterales bacterium
AAAATCCGCGTTTGACGAGATCAAGAAAGTTTCCTGCTGTCTTTGGAACTTCATCTTTGTAGATTCGAACTTTGATAGTTCCTTTCGTGGTGTCTAACACAACCACTGGATCGCTTGTTGTCATAAGTGCCTTCTGTTGAGTTGAAAGAATATCGAATAGCTGTATATCATATCACCCGAAATACTCCGAAAATGACGAAAGACCAGCCCGAAAGCTGGTCCCTAAAAGCCTTTAGACTGAGCGGACTAATTTACTGCTGCACGTAAACCTTAGTCATTTTGTCGCCTTTGCGCAGGGCCATCACTACGTCAAGACCTTCTTTGACTTTGCCGAATACAGCATATTTACCATCCAAGAAGTTAGCTGGTCCAAGCGTAAAGTAGAACTGCGAGCTTGCTGAGTTAGGTGCGTCCGTGCGTGCCATTGCCATCACACCAGCTGCACTGTGCTTGAGCTTTGGATTTGCAGCCACCATTGATGGGCTTGTTTCCAAGTCGATAGTGCGTTCTTGCTTAGTCTTAGGATCGATGAATCCGCCGCCGCCTGTTCCCTGCGGGTCACCGCCCTGAATGCAAAAACCTGGTTCGTAGCGGTGGAATCCCACACCGTTATAGAAGTTTCTGCCAACTAGGTCTAGAAAGTTAGCTGAGGTCTTCGGCACTTCTGTTTTGAAGATTTCGACTTTGATTTTGCCTTTGGTAGTTTCCATCACAACGATGGGATCGGCGCTCTTAGCAGCCATTGAGGATAGTGCGCATCCAAGTGATGCCACCATGCACAATACCATTGAGAACAGCGACGCTGAAGCCTTCCTTGTCAAACGCATTTTTTCAACTCCTTATATTCGACTTTAGATCGTGCATTTTATCAGGACAGCGAGCACTTAGTTTGTAACGCTGCTGCCGACAGGTACAGTGACGCTTCCTGAAGGCACTGCTGAGCGTGTATATGAAACAGGAATGATCAAGCTCTTCACAGCCTGGTCGCGTGGGCAACGGAATGCTATCCAACCTGTTGTTTCATCGCCAGGCATGATCACTCGCACGCCAAAGTGTCCAGCTTCAACTTCCCGGCGCGAGCCGTCCCGTCCAATAGCATCACCCAGACTGCGTTTCGCATGCTGATCTGGCGTTATGTTTTCATAAAATATTGGCGCTGCATATCCAAAACTAAATGCTGCCACCACTGCCACAGCCAATTTGCCTTTGCCATTCAAGCGCGGTAAATCTGATTCGACTGAAGCCGAAGCTGGTGCTGACGATAATTTACCTGCATTCACATCCGCTTGAGCGCTGTTGCCCAAGATCAGTGCGATGTTTTGACCGGTATTCTTTACGGTTACTTCGATGTACTTCAATCCTTTGTCGCGATCGCGTTGCAACGGGCAGTTCGCTAGATTGTGCGCTGTTATCTCCATACCGACGATGTTGGCTGTGCCTTGAAGCATGCCAGCCGGATAGGTTGTCTGCAGCGTCGGCATGGTGGCATCGAATTTTTTTAGTTCGTCTGAAAGCTCAGCTGACGGTGTAGCCGGGCTAGATATTGACGGAGTTACTGATGTTGTCCGATTCAACGGAGCTAGAGGAAGGGCCCCGTGCAGTTGGGGTTGTACCTCCGATGCATCGGGAGAACCTTCAGCGCTGCAAAAGGTTGAGCATGAAATGGTGAGAAGGCACGCTAAAACGAACTTGTTCATGAGACCCCTGACTACCCGACCGCATCTAATTGACGCAATCCTAGCAGTTGCCCAAAATTTTATCGCGTCGCTTTGAGTAATGTAATCGCAGAACCCAGGCACAGGGCTGATACTGACTAGCGCATGCGAGATCCATTGAGCTGATAGGTGACCTTGGCGCGCGGCTGAGCTAGCCCTTCTTTGACGATGGAGATGCGCTCAAGTCCATTAAACACGGCACCGTTTTGATCCAGGCTAAGCACGATAGCTTCTTGCGCCATGGTCTTGCCGACTGGATGTTGATACCTAATGAATGCTGTTCCACCTTGAACTTTGTCGACAAAGATAGGCGTGCTCATATCGCCATTAGACATTGAATAGCTGCCAGGCTGCCCGTTGATATTCCAGGTGTTGTTGGTATTTAAGCCAAACGCTTGCTCTGCACCAGCCTGAAACTCAGGCATGGCCTCGACTTTCTGGCGTTGCCCTTGGACGCGCCAAGCGCCCATGAATCCCTGGGGTAGTGCGACTTGTTGAATCCGCATCTGCATTGGTGCTTGCTGTTGCACCTGCATCTGCATCGGCGGTCGTTGTTGGATTGGAACATTTTCTCGCGCCGATCCATTGAGCGGCTTGATAGGCTTTACCGGCGCCGCCTTAACCGGTTTTTGAGGCGGGGTAAACGTCGGGTAGCTGTAGTCTCCAGGTCCGATTCCACCAGAGGGAAGGACGCTTTTGGTTTCGATACCACCCTGTAGCGGGTCGGCAGCTACCGCAGCACTCGAAATCTGAACAGCCACCACAGCCAACATCAATATGTCTCTTGCGCGCATTTCCGCCTCCTTGCAAACCGATGCAGCCAAGCTGCCCGGCATAATCGCCCTCAGGTCAGATTGTAGCGCTATGAGATAAATTTCACCAGCAAGATTAATCCGCCAGGAGCGTAGCTTCCCGAAGGGAGTCGGCAAATTCTGAACTAGAGGCTGGTTCCAGGAGTATTCATGCCGACGTCAGCAGCTTTGTTATCTGTCTGTTTGGACGACTCAAGCGGCGAAGAGGCGCCTTCCGTCGTCTGACGTTCCGCTGTAGTCGACTCTAGCGTAGCCACTGGCGTGTCAGTCGACTCGTCTTTGACAGACTGAGCCAAGACGTCCTTACCAGCCATCTTGTTAGCACTGAGATTGCAGAACTGCACTAGAACGCTATTACCGGTGATTGAAGCAACGTTGTAGTTATTGATTGCCTGAGTCGCTTCCTGATTGATCATCTTATACCGGCATTCGATGCGACGATCGAGATACAACTCTTTCAAGAGTTTGGCTTCTTCAGGGCCGCCAGTTGCCATCAAAAATGCGAACAAGGCAATTTGTGCAGCCGGTGAAACGATGGTCGGGCTGAACATCGCCACGCTCAAGGTGCTGTTAACTACTTTGGCGGTGGCTTGCAACAATTTGCTGCGGTGATTGTATTTCTGCAACTTGGATCGGGTCTCCAACACAATTTCATCGCGCTGCAAACTGCTTTCAATCAGCTTCTTGGTCGCTGAATCAAGTTTCAAAACATTGAGTGGTTCTTGAGCAGTGAGCGGGGCGTTAGATTCTTTGACAGAAGCTGCCCATGCGGTCATCGCAGTCAAGGCGCGTTTCGCATCTTGATCACCAACAATCGATGCCAGTTGTTTGACACCAACGTCTACATTCTTCTGTTGTTTCGAGGGATCAGACATTCCCAAGCCAGACGCGATTTGCATCAAGCTCGAAACTACTTTGGGATGCAGCTCATCGTGCTGTTTTTGTTTAATCCATTCGACAGCAGCCTTACTTTTCAGCTTCTGCTTTTCTTCGAGAATGACATCAGCAGCTTCGCTCGATGCCTGGAAACCTTTATACGCAGTCATGAATTGCGCCATGTCAGAAATCTTGGCGATCGATTTACGCAAGGAACCTTTGTACTTTCCTTCTTTCTGCCTGATTTCGATAGCACGGGCGTCGCGGTCGTACGCAGAATTAACAAGCTGATCGATCAACACTTCTGGTGCCAATTCGGTCTTCGAAACGCCACCCTTGAGTTCTTTGCCCGCGTCACCCTGAGCGACACCTGCGTCGGTCGCACCGTGAGTACTAAGCAACACGGTCGGCGGAGTTGATTCAGTTTGCGGTTCGACAGCAATTTCTGCCGCACTTACTTGAGCACCTAATGTCGCCAAACACAATGTGGCAGACAGTACTCGGTTTTTAAATGTAGCCAAGAGAGGACTCCTCTAACAATCCACTTGCCTGGACGGAACAAAATGGAACTGGCTAATAATATCCGCAAAGTAGTCGCCGGACCTTAAAGCCCTAAGCGGTTGTAATAGTGGTGAACCCTTGAAAGCCAGGCTGGGTGTCAAGTGGAAACCTAATTAATGCGCTCGTCGCTTCGCCGCGATTGATATAGTCCGAGTCACCGGCTTAACGGACCTGGCTGCTGACTTGACGACGAGCGTCTTGTCCGCAGGTTTGACCGCAGCTTTGACCGACGTCTGCACTACCGAGGTCGACGAGCCGGACGCGGTCTCCGGTTCTACCTCTGTTGAAGCAGCTGGAGCTTTGGTCATAGTCGACGTTGCAGCACCATCTGCATCATGCGAGAAGCCCAAATCTTTCAAACGTTGATAAGCAGTTTTTCCGGTTGCGGATGTCGGATCAGCGAGCACAATTTCAACGAGTGGATTCAAAGCTTCAGGATATCGTTTTTGCGCAATCAGCAAATCGGCCTTGAGCAGCTGCGCATCGCGCTTTAATTGACTGAACTTCATACCGATTTGTTTTTCAGAAGCGCATTGAGCTTTCAACTCATCATGCTTCGCAAATGCTGCAGCCATCTTTATGTGCGCATCGGCGCTATCGGCTAACCATTCGGAAAGCTGATAGATCGGGTCATGCAGACCACTCGGTCCCGACGCAGCCATAGCTGTTCTCAATTCCACCAATCTATTTTTTGCATCCTTAACCGTCAAAGGCAAGTGACCGTATGCGGCCGAGCCCTTCCGTCCCGGCGTCGGCGCTTGAGCCTGCGGAGCCGGTGCCGGCACTGACAAGCGCTGCCCGCTCTCAGCCGGATAAGCGTTAGCAGATGGTCTCAGTTCCGCACCAGGTATCGGTGCAACTCCATCGCTGCCAGGTAACGGCGAGCCGCCTTGAGCGTGACAGGGAGCCAGTGACGAAAGACACAGAAGTAAGGCCGAGAAGAATAATTTGCTTTGCATATTTGTCCTTGAGACTAGTCGCGAGCCCAAAGTCATTAATAATGACCGATTGCTCAGAAGTCAATGATTCTACCAAATATGGACCGATTGCCTGTGTTAGGATGAAACCCAGTTAGGCTGTTAATCAATGCCTATCCCAGGTTAAATTAGGTCGGACCCACGTCAACGTATCTGCGGATATGGTCGACGATTACTACTGATCCAGATTTTATGGAGGCAACTTGTCTCGTCAGCGATTCACGAAAGCGCGCGCGCGCATCACACATGTGCTTGCGTCGAGTCTGCTCCTCAACTGCACACTCGCACCGACGTTCGCTGCAGCTGGTGAGCAGGTTTCGCCTGCACCATTGACAGATGATTTTAAAAATTTCGCCAGCTCCGAGCACTCTCTGGTCAGTCGCTTTCTCAAGTCGGGCGACTATATTCCTGTGTCCGACATCAAGCCAGGCATGGAAGGATACGGACTGACGGTTTTTCAGGGCACAAAAATAGAAAAATTCAATGTCAAAGTAATCGGCACAGTCAAGAAAGTTTTAAACAACAAAGACGCCATTCTCGTCCGTTTGTCGGGCGCAGGCATGGCGAAGAACAACGTTATTAAGGGAATGTCGGGCAGCCCAGTCTATATTGGTGGCAAATTGGTGGGAGCCATATCTTATGGATTCGATTTCTCCACTGAACCGATAGCTGGTGTAACTCCAATTGTAGACATGTTGGATGCATTGGCGCAAGACACAAAAGACCGTTCAATCGGACCAGACAGAATTAGCAAATTGGATTTGCCGACTGTTTCGCCAGGCGCAGTGCAAACAGCAGCCGGATTAATGCCCACGACAGTCTCCGCAGCCGCACCGCATATGGTGCCGCTGATGGCGCCTGTCTCCTTGAGTGGGTTCTCGTCGAGAGCAGAACAGTTTCTGTCGGAAAAATTCGGAGAAGTCGGACTTTACTGCAGCTCCGGTGGATCCGGTGGCATGGACGAATCGCTCAGCAAAACATCAGGTGCAGCGAGCAAATCACCGTCGAAAGACGCCTTAGCACCAGGCAGCGCGGTCGCGGTCATGCTCACTACCGGTGACTTCACCACTGCCGCAACTGGCACGACTACGGCATCTTTCGGCGGAAAAGTCCTCGCCTTCGGACATCCATTTTTGCAAGCTGGTTTCGTCGATTTCCCGATGGCTTCCGCGTTCATTCATCAAGTCATGCCGAGCTTGAATGTTTCTTTCAAACTTTCTTCACCAATGCGGATACTTGGGTCAATAGTTTCGGACAGACCCTGGGCTGTGGGCGGACAAATAGGAAAGTTCGCACGCACGATTCCTGCTACATACGATGTCATCGATGAAACGCGCCATCTCCAACATACCTATCATTGCAACATCGTCGATCATCCAGATCTTACGCCTGAACTGATGGCCGCAACAGCGATGTCGGCGATCGATGCCACTCATCAATCCCAAGCTCCATATATTCTCAAGGTCGCTAGCGAAATCACCACCAATAGTGGTGCCCAAATCCGCCGCACCGATAGATATCCAAGTAACTTCTCAGCCCACACGAGCTCTCTGGATACTCTGTCGAGATTCAAAGGACGCGGCGATCCAGTCTCTGGTTATCTTTTGTTCGCTGCAAACAAAATCATGGACAATGAGTTTCAACGAGAGTCAATCAAGTCTATTCATCTACAAATAGCACTTGAAGACGGGCACAATGCAGCGAAGCTGGAACGCATCTATGTAGACAATCCGATTGTAGAACCTGGTGACACGGTCAAAGTAAACTGCGTGATTCGTCCTTATGATAAGGAACGAATTACTAAGTCGATCGAGCTGCCTATTCCACGTGATGTGCCCGATGGCAATATCGTCTTAGCAGTCGCCAGTGGCGATGAATTTGAATTAGTCAGAAGACGGATAGGGCTTATCGATCCACCGCCGGAAGATTTAAATCAGATTCTCAACAAAATTCGCACACGCGGTCGCAGCGATGCACTTTGCGCCGTTCTTGCACTGCCAGAGCAGTCAATCTCTGTGAACGGTGTGACGCTCCTAAATCCGCCTGCACACTGGAACAAACTATTCTTCTCTGACAGATATACACGCGGTGCCGTGCTCAGCAAAGGTGAAGTGCGCGTCTACTCGGTACAAGATTGCCTACTCGATGGTGCGCACGTGATCACCGTGGAAGTGCGCCGCAAGGACAAGGCCGCGACTCGGTCTCAGCCGCTCATGACAGCACCGACTTCCATGCCGAGCGCAACTGATTCTGTTTCGATGACTGATTTGGCGAGAAAGACGATCGGAAAGATTGACACCACATCCACTACCACCATCACCTCGACTTCAACCAGTGCGACAACGTCAACAGCTGCTCAAACATCCAGTACACCAGCCGATAAAACAACAGTCAGCCCAGGAACCAACGCTTACTGGACTGGTAGCGGAAACAAAAACTATCCACACATGCGTTCAATTCAGCTGTGGCGACAAGAAAACGAAGCGGATTTCAAAAACGGAAAAACCGATTCGACCACAATCGACAGTTGGGGCCGCATAATTCCAGGCTTCCAGGTAGCAGACAAAAGTCAGATCAAAAACGAAATGCGGATTTGGTCATCGACCTGGGCAAACGGAAACTTCTGGTTCTCCACTACAAACAAGATCTACAAATGGAACGGCGACCATACGGCTCCAGTCGAGGTGGCAAACCTGCCTGGCGTAGCCATCCCATCACTAGTCACCGACAGTAAGGGATTATTATATGCAGCTGCGATTCCAGGTAGCAACGTCTACTCAATTGACCCTAACAAGCCGATCAATCAAAACACAAAATTGATAGCAAAATTGCCAGAGCCTCTAGTCACTTGTCTTGTCACGGACAATAAAGACAATTTGTACATAGGCGTCACAGGCAGTGGCAAAATCTACAAAATGGAATCAGGCAAAGGTGCCACTCCCGTGAGCATCTTCGACTCCGGACAAGCTGATATTGTCTCGATGTTCTACTGCGTTCCGGAAGACAAATTATATGTAGGCACCGCAGAAAAAGGTGCCGTCTATAGCATCGATTCTTCAGGAAAAGCTGCAGCCGAATACCAGTCATCAGACCACATCGTCACAGGGATCGCTAAAGACAAGAAAGGTGATCTGTACGTTGCCACGGCGGGTTCCGGTCACCTCGTCAAAGTAAATAAAAACGGTGATTTGGATACCCTTGCGTCAAGCGATGCTTTCTACACTCTCTATTACGACCCAAGTACAGACCATGTATTTTCTGGTGATGCAGAGGGCGATATAACGCAGGCACTGTTTGATCCACTCTCGAGGCAATCATACTTCGTTCCCGTCTCCCATACTGAACAAGATGCCGTCGTCACATTGTGTGCAGATGGCAATGGCAGACTGTTTGCGGGCACATGCAATCTTGCAGTTGCTCAAGTTTTTGAAATGAAATCCGCATCGAAAGCTACTTACACTTCTGAAGTGCGTGACGGTCAACGGTCATCAAAATGGAGCCGACTGAGAGCCTTCGGCGGCTACAACGAAGTTAGCGACATTGTCAAAAAAGCAATTGCAGTTGAAACCAGAACTGGACAGACTAGCCAGCCTGACTCGAGCTGGTCGGGGTGGATTGCCGCTAATCCCGCCCCCGAAGCGTACGAAATCAAATCACCACCCGGCCGTTACTTACAGTATAGATTGGCTTGGAAGTCAGATGAGACTTTAAAAAATCGACCGGTTGCAATCGGTCAAGTCGACGTCACCTACTTGCCGAACAACACTGCGCCGCAGATTTCTAATGTCTCACTCAAATCCGGCACCGCAGTCAACGGAAAAGAAGAAATCACCGTAACTGGCACAGACACTGACGGCGACAACCTCATGTTGGCAATGCAGATCTCACCCGATGGCGGTCAGACCTGGCAATCCGTCGTCAGTGAACTGCGCACCAAACGTTCCACTAAGGAGGATTCCACACCGGAAGTTACGGCAACAGTAAAAGCGGAAACTAGCACGACAACCGAAATCCCGGATACAAAAGCTAAAACGCCTGCCGCGACACCAAAAATCGATGCAGCGCTTCCTCCGCAAGTGCAGCCACCAGGCGGACCGCCAAAGAAGTGGGAACCAGAGGACTCTTCATCAAATGGGCGCACGAACTTAGACGACAAAACCGGCGACGATGCGGATAATTCAAAAGATGGTGGAGACAAGACCAAGGATGAGGAGAAATCCAAAGACACAGTCGGCGAAGTAAAAAAAGTCGAACCGACAAAGATAGAAACAAAAACTGAAATCGCCGCTAAGAAAAAATCGAAGTCGAAAGTCAAAGCCTCACCATTGGCTGGTTCCAGCAGTGTGATCTCCGCTTCTGAGACCTCGGGCACAGGAGAGAAATTCACGATCAAATGGGATACATCTAAGTTCAAAGAAGGAAATTACATCGCCAAGTTCACCCTGGACGACAAACTCTCCAACGCTGAAGGAAGTGAGCAAACATCTGTATTTCGAACAATCGACGTAGACAACACTCCGCCGCAAATAATTTCCGTAAAGTGGACGAAAGATAAAAGTGGTGGCGCTAAGCTACGCGTAGAAGCGAAGGATAAATTCACGCCGATTGTAAATGGTACTTATAAGCTTGATGAGAGAGAACCATTGGCTTTAGGCGGGATCAACGATCCGGGGGATGGTCTCAATGTGGTACTGGGCGCCGACAATGTTGCGTACGAAAAGCATCCGAAAAAAGTGGAAGTGAAAATATCAGACAGGGCTGGAAACAGCGTAACAAAGACGATAGATATTAACTAGACTGCGAATCAGTTTCAGCGCTCTGGTTCTTTCATCGGTAACGGCCTGAGCATTTTCATTGTTCATTTCAGTCGCGGCTGCAATTTCCATTTATTTCCTCACTCTTCTGCATGTCGGGTGCCACGCAAACTTTTTTAGTAGATGTAAAGTTCTACACCTGAACCTGTGATTTTCATGTGAAACGCACAGGTCTAATAATTAAATGTGGAATTGTCAGCCTTCAACAGTTCGGCGGCCTAGCTGCCCATACGTCTGCAAAAGACACTTGATGTGCGAAATCGTTCGCGTCCTCTTTTCCAGACCAGCGTACGCTTCCCGCAATCGTTCTACTGAGCATCCCAGTTCTGCTGCGGTCACTAGCGTAGTTGTATCCGTATTGAGTTGTTCCATTTGACTCCCTCACTACAAGTTCTGGATGGTTTGAAAAAATATGTGTGCTTTGCTCAATAGTGCCGAAATCTACGTGACAATCTTGTGAGTATTCAGAACTCATCTGTTGTATGCAACAATTCAAGGCTGCAACCGGCTAAAAGGTGCAACTTTGCAAGCGCAACGCTTATTTCGACGTAAACCGACCGATCAATTAATCGATGAGGCATATGGCGAAGCTCGCCTGATGAAGAAGAGCCTTTCTGCCTTCGACCTGATTGCTTTTGGAGTCGGCGCGACGATCGGCACTGGAATTTTTGCCCTGACTGGCACAGCTGCGGCCGGTCAAGAATCATCGGTTCAAGACTTCATCTCGACGCCGTTGATCAATTTCATGCTCCACTCTTCGATGGGGCGTGAAGGCGCTGGACCCGCTATTGTCATCTCGTTTTTGATAGCCGCTATTGCGTGCGGTTTTGCAGCCCTCTGCTACGCGGAACTGGCAGCCATGATTCCTGTATCAGGCTCCGCCTATACTTTCGCTCAGGCGGCTCTGGGCGAACTGATAGCGTGGATTATTGGTTGGGATTTGATTTTGGAATATGCTGTCGGCAACGTTGCCATCGCTGTCAGTTGGTCGGACTACTTTCTTCATCTTCTGCATGGACTGACAGGAATGCAGCTGCCACTCTGGTTGACCACCGATACAGGCACCGCACAGAGATTGCATGAAAAATTTATCGCGGGCGTCAGCATTCCGCAGCGAGAATTCTATTCATCAATGGATCTACCTTCGTTGTTCGGCCATCAAGTCGCCATTAATGTTCCTGCATTCGCAATCGTCGCCGCAGTCACCTGGGTACTTGTCGTTGGCATCAAGGAAAGCGCTTGGGTGAACACTGCAGCTGTGGCCATTAAAGTAATCATTGTTCTCTTCTTCATCATATATGGTGCATTTTTCGTGCATCCGGAAAATTGGGTACCTTTTGCACCGCACGGCTTGGCCGGTATCATGGGCGGTGCAGCAATTGTTTTCTTCAGCTTCATCGGGTTCGACGCGATCAGCAGCACTGCTGAAGAAACGAAAAATCCCCAGCGCGACATGCCAATTGGAATGCTGGGCAGCCTGGCGATTTGCACAGTTCTCTATGCAGCAGTTTCAATGGTTTTGACAGGCATCTTGCCTTATCAAAGGTATCTAGGTGATGCGGCCCCAGTAGCAACGGCGTTGCAAGTCGCAGGCAACCCGTGGGCGCATTTGCTTGTCAGCGTAGGCGCACTGGCCGGGATGACTTCAGTCTTGTTAGTCTTCCAACTCGGACAACCGAGAATATTTATGGCCATGGCGCGGGATGGGCTGTTACCGAAGTTCTTTTCGACCTTACATCCCAAATACAGAACGCCTTACATTCCAACAATTCTTACAGGCGTAATCGTCGGCGTCTCCTGCCTTTGCATTGACATCGGACAAGCAGCAGAGCTGACCAATATCGGCACTCTTGCAGCGTTTATAATCGTCTGTGCAGGAGTGACGGTGCTGCGCAAAACAGATCCCGATCGAAAGCGACCGTTTAGTTGCCCAATGGTGCCATTGATTCCTATCCTGGGCATGGTTTCTTGCTTCATCCTCATGCTCAGTCTGCCGATTATCACATGGCTCCGCTTCATTATTTGGATGGCGGTTGGCGTGGCGATCTACTTTTGCTACGGCTACAAACACGCGCACGAAGAGACCCCTTATGTTCCGAAAGAAGACTTTCCGGATAACAATATTCCTATGCCATAAGGTGCTCAATGTGGACGATTAGCCCTATGGGCATCTTGGAAATTATCTTTCGCACGTCTGTAATTTACTCAATGCTCTTGATCGGCATTCGCCTCACAGGCAAGCGCGAAGTTGGTCAGCTGACACCATTCGATTTCGTTTTGCTGCTCGTGGTTTCAAACGCTGTGCAGAATGCCATGATTGGCCCTGACACCTCCCTGAGCGGCGGCTTAATAGCGATGGGAACATTGCTGACATTGAACGCGATAGTGGCAAAAGCAGGCACGAAATTCCCAAGATTCAGGAAGTTCGTTGACGGTATGCCAGCCGTTTTGGTCGACCATGGCATAGTGCAATGGGGTACCTTGAACAGAGAAAACATCAGCGAAGACGAATTGATGGCGGCTCTGCGTGAGCATGAAGTAGACAAAATAGAAGAAGTTTCACTAGCCATGATTGAAGTCGACGGTGGCATCAGCGTGATCCGAAAAGCCGACGATGACGATAACAAAGGCACCACAAAATACATTCACAGTCACAAGAAACGACGCCACCACATTCGCAAGGCCAACGGTTAACCATGACTGGATGTAAAGCAGGAGTACCATCGCCTTAACCCGCAAGGATGTTGCATCGATATCTTGAACTCAAAACAATTTCGTTTTGTTGCAAACTAATCAAACCTAATTTACCGAGGCCAGATCTATGCTAACTTGGGCTTCTTGGCAGGTAAATAAACAGAGCTATAGTTCATGTTTATGCGATTGTAGACTTTTATGACATGCGATTAGCTACCAGTCAAAAGCCGTATTGCTGAACACAACGGCGTTCGGAAAAGATTCCCGTTTGATGACATGAAATATAGATTCGACCACGAGTAATTTTTCTAAATGGAATCCGACGCAATATTTGAAGACATGGCGACAAAAATGTTAACCACCATGGTTACTGTTGAAAAACTTAAGCGAGATGCTGAAAAGGCATTCAACGAGCGTGATTACCAGATTTCTGTCGACAAACTGAAAGAAGCCAGCGCCATTGTAGAAGGGCAGCCAGGTACAGCAGCACGTATCGAATTGGCTAGCATCTTGTTGCCGCTCTCGACTGTATACAGAACTGTCGGTGATACCAAAGAGTGTGAAGCGCTGTACAAGCGAATTATTAGTTTGTGCACCCAACCGTGGGAAAAGTCAGCCGAAGCTAAATTTGGTAACAGCCAGGTAGACAGCTTCATGGAACAAATGATGCCGGGAATGGAGGACATGCTTGTGGAAGCGCATCACGCCACAACGATGAATATCTTAAGCATATGCGCTGAGAATTACCAGAAATTACTGACCGAAAATGACCGCAACGATGAAGCAGCAGCACTTACAGAACAACTCAGAAGTTACCTGGCCTAGCCAATCCGGTGATACATTGACAATGGTGCTATAAATGATTAGTTGAATAGCACAAATTTCTTGATACCGGATGCAGTGGCGAGACCGAAAGCGCATAAAGAATGCGCAAAACAGCACAAATAGAGGTTCAGATTTTGTTGAAACACACCCCAGACACCTTTTCTTACTTAGTTCCAAAAGCGGAGAATCCGATGGCTCACATTACGGACGATCTCAGGATCCAGGAGATCAAAGAGCTCGCTCCTCCCTCGCACCTGACTCGTGAATTTCCGTGCACCGAGCAAGCAGCCGCCACAGCCTATGAAGCTCGCCAATCTATCCATCGCATCCTCCATGACGCCGATGACAGACTGCTCGTTGTTATCGGTCCTTGTTCGATCCACGACCCCATCGCCGCCATCGAGTACGCTTCTTTGCTTTCAGCTCAACGTGAAAAGCACGGCAAGGATCTCGAAATCGTTATGCGCGTTTATTTCGAAAAGCCTCGCACCACCGTGGGCTGGAAAGGTTTGATCAACGACCCAGATGTTGACGGCAGTTTCCAAATCAACAAAGGTCTTCGCGTTGCTCGTCAATTGCTTTTGGATATCAATGAATTCGGCGTGCCTGCAGCATGCGAATACCTGGACATGATCACTCCCCAATACATCGCAGATTTGGTGAGCTGGGGCGCTATTGGTGCTCGCACGACTGAATCCCAAACACACCGCGAACTGGCTTCTGGTCTTTCGTGTCCAGTTGGATTCAAAAATGGCACCGACGGCAATATCAAAATTGCAATCGATGCAATCAAAGCAGCATCACAGCCGCACCACTTCTTATCGGTGACAAAAGGCGGACACTCAGCCATCTTCTCCACAAACGGTAACGAAGACTGCCACATCATTCTTCGCGGTGGTAACAAAGCACCAAACTACGACGCTGAAAGCGTCGAAGCAGCCGCACAAACAATGAGTAAAGCTGGTCTCAAACAACGGTTGATGATCGACGCCAGCCACGCCAACAGCAGCAAGAAGCACGAAAATCAGGTGCCTGTATGCGCAGACATCTCGAAGCAAATCGCTGGTGGTGACAATCGAATCATCGGCGTGATGATCGAAAGTTTCCTCGTTGCGGGCGCTCAAAACTACTGCGCATTGCGCGCAGCAGGTCAGCCAATCACTTACGGTATGAGCATTACCGATGGTTGTGTTGGCTGGGAAGACAGCGTCAAAATGCTGGATGAGCTAGCCGCTGCAGTCAGATCTCGCCGAGTAGAATCCGAGCGAACCAACTTCCAACCATAGGATGGGGACTGAGCAGCCGACAGATGTGGCACCACTCAAAGATGGCGCTCCTGTCCCACGATAAGCGGCAAAATCCAAGTTTGCTAGTTATTTGAAGGCTTTTCGGATTCCGGTGAACGTGCAGGAAGTCCGTCAGTTTTCTCACTGAAGGACGCTAACGTATCGCGAAACTTTTTTGCACATTGATCGCAGATGTTCGCATCGTCCGCGCGAAACATTTTCTTGACCAGTTCTATTTCTTTTTTGCAGAAAGAGCAAATTTCATCCATATCAAAATCCTCTGATTAAGCCTGCTTACTGCCTGATTTACTAACTTGCAGCATCATTTCGGCACCGATAATATCTCTTTGTTTAACAGGTGTGAGCTCACACTTGAATCCTTCATCGCTCAACTCTTTCATGATGCGCGGAATATAGTGATGCTCCGATACATTCGGTCCTTGCAATGGATAAATGCGCACATCCTTTTTGGACACGCGCAAAAGCTCATGCAAAGCCTTTGAATGGAATTTGTATTCCATGTTGGAATTTTGCAGCATGCCACCAGAGGCGATGTCGCTGTATAAAAACAACAGATTGGCACACAAAGTAGTATCAAACTGATTACTTGCAAACGGAAGATTGGGAAGCACGCCCGGCACGTAGCGACCGATCAACTTACCTTGCACAAAATCCTTCAAGAACTTGTCCATAGCCTTGCGCCGCTGCGGCACAGACACTACTTCGGGATGAAAAAAACTGATCGCCGCTTTCTGTTTTTCGTAAACTATGGCTGAGTGATCGTCGACAATATTTCGCAGAGTGGCGACGTCGTTCACGTAAAGAGGATCGCATCCAGTCACATGGATACCCATGGCAGCCGCCTCCAAAGCAAAAGCAGCCGGTCCGGAACTGCAATCAAGAATCTGCTGTCCTCTCATAGCCTCAAGGTCGAGGTTGAACATCGCTACGTATTCATCGATGCATCGTCCAAAGAAAACAACATCTTCGAAGTCAAATTTTACGGGCTGGGTCATAAGGTATTCCATATACCGGCAATGTTGCAGTATACCAATCAAGCTCAATTTAATTGCCAATCGACTGAATTCATCTTAGTGTTAAGCACCTTGAAAACGAAATAGCGCTATCTTTCGAAGACTCTGATCAACGCTTGAGCTTG
Source organism: Candidatus Obscuribacterales bacterium (assembly GCA_038322035.1). GTDB lineage: Bacteria > Cyanobacteriota > Vampirovibrionia > Obscuribacterales > Obscuribacteraceae > PALSA-1081. The sequence goes on from JBBQFO010000044.1 coordinate 15,720, forward strand.
ACGGAATCACAATCGAGGCAATTCCAATGGTACACGAAGCAGCTGTGGGCGCAAACGGCAAACCCCGAATCGCGGCTGGAATGCCAGTCACACTGAAAATCAATAAAAGGCAATATTCGATAGAAGTCGATCCACGAACGAGTTTGCTCGACTGTATACGTGAGAACCTCGCCATAACAGGCACGAAGAAAGGTTGTGATCACGGACAATGTGGCGCTTGCACGGTGATCGTTAACGGACGACGGATAAATTCATGCTTGAGTCTAGCCCTGATGCACGAAGGTGACGAAGTCACGACCGTCGAAGGTCTCGGCGATCCAGACCACATGCATCCGCTTCAAGAGGCGTTCGTCGAATGCGATGCCTACCAATGCGGTTACTGCACCTCGGGACAGCTGATGTCGGCTGCAGCGCTGCTCACCGAGACATGCGGGCACTCTGACGAGGACGTGCGTGAAGCAATGAGTGGAAACATCTGTCGATGCGGCGCATACGCCAACATTGTTTCAGCGATTCAGCAAGCACGAAGCAAATCGTGAGGAGATCAAAATGAAACAATTTACCTATACGAAGACATCAGAAATAAATTCGGCGATTCAAGAAGCGTCGGCAAATAAGACCGCCCAACAAGGGGCAGAGATTCGTTTCATCGCAGGCGGCACAACCATGCTGGATTTGATGAAGCTCTACGTTGAAACACCAAACAAACTGATCGACATCAATCGTTTACCCCTGGACAAGATTGAAACCACATCTAGTGGCGGTGTAAAAATCGGCGCTATGGTTCGCAACTCAGATCTAGCAAATCATCCGTTTATTAAAACTCACTTTCAGGTTCTATCAGAAGCGCTACTCTCCGGCGCGTCAGCGCAGTTAAGAAACATGGCGACCACTGGTGGCAACTTGCTACAGCGCACTCGCTGTGTATATTTTCGCGATACAGAATTTGCTTGCAACAAGCGAGAACCTGGTAGCGGATGTGCAGCGATGGAAGGTGACAATCGCTCAATGGCGCTTCTGGGAACCAGCGACAAGTGCATCGCCAGCAATCCTTCTGACATGAACGTGGCTTTGATGGCGTTGGAAGCAACGATTCACATCACTGGAAAAGACGGCGAGCGAGAAGTTGCTATCTCCGAATTCTATACATTGCCCGGTAATACTCCGGACGTTGAAAACGTACTCAAACCAGGCGATTTAGTCACTCACGTGGCGATACAACCGATACCGCCTGGCAGCAATTCAACCTATTTGAAATTGCGTGATCGCGCCTCATATGAATTTGCACTGGCATCTGCAGCCGTGATCACGCAAGTGAAGAACGGAAAGGTTTCGCATGTAAGGGTTGGGTTGGGAGGAGTCGGCACAATTCCCTGGCGGTCACCTGAAGCCGAAAGCGTTCTATTGGGCGCAGCACCGACCGTTGAAAACTTCCGCAAAGCAGCAGAGGCAGCGCTGCAAAATGCTAAGCCACAAACGCATAATAAGTTCAAAATAGAACTGTCGAAGCGTTGCCTCGCCCACGCACTTAAACTTGTCACCACCGCATAATCTGGAAATATCATGAGCGACAATAAAGATTCGAATCCAAAACAGAAACCGCCGGCAAATCAGCAACCGGCTCAAACAGCCGTTCTCGAACCAAAAAAAACGTCTGTTGGGCACGCGACACGACGAATTGACGGACCACTCAAAGTTACAGGCAAAGCAGTCTACACTTCCGACCACAATTTCCCAGGCATGGTTTACGCGGTGCCAGTTGGGGCAACGATAGCCAATGGCAAAGTGACTAAGATCGAAACAGCAGAAGCTGAAAAGATGCCTGGTGTGCACGCGATCTATCATCGCACCAACATTGGGCAGCTATTCCGCGTTGCACCCGATGCGACATTTACCGCTTACACTGACGAACCTCGCCCGCCTCTAGAGGATGACACCGTCAGGTACTACGGTCAGTATGTAGCACTGGCAGTGGCAGACACTTTTGAACAAGCCAAGGCGGCAGCCGATGCGGTGAAGGTCACCTACCAGGAAGAAAAACCAAACGTCTCAACCAAGCTCACCTCTGATACTAAAGAAACTGTTGAAAGCCACCGTGGCGATCCGCAAAAGGCTTTTGATAGCGCGTCAATCAAGCTAGATGAGACGTACACGACGCAGACGCAGACCCACAATGTGATTGAATTACACGCGACGGTAGCGGTCTTTGACGGCACAAAATTCACGATGTACGAAACAACACAAGGCGTAGTCAACCACAAGAATGTGCTTGTGCAAGTGCTCGGTGTGGATCCAGAAAACCTCCAGGTGATTTCCAAATTTTTGGGTTCCGGATTTGGCAGCAAAATCACACCATGGTCTCACTGCGCACTGGCTGGCGCTGCGGCTCGCAATCTGAACCGCCCTGTCAAACTTGTGGTCAGTCGCAAAATGTCTTTCCAAACGGTTGGTCATCGCCCTCGCACACAGCAGCGAGTTCGATTGAGCGCACAACCTGATGGCAAGCTGACTTCCATTCAACACGACTACTTAAATTCAACATCGATTCTCGACGACTACAAAGAGAATTGTGGTGAATGCACAAGCTATTTGTACAGCACTCCAAACTTGAAAGTAACGACCGCATTGTCTCGACGCAACATCGGCACTCCAACGTCAATGCGCGGTCCAGGTGCGGTTCCAGGGTTGTTTGCAACTGAGTCTGCAATGGACGAATTAGCGATCAAGTTGAAAATGGATCCGGTAAAATTTCGCATCATCAATGAACCGACAATCGACGAAGGTTTGAATCTTCCGTTCGCATCAAGACATTTGATTGGTTGTTACAAACAAGGAGCTGACTTGTTCGGATGGGATCAAAGAGATCCACGTATCGGTTCAATGAAGAGAGACGGATTGACTTTGGGATGGGGAACCGCAGGCGCTTCGTGGATCGCTGAACGCTTCCCAGCCGAAGTTGCAGTGCAGCTGAATAACGACGGAACCGTACGTGTATCCAGTGCTACACAGGATATAGGAACTGGAACTTACACAATCTTCGCTCAAGTTGTTGGCGACAAACTCGGCATTCCGATTGAGAAAGTTGAAGTGGTGCTGGGCGATACATCGCTTCCGGCAGGTCCACTCTCGGGCGGTTCGATGGGTATTGCGTCCATCATTCCGGCTACCAGCAAAGCGATCGAGAAAGCGATCGACACGCTGTTAACTGCCGCGGTTAAATCACCCCTGTCGAAATACAGCGGCGCCAGAAAACAGGAATTAGCTCTCACAAATGGCAACGTGCACAAGAAAGATCAACTTTCCAAAGATGGTGTTCCGTTCGAAGTAATTATGAAGGAAGTCAATCTCAATAAAATATCGGGCAGAGGCAGTTCGCCAGGAACGTTCTTCGGAAAGAAACAAAGCTCCGTCCATTCCTACGGCTGTCATTTTGTCGAAGTCACCTGGCAAGAAGAAATTGCCAGATTGCGTGTCAGCCGCGTCGTCACAGTGATCGACGCCGGCAAAATCATCAATCCCAAAACAGGACGCAACCAAATCGAAGGCGCGATCGTGATGGGGCTCGGCATGGCGCTGTTCGAAGGCACAGAGTATGAACCAACCAGGGGTGCACCAATCAACAGCAACCTGGCTGACTACATTTTGCCTGTAAATGCTGACACTCCGAAAATGGACGTTCACTTTTTGGAGGTGCCCAACACTGAATTGAATGAATACGGCGCCAGAGGCATTGGTGAAATCGGGCTGGCCGGGCTGGCTCCAGCACTTGCAAACGCAGTGCACCACGCCACCGGAATCCGCGTTCGAAACTTACCGATACGCATCGAAGAACTGTTAGGCGAAAAATCGTAATGAGCGAAATCAAAGACATTCTGGCCTTGCACGACCGAGCGTCAAAGCAAACAGAGAAACTTGCTTTCGCCACGGTTATCAGCACAGAAGGACCTTCTTACAGAAGCGCCGGCTCGCGTTCACTCGTAATCGAAGACGGCACATTCGAGGGTGGATTGTCGGCAGGCTGCCTTGAAGTGGATATCGCCTGCCGCCTGGATAGCAACTCCGAGCCGTTTATCGTCGAATACGACTTATCGGAAGAAGACGACATCCGTGGATTTCCATTCGGCTGTGGCGGGACTGTGCAAGTGTTTGTTGAGCCCCTACCAAACAACGAGGCATTACGCGCGGTGCAATGGTTATCCGAACTTGAGGAACCGGCGCTATTAGTCACCGTTGTAAAAGTTGATGAAATTAATGAATGCACCGATTTGTCGATAAGGGTAGGTTCGCGCTTCGGCATCAGTGAGTCGGGCTCATCGACTTTCGGTGACGCGATTGCCGAATTAAATTCGATCTGTAAATTAGTTCTCCAAGATCAAAAAAGCAAACTCCTCGCTGTCGAGGTTGAGAATCAAAAACTGACTTTGTTTGCCGAATTCTTTGAGCCTGCAATCAACGTCGCAATCTTCGGAGACGGCGAAGATGCGCGGATTCTAGAATCGCTAGCCCATAACGTCGGAATGACTGTGGCACGCATCTCGCGGCATGACATTCGTTCGTCCACAAGTTTAACTGAGGAATTTCCATCCCTGACACGCTCATATTCAGTTGTGATGACACACGATTTGAATCTGGACACAAAAGTGCTGAATCAATTAACCACAGCAATGCCGCCATATTTGGGTGTGATGGGGCCTCGCTCCCGCACGGAGAAGATCCTTCTTAGTCTCGGCGTCGATCCATCGACAATCCTCGAGCGCACAGAGGTCTACGCCCCAGTCGGACTGAACATGGCAGCAGAAACTCCGAGCGAAATCGCGCTTTCAATAATTGCTGAAATCCAAACCGTATCAAGAAAAGTGCAGCCCAAACATTTGCGCGATTCGAGTGGTGCCATTCATGATAGATGGCAAAAAAGTTCGGACGCTTCCGCCGATTTAAAACTCGAGACGAGAATTGGTGCCTAGAAAAGTAGTCGCGGCAATACTTGCAGCGGGCTCGTCTTCCCGCTTCGGCAGTCCGAAACAGTTAGCAAACTTCGGCGAAAAGACTCTCATAGATTTGGCTTTGGACGCTGCGATAGGCACTAGCGCAGAGAATATATGCGTTATTCTCGGTTGCAACTTCGAACAGATTTACACACACCTAGCCAATCGAAAGCAAGGCGGTGAAGGCAGATTCCACACCTTACATAATCTCAATTGGAAAGAAGGGCTGTCCTCATCAATCTATGCGGCAACCAGTTTTGCCAAAGAAGTAAATGCAACTCACCTACTCATGTTGGTCTGCGATCAACCGCTTGTCACCTGGCAATTGCTCGAATCACTATTGGGTTTGCTAGATGACAGACCAGTGCCAAACGGTACAGACGGTTCAAACCATTCAGCACCTAACGCAATTGTCGCCTGTAAATACGAAAACAGTGTAGGAATTCCGGCAGTATTTCCCGCCATCTACTTCAACGAACTGATGGCGTTGAAGGGCGATAAGGGCGCTAAGTCAATCATTATGCGAAGTACAGCCCCAATTCTAGTGAATTTCCCAGAAGGATCTGCGGATATAGATCAGCCCGGAGATCTATCTAATTTACTGCGCAGCGATTAGTGGAACGCCGGTCTCCAGACCGGCTCTACTGAATTATCGAACGGTAAAACGGTCATCACTGTAAGCACCTTGGAACGATTTCAAAGGTTCACCAAGGTGAGTCTCGACGATCTTCTTCATTGTTTGAAAATCGTCTGACCCCTCGATGTTCTCCGACCCTGGATTCAGAGAAGTACCCAACGTGAAAACTTGAAACGGATTGTTCGAGCGAGCATGATCCAGTTTTCGACCGTCTTCAGACAAAAACGGAAACCAAGATTTTTCTACTCGAACTCCCGACGGAACTCCGATCACCGTAGTTGGTGTAAAGTAGCTGCTCACCATGATTCTGGAGATCTTGACGGCTGGACCATCTCGCATTATTTTCCAAGTTGTCGGCATGTACGAAACCAAGACTAGCGTCACTGGTTTGTCAGAGTATTTAACAACTACTTCTACTTCGCCGGGTAATTGCGGATTTCCACCTTCCTGATTTTTGCCCATGTATACTGCAACTACTTCCACCTTTGATTTACTCGAACTCTCTGGATAGCTAACGGTGCTTCGCTGCGCCATCTTCTTCGCGGCAATTTCTAAGGCAAGCTTTTGATAATCCACAGGGTTCTGGCTTGCTTGCGGATTCGGAATAAAAGATGGAGCTGGCGCTTGATCGAAAGCTGCCACTGGAGCTGGTGGATTCCGACGCAAGAGAAGCGAACCAACGCCACCGATAAATACCACAGCGAATACAGCAAGGCCGACCAGAAGATTCTTGTTTGCCAGTATAGAGTTTGCCCGCGACTCGCTATTGTCAAAGGTTTTTCGAATTCTTACTGGAGTGTTCATCGCTTTTGAGGCGATCCCTGCATTAGATCCCGTGATTACGGTAGAGCCAATATCGTTTTGCGAATCAGGCGTTAACGGTGCACGCGGATTCAAACCGGCTGCGGATTTCGCCCCCTCCGCAGCCACTGATGCTGAGGCGCTTGCACCCGATCTATCAATTTTTTCCAGCGCTTCAGATAATTCAGCCATAGTTTGAATTCGATCTTCTGGACGAATTTTGATGCAACGAGCAATGATTGGTTCTAGCGCCTTGAGAGATGGAGTCATATGCATTCCTGGAATCGTGCTGAGCAAAGGTGCTTCCAATGTCATGTGCAAATTGAATGTCTCTAACGCGCTGCCACCTTTAATTGGCGGCTCACCGCATATGGCTTCAAACATCAAACATCCAAGTGAGTAAATGTCAGAGCGTGCGTCGACGTCTTTGGCACTGCATTGCTCTGGACTCATGTAAATTGGGCTACCAAAGATTTCTCCAGTAATGGTCAAACCCTGCTGGTCACCCGATGTCATCAGCTTGGCAATTCCAAGGTCGACAAGTTTGATGAAGTCCTTGCCACGATTGGAAAGCACAACAACATTGTTTGGCTTCAAATCGCGGTGTATGATGCCTTGTTCGTGCGCATAAGCGAGCGCATCCGCCATCTGAATAAACATTCGGATCGCCCGAATATCAGCAAGCACGCCCTGGTTCTTCAGCAAGTCGCCCAATGCCGGACCATCCAAAAATTCCATAACAAAATAGGGAGTGCCACCTGGAGTGGTGCCTGCATCCAAAACGCTAATCAAGTGTGGATGGGAAAGCATGCTCATCGCTTTGATTTCTTGCTTGAATCGCAACTCAGCGAATTGGTCGAGAGACATATGCAATGCTTTAACGGCTACCGGCTTATTAAGCGACAAATTAATTGCCCTAAACACGGTGCCCATGCCGCCTCGTCCTAGTATTTCAACGATCTGATAGCGACCGTCTAAGGTCTCTCCTAGAGTAATTCCTGTTCTCGCAAATAGGTGCTTTGCTTCGACGTCATCCACTTTTTTCCCGCCTACATTTTGGATCACAAAAAAACTTGCTTCTCTAAGCTTGCGTGTGCGTCAACCACAGCCTCTACAAATTTGGATCACTCGACCAATCCGCCAACACCTTTCCATCTTTATACGCACGCCCTTCAGCCTTCTTGTAGGTGACTCCATCATCAGGATACTCAATTACATCACCTGGATCAGGAATGCCAACGTCGAGAATTTCTAGCATTTCATCTGAATCATTGATGAATTGATGGGCAATGCCTTTGCCAGCTGGTTTGCTGAAACATGAGCCTTCGCAAACTTGAAATGTCTTGTCGCCAAGTCTCAAAACACCACGTCCACGAAGAACAATGAAAAATTCTTCTTGCAACCAGTGACTGTGAAACTTGCAGGACTTCGCGCCCGGACTCAGCCTATCTATATTCGAATACAATCGCTCGGAGCCACCAGCACGCCCAAGCAATAGCGTCGTCATATGACGAGACGCATCAATACAATCATCCGGCAGCAGTTCCTTATTCAGTAGCGAAGTTGCAAGCATTCAGATTCACCCATTGGAAAAACATCAGTATAAAAGATCGCCGATGTTTAAGGCTATGGTCCTGGGGTCGCCTTTATCGCAGCCTGCGCAGATGAATCTGTAGTAGTAGTTGTTGTCGTCGTCGTAGTCTGAACCGCGGATGCAGCAGCCGTTGAAACTTTTGTTGTGGTAACAGCCGTTTCCGCAGGGGTCACGGATGCACCTGCTACTTTGACGGTATTTTTCGTTGACGCCTTGATTTTCCCTTTGGCACTTTTCTTGGCAGCAACAGACTTCGGTTTGATCCGGTCGTCTAAACGCGACATCGCATTTTGATACGCTGTCGCTTGCGTTCTTGCATCATTCAACTCAGTAACCGCTGATGCAGAGTCCTTTTGCACACTCTCCAATTCTCGTCGGCTGATCACTCCTTCAGAAAAAAGTTGTTCAAACTGAACGGCTTTCTCTTTCAGTTCTTTGGCGCGCTGCTCCTTATCAACGAGCATCTTCTTCGCACTAGCAAGTTGCGAGGCGATGTCTTTGCGACGGCCAGCCAGCACGGCGGGGTTGTTGTAATCAACCATTCCGAATCCGGGTGAAAATCCACCACCTGCAAACATCGTCGGCGTATCAGGAGGCGGCGGAGGCACCAATCCAAGTCGTGGGGATGTCGAATGTTTCGTCGTCACTACTTTTTCAGTACTTTTTGCTAATTTAGCTGCTGTATCAGCCTTGCCGGACTTGGATGGAATCGCCACCGGTACCGCTATCGAAGATTTCGATGGCGCAGCAGCGGGTTCAATTTTTACGACTTTTGGTGACGAGGTGGCTGGTTCAGTTTTTGCGGCTTTGGTAGGTACCGGTGGTGCCTTCGTGGTTGCACTCAGTGCCGCTACTGGCGACTTTGCCGAACTAGCCGGGGCAGCCGTTTTCGCAGAAGTGACCAGCGCATCTTTCTTAACAGGTTTTGCGGAAGACATCACAGGTTCTTGTTTTACAGCCTTTGCCGAGCTCACGGCCGGACCTTTCGCCTCATGAGCCGTCGCTTTGGATGCTGGTTGCTGAGCTTGGACCGCCGCCCCCACCTGGAGAACGGACGCGAGGCAAAGAAGATTACGGAAGAGTCTTAACATGGAATGTGCAAAGTAGTTCTGTTTTGCATTGTAAGGTATTCTCTAGCGATGGATCCTCAAAATAACATCAGCGTCCTATTTCTGGGCGACGTCATTGGCAAACCAGGTCGACGCGTAATCAAGCAATATCTCGCTGGTCATGCGCCTAAAGCCGACTTGATCATCGCGAACGCTGAAAATGCTGCGCACGGATTCGGCACCACAGAAAGTAACTTGCAAGAGTTGCGAGACGCCGGTGTGCAGGCATTTACAGGCGGAAATCATACATTCGACCGCAAAGAAATATTCGAATTTATCGATCAGCAACAAAACGTAATTCGACCAGCGAATTATCCGGAAGGAACTCCCGGTTCAGGATCGTGCATCGTCGAAATTTCGGACGGCATTAAGGTCGGTATCATCAATGTTTTGGGTCGGGTCTTTATGGAACCGCTCGAATCGCCATTCCTAGTTGCAGAAAAATTGATCGAGAAGCTGTCTGCCGAAACCAACATCATCATCGTCGACATTCACGCCGAGGCAACCGCAGAAAAAATTGCGCTGGCGCTGTACTTCGATGGCAAAGTTTCAGCAGTTGTCGGCACACACACTCATGTACAAACCGCCGACGAAAGAATTTTACCAAACGGTACCGCATTCTTGACTGACGCAGGTTGCTGTGGACCTGCAAATGGTGTGATCGGCATGGATCAAGTCGCCGTCTTTCGCCGCATGGTAAAGCAGCTACCGAGCCGATTTGAAGTAGCAGCCGGTCCGGCTATGGTGAACGGCGTAATTTTTGAAATTGACAAATCAACTGGGAAAGCGACTGCAATTCGCAGAGTTCAATTCAAGGAAATCGGCGAAGGCGAAGAGACTCAGACCTCGGATTCATCCAAATTATCCACGATCGTATGAGTATCGACTTGCATCTCCATACTCATCATTCGGATGGCACGTGGTCGCCGACAGAACTGGTGAATCACGCCATCGCGATCAATATGAAACACATTGCGATCACCGATCACGATTCTGTCGAGGGCATAAATGAGGCTCAGGAAGCAGCAAACGGCAAGCTCGAAATAATTCCGGGCATCGAAATCAACACGATATTCATACACGATTCCGGCAAACGCGAAGACGTTCATGTGCTCGGATATTTCATTGATCCCAAAAATCCAGATCTACTAAAAGTGATTCAGCGTCAACAAGAGGCACGCACTCAACACGTCTACGACTCGATCAATGCAGTCGCCGCGTTGGGCATCGACATCAGCGCAGACTCCGTACAACGGCACGCCGGAATCGGATCGATCGGGCGCGCGCACATCACGATGGCAATCGTCGAAGCCGGTGGTGCCAAAGACGTGAATCAAGCCTGGGAAAAATTCATGATCAGAAGCTCTGAGCATTACGTGCCGAGAAACAGTGTCTCTCCATTAGACGCGATTGGCGCCATTAATGCCGCCGGCGGTATCGCCTCGATTGCGCATCCAGGCAAAGGGAAACATATAGATGCTCTGATTATGCAGCTGCGCGAAGAAGGAGGACTGGGAGCAATCGAAGCTTATCACCGCGTACATTCAGTGCAGCTGGTGCGCCACTTTATCAAGTTCGCAAACAAGAATGACATGCTGCTTACAGGCGGTTCTGATTGCCATGGACCGTTCGAAGATTTCGCACCAACTGTAGGGTCAATTCCGGTTCCACCAGAAGTTCTCGCGAAGATGCGCAGATCTTATCAAGGCTAAAGGCACTGGGCACCAATAGGCTCGACTAAATAACTTTATCCAGCTGAGCTTTGATCACCGAAACTTCGACCTCGCCGATCTGGCTCCAGGCTGCTTTTCCAGACTTGTCCAAAATCACTTCAAACGGAATATAACCAGTCTTACCAGGCGGATTGTAGTACGTCTTGATCAATTTTCTGGCGTCATCGTTAGCTGGATGGTCAACGTCGATGACGATAAATTTGACTTGTCCTTTTGACATTTTGTGATAAATATCGACGAGACGTTTGGCTTGCCTGTTGGTATTCAAGTCACATGCGGCACCGAAGAAGATGATTGTCGGCGTCGTAGGATCGATCGAGGCGTTGTCGAAATCCGTAGCGACAATCGGGAAACCAGAATCAATGTCTTGTGTGAAAGAAATTCCCGGACGCAGTTTCAGATCTTCTGCCGCTAGAATTTTGCCACCACTGAACCCTAGTGCCACCACTGCCGCACTAGCCGCAAACAATTTTCTTGAACTTAAACGAACGATTGATTTCATTCAGCAGTAACTAACGAAGCAAAACTTGCCTCATAGACCTCCGGTTAACTAAGTGCTCGCCCAATTTTGGCGTCATCGAGCATCACATTTTCTCCTAGATATGGAGACAATGTCTATAAGCTTATGTTCCCTGGAAACTAATTACTAGCTAATTGCCAACAGAGCGACGATTGAAATCGCTGGCTTTGAGGTTGTGGACAAAACGAGTCCACTTTTGCGAATCATAGCTCAGACAATACTCATAAAGGCTTCGTAACAGACGCTTTCCGGAGGCAGACTTGCCGGTGAATGTGTAGACTGACAAATCTTTCGGTTCGCTTACAACATCCCTAAGCTTGCGCTCGACTTTGTTTTTGCCTGTTTTCAACATCGCCATCTCACAGTGCACCACTCGATCGACGTTGTTGCGAGGCGGCGTGCTTAGTCTTTCAATCAACCACTGAGCAAGCACTTCCGTCGACGGAGTTTTGGGGTCCGCGGCTTTCAGATATTCGGCGAATGCTTCGAGGATCAACTTGGGTTCCTTCCCGGTTAGTCAATGCCGGTTGGAAAGCCGGCGCTCCATCTGGCGGTGATCTTAATCGTTCTCTAGCGACTATAGCACAGGTAAACAAGAGGTCCAACGACAAATTTCAAGCAAACTCGAACTTCTTGCCAATTTTGTTAGATCAAGCGTATAGCCCAAAATCCTCGTGTTATCAGACTTGTGTTACGAAGCAAATTAAAGTTTTGAAAGTGAATATGCTTACGGGCTATTAGCGCTATAATATGGCCACTTGAGGGCGTTCTAGCTCAAGATTCTTTTTTCAAAAACCTATCTTGTTTTGCTGATCTCCGGAAGACCTGCCGATTGGGTCTCACCCGAGATGAACCTCTTAGACTCTCATCGGCTGCGGCTTTCTGACTCGCTGATTGCTGGCGAACGCAGGTCATCAACCACTTTCGCGTCGCAATTGTTCTGAAAGCCATTAGGTCGGAACCTATAGATTTTTTTTCGTGAAAATTTTTCGGAGCAGAGACCATCGTTAAATCGTTCGTGGGTCGCCAAAACCCTCAAGTCAATTCACATTCAACTCCTCAAGTCAACCACTCGGAATTTTCGAGACTGCTGACCGAAGA
>JBBQFO010000045.1:0-28040 GCA_038322035.1 Candidatus Obscuribacterales bacterium
TTCTCCGGCTCATAATTAGCCCACAACCCTGTCTGCGCTTCTCTGAAGGTTGGAATGCCACTCTCTTTGGAAACACCCGCGCCGGTCAGCACGGAGACCTTACTTGCATGTTGAAGCAATTCGGCACCGCGGTCGAGATCACGTTCTAGCTGTTCGAGCTTATCTGTCTGCACCACTAATTCTCTTCTTCAAAAATTACGGTGCTTCTGCAGAATTTTTCAGCGTCCAGGTAGGACGGTCAATAGAATAGACAAGAGTGTCGCGGTACATGCCTTTGATGAATTTGTCCTTGGCCAATTTCTGTTCTTTTTGCATGCCGATTTTTTGCATCACAGACTCCGACCCCTCATTCTGCGAGTCGCAGGTTGCCAGGATTTTGTCCATTCCCAACTCTTCGAAGGCAAATTTAGCAAGTGCATTAGCGGCCTCTGTGGCGTAACCTTGCCCCCAGAATTTACTGTTGAGCACATAACCCAGAGCGGCCAGCTTTTTCTTTTTGTCTAAAATAGTGACGCTACATGCGCCCAGTAACCGATGATCACTGTCAGAGATGATCGCCATATCGAATGTTACACGCGGCTTTTCTTTTTGAAATCCCAAAGATTCGTTGAGAAAAACAGTCGTTTCCTTCAACGTGTTCGGACCCCATTCAAGGTACTTGGTTGTCTCCGCATCCTGCGCATAGTCATGCACTGCGGCGAGATCGGCATCTTCAAATTCACGAAGGGTTAAACGCTTCGTTTTCATGGTGACACGACTGAGGTCTTGCGAATTCATTGTTACTGCTGGATTTAGACTCCAGTTAGCCTACAGCAAACGGCGCTGATTGTCCCGTCGATGATTCAAAGAAGCGCTTGAATCGCTTATGTTGCAAATTGATGCGCGCAGCCGCACTTAATCTCGCCTGGTGATGTCAGCGGATCCTTTATTGATAAACTGACAGCCTAAAGGGCATTCGTTTGAGGAGGAATACATTCGATGGCAAACGTCACGGTCAAATCGAACACCAGCAAAAAGTATCAGCAAGAGATCAAAGCTGCTTCCCATTCTTTTGTTTCCGACGCTCCAGAGTCAGTTGGCGGTCTCGCCACCGGTCCAGATCCACATGAACTGTTACTCGCCTCGTTGGGCTCATGCACAGCGATCACGCTGGAGATGTACGCCGCGAAAAAAGGTTGGGATCTCAAAAGCGTCAATGTTGCCTTGCAGGAAGAGTCAGTTGATGACCCAGCAAACCCTGGCAAAAAAGTTTCGAAGATAACAAGAGAAATCAAAGTTGAAGGAAATTTTGACGCAGAGCAAATTGAAAGCTTAAAGGCAGCAGCAGATCGTTGCCCAATCCACAAATTGCTGAGCGGTCCAAAACAAATTGAAACTGTCCTGAACTAAAACAAATGACCTTGCAAGTCGATGTTCTCGATCTGGAAAAGATCGAACCGCAGTTGCTGACCCAATTTATTGCGCGCCCCGATGGTGGCAAAAATGAACTTTGGGAATCAATCAACTCAACGAACACGCGCGCCATCGAAGTTGCCGCGCAGGGCGGTGCCCACGGCACACTGATTATTGCTCGCCAACAATCAGCTGGTCGTGGAAGATTGGGGCGGCAGTGGGTTTCGCCAAGTGATTCTGGAATATACTCCAGCTTTTTGCTACGACCCGAAGCACAATCAATTCCCAATCTATCAACCATTACTTTAGCGGTTGGTGTTGCAGTTTCAAAAGCAATTCGGAAAAGCGTCGGCATTGAAGTTGGATTGAAGTGGGTGAACGACCTCGTAGTCGACGGACGAAAACTTGGTGGCATACTCTGCGAAATGACTTCGAATCAGAGCGGAAAAGCGCTGATCATCGGCATCGGCATAAATGTCAGATTTGAAGAGAATCAACTGCCAGATGACTTAAAAGAAAAAATGATTTGGTTGGAACGAATTACAAAACAACCGGTGGATCCAAACTCGGTTATCGCAGAAATTGCAAATCAACTTGAAGAAGTCTATGGACTGCTTCTCAATGGTCAGTCAAACAAAGTTTTAGACGAGTGGCGAACTGGCTCGATCACTCTCGGACGCAGAATTATAGCCACCTCCGGCGAGCGAACTGTGGAAGGAGATGCCATCGACATTGCACCAAGCGGTGCGCTAATTGTGGATACAGGCAGCGAAAAAATCGAACTGCATGCAGGTGAAATTACCATCCGCAATGCAGATGGAAGTTACTGTTGAATGCGAGGCACTGGGGACCAGTGCGCTCCCTTTCTAATAGGTGATCAGCGCGAAGACATCAACGTCTTTAGGAAGCTTTGCGCGTCCTTCTAAGAACGCCAGCTCAACGATGAAACCGATACCGACAACATTTGCCTCAAGCACTTTCATAAGTTTGTCAGCAGCACCAGCAGTGCCACCAGTTGCAAGCAAGTCATCGATCAAGACTACTCTATCGTTTTTCTCGACAGCGTCCGCGTGCACTTCGATGCAGTCAGTGCCGTACTCCAACGCATACTCAAGCTTCTGAACTTGATAAGGAAGTTTGCCTGGCTTGCGGATAGGAATAAAGCCAACGCCGAGATTATAAGCAATAATCGGTCCCAAAATGAAGCCTCGAGCTTCGATTCCAGCGATGTATTTTGGATCTAGTGAACGGCACTTTTCAGTCAAAGCCTGGATGGCAAAGTTGAATGCTTCAACGTCTTTTAACAGCGGCGTTAAATCTTTGAAGATAATTCCAGGTTTCGGAAAATCCGGAATATCCCGAATTTTGCTTTTGATCCAGTCCTGATTCTCGACGCTAAGCGGAAGGCTTAACTTCTCCAACTTGCTCTTGTCCACTTGGGTACTCATTCGCTTGCTCCATCTCTTCTTCGTCGTCCGACTGGAGAATCTCCAGTGCGTCCGCTTGGGAACCCAACCCTATGTGGTTAGGCATGACGGCTAATTGTATCTCTTTCAAGGAGGCAGACGAACACCAGTCCTTAAACTCTTTCGCAGCTTTGAGAGAGAGGACTAGCTGTTTGAATTCGGGCAGCTCTTCCGCGTTGCCAGTGGCAGGACCGAGCAAATCGAGATTTATGAAACCGGACTCGGAAAACCAGTCAATCAAGTTTACTTTCTTCAAAATAGTCAGCCCGAGCGCTACTGACATCTTGGTGGCGCCGAGCACACTGGCAAGCTTCTCGCCTTCGACCTGACCATCTTTCTTATTGACCGCATATTTGACCAAGCCAAAAAGCTTCTTCAAAAACGCGCTCGAGTCATAGGCATCTTCGCTCTCAGGAACGCTGACGAGGTAAATAGTCTGGGCGCCGCTGCTAGTTAAGAGCTCCTGGAAAACAATGTTGCTTGGTGGCGTCTGCCAAACGATCAAGTGCTGTTTAAGTCCAACAGTCATGCGATCAACAAATTCAAAAGGCGCTTGTTTTGGACTATTCTCAGCAAAAATACTGACGTTGTTGCCGAGCTTCTCCACAGCTTTTGCTAGAATCTCTGCGGCTTTTGCATGATTCCGCAAGTCTTTCCAAACAAGCTTCGAGCTCTGGGAAGAAAAATCGCGACCAGGGGTAAAGTCTTCTGAAGCTGGCGCGAAATCTACCGAAGCAATTGCTTCTGCGACTACATTAGGTTTGGATGGTGCATAATCTGCGATTCCAACGACCTTCTTCATAGGCACCGCTGTTGGTATCACTGCCGCCTGGGGTGCTGGTGCAAACACCATGGTCTGACTATCGCGCCAATCGCTCAACACGAGCTGCAAGCGCTCTCTGTTGTTGAACATGTTTATTTCAGGCGTGAACACGGCATCAACGACTTGTCGATCAGCAGGAACGTTGCCACGGGTGTTCCACATCACACATTCGAAAGTCGTGTTGCTTTGAGTGTCTTCAAGCGTGACACGGTGATGCTTACCATCTTTGCCCAAAATGCGAGTGCTGACACAAGTTACAGATTTCATACAGAGTGTGGGTTTCTTATTCCACATTCCAAATGGTGCCAACTTCGTCAAATGTTTTGCCATCTGTTCGTTGACTATTGCCGGCTCAACTTGAATGTCGATTTTGACCGTCGCTTTCAAGGGTTTATCAATCAACATGCGGTTGCAAGTATCAGTCAATCCACGACATAGCGCCTCAGCCTTCTCGGCTTCAACAGTAAATCCAGCAGCCATCTTATGACCACCATATTTAGTCAACAAATGATCGTTGTGCTTGAGCACCTCATACAAATCAATTGCATCGATACTGCGAGCAGAACCTTTAACAGTACCCTCAGCTGGATCCAATTCACCGATGAAAACGGGACGATTGTATTTTTCTACCAGGCGCGAAGCGACGATGCCAACGACGCCGTGATGCCAACCTTGATCGTATATTGCAATGCATTTATCACGCTCGAGATCCAATTTTTTGGAAATCATCATTTCAGCTTTGGCGTAGATTTCCTCGCACAACTCTTGTCGGCGCAAGTTATCAGTTTGCAATTGGCGAGCCAGTTTGTCGGCATAATCTTCGTCTTCAGTCGTGAGCAGCTCAACTGCGATTTTGGCATCAGCCAAACGACCAACAGCATTTATTCGTGGCGCCAATCCGAAACCGACTAAATCGGTGTCGTCTGATTTTTTGACTTGAGCGAGAAGAGCTTGAATTCCCGGTCTAGCTGAATTTACGAGCACGGGCAAACCGATTTTGACGAGATACCGATTTTCTCGAATCAATGGCACGAGATCCGCAATCATTCCAAGAGTGACGTAATCCAAAAGAAGCGGAATTTCTTCGGGCATGCCTTTGTCGAGCAATAGCGCTTCGCAGACTTTGTAAGCAACTCCCACTCCCGGCAAATGAAAGAGCGGATGCTCTTCGTGCAAGCGCTTGGGATGCACTATGCCGACTGCAGGTGGCAACATTTCAGGCATCGTATGGTGATCCAAAACGAGGGTATCGACGCCTAAAGATTTTGCAAATTGAATTTCAGCAAAGTTGGAAACGCCGCAATCGCAAGAGATAATCAGCTTGGTGCGATGTTTGCTAGCCAGAATGCTGACTGCCTTGAGGTTTAAACCATACCCTTCGCTGGCTCGATTCGGGATATAGAAATCAACTTCCGCTCCCAACTTACGCAGAACAGTCAGCAATACTGAAGTGCCGGTAACGCCATCAACGTCGTAGTCACCATATATGGTTATACGTTGACCTTTCCCGATCGCTTCTGAAATGCGGATAACAGCTTTGTCAACGTCCGGCAATTCCATTGGACCAGTCGCCGTGTATAAATCAGTATTCAAAAAGGTCTTAGCTTCTTCTGCCTGGAGAACGCCACGAGCATTCAAGATTTGAGCGAGCAGCGTTGAACCATCAGCAGCGTCGATAAAATCAGGAGTGAATTGGGGCTTCGGGTGAATCTGCCAAAATTTTCCCAATGCGGAGATTCTGGCTTCTTCATCGCCACCGGCAAAACCTGTAGTACCAGCCAAAGATGTAGTCACCAATCCCCCGAAATAACAAAGATATGTCCACGAGACATACAGAATAGCGGACTTATGTTTACCTGCAGCGCCACCAAATGCGATGCAAGACAACAGAGCTAGAATACTGCATCACCTCGGCCCGATCTACGCTGAATCGGCAGGAGCAATCCACCGAGAAGCGCTTCGAATATACCAACAGCGAGCTTTAGATCCCATGCGTATGCAGAGATGAACTTAAAAAATATGAGACCTTTGCTTTGACCTTATATAAATTAATACGTCACTTCGATGCAAAAAGTTCAATGTGCGGATTCTTGCAGCCGGGATTGGTCAATTGCAGCCAGAATGAATAGATTCCCTGCGTCAAGTGGAATATATCCGGAAGCCATCTAAAACGATATGAACTTTGCGCGTATGCCGCACTTCCATCCAGAAACACATTAAGGAGCTTAGCAATGCGCAAATGCTGGCAGCAGGTCGCAACTGGAAGCTTGGGATTTCTCATCTTCCTCAGCCTGGGTGCGCCGGCCGCATCTCCAACAACTATAGAAACGCTCATGAAGGAGGCAAGGGACAACCCGTTTGATAAGCACGGAGATATCGGCAACAAGATCTTGAAGCTGGACCCAAAATCCGGTGATGCATACGCTATTTTGGCAATGCCGAAATACGCGGCCCACGACGTTGATGGATGGATCGAGCTGTGCCAAAAAGCTGTTGCCCTAAAGTTCAGAGATACTTTTTGGAAAATAACTGCCTACAACTATCTATATCACGGCTATATAGAAAAGAAAGACTGGACGCAGGCTCTCAAAACCTGTGAGCTCTGCTTCAAAATTGAGGAAACTGCAGGTGTAGCGCATGACTTATCTATTCTGTACAGAAAGGCTGGAAACATGGAGCTCTCACAAAAGTATGAGCCAATCTCCGAAAAAATTAGTCAGCGAGATCGGGCGGAATTTCAAAAAACTATAAAGACCATAAGGCAGGCTGAAGACCCGAAAACTGTCGATACAGTTATGCAACGCATTAATGAAGGGCTGCGAAAGGATCCTAAAGACCCTGAAGCATTAATGATGCGAGCACACTGTTACAGAACCAAGAAGCTCTATGCGAAAGAATTGAACGACGTCGACACGATGATTGCGATGTATCCACAGCGTGGCTCGCTCTACCATCAACGCTCAGAGATTTATAGACTGCTTGGCGACAAGAAGAAGAGCGCAGCTGACGAACTTGAAGCAAAAAAACGAGGCTTCGATTTTGAAAAGCTTAAGCAAAGAATACAGGCGTTGCAAGACAACGCAAAGAAACGTAGGGGCACCAATGGCAGTGGCACAGTAAATCCCGACGATATTCACAGCAAACCTGATTAACGGAACGGTGCTCAGTCATTTGTTCAACTTTGGATCGCGGAAATCGATGATCTGCTTGGGCTTCGGCGGCCAGGATTGCAGATCCCATTCAATGATGGTGGTTATCACTGGCGGCTTCGGCCATGGCAACGCCCAGCCGATTATCCATAAAACTGGCAGCGCCACCACATGCAAGCTCAGCGCGACAAGAAAAGCCTCGAACAACGGAATTGTCTCGGTCAGGAATTTGACGACTGTTTCGTGTAGAGATTTGTGCAAGGCTGTGCTTCTTCACATCGAATAGAACTGCTGATCTGAGCACGGATGGAGTGGTACTATGTTTAACTAAGATTCAGCATACACTTTGAATACCTGGCTTAGCTCGACATTTCCAGGGATTGAATGATTTTCAAATCCACAAAATTAAATTCAATCGTTCTGTTCGCAGTGCTAACAGCCGTTTTCGGTGTCGTACCCGCTCAAGCTGAAGAGTACGGCCCCCCGAACTTGCTCAAAACCATGAAGACGCCCTTTGGAATAGCGGGCAAGGAAGAGCCGCAAGCCCGCAATTCTTCGGAACTAGCGCCGATTGGCATTTCTGGCAGCAACAGTCGCCACTTGAGCCTGACGCAGAGATTGGTGCCGACCCGTCTATATCTGCCCGGGCGCATGGTACTGGGCAGATCTTGCGAGTTCACGGTCAAGGCGAAGCCGCAAAGCTGGGTGGCGCTTGCCATGGCAGACAAAAGCTCCGGCTCAAAACCGGTCATGGGACACCCCGTCAAGCTTGGTTCAGACCGCAAATTGGTCGCCCTGGGGCAGGTGCCAGACACGGGCGTGATCAACCTAAACGTCGAAACTCCCATTCAGGGCGATTTGGTCGGTCAAAGCCTCTATTTTGAAGCAGCGATCTGGTCTAAGCCTGACTTCAGCGACCTTGAATTCGCCACCGCGGTGCGCTACGAGGGGCAAAGCAAAGAGAACGACAACGGCGTTCTGATCGCCGCAGAAGGCGACACGAAAAAGGGCATAAAAATCGTGCCCAACACCGCCCCGCTCAGCCCTCTCTTGAATAGTTCGGGCTCAAGTCTCGGCAACAACATCGGCAGACCATAAAAGGAGACCTTTTCAAAAATGCGAGCTGTTCTACTGCCCCTTGACGATCGCCCGGTCACGTATGGCTTTCCACAATTTGTAGCCAAAGTCGCCGGAGTTGAGGCGCTGGTACCCCCGCGCAGTCTTTTCGGTTCGCTGAACACGTCAGCCGACATTGAAGGAATCACCGAGTGGATTCAAAATACAATTCAGAAAACCAGTCCAGATGTGCTTTTACTTTGCTTGGACACACTGACTTATGGTGGACTAATTAACTCTCGGCGCTCCCCTGACACGGCGAAGAGCGTGATGGATAGAATCTCCGTGCTGCAAAATTGGCAGAAAAAACCGGGTGGGAAATTGCCGATCTATGTACAAGCAAGCATCATGCGGATATCCGATAATTATGATGCGACCGAGGAGAAGCCCTACTGGTCTCGCTATGGCCGCGAAATTTTTGCATGGTCATCTCAAATGCACCGTCTCGCTAAAGGCGACAGCCTTGTAGCCGGCAGCCTGGCTGCGTCTGAAGCGCGGATTCCAGCAGAGATTCGCCAGGATTACCAGCAAACTCGCGTCAGAAATTTTCAAGCCAATCAAAAATTAGTCGAGCTCGTACAACAAGGAATACTCAGTCGCTTAACGTTCAGTCTGGATGATTCGGGACAAACCGGTCTCAACATTTTGGAAAAAGAACGGCTGATTTCAATGGTGCAACAAGCCAACCTGCAGAAAAAAATTGCCACCTATGCTGGTGCCGACGAGGTTCTTTGCGCACTGCTGGCGCGCTGGTTAGTCGACTGCAAAAACCCATCAAGAACTGGTCCTACTGCGCTTGTCCGATACAGCCCCGAAGAAGGTGCAAATTGCCTGAGCCGCTATGAAGGGCAAAATATCGGCGAAACAATTAGTTCGCAAATGCAAGCTTGCGGAATTGACGTGCAAAAAGAAGACGACCGTCCAAACCCAGTTGATTTCATGGTAATCGTCCACACAGGCGGTGACACTCAAGGCGATCACATCCAACTGCCTGGTCACTCTGATATGAGGCGCATTGATACTTCGCGCCCAATTAAACGAACCATCGAACTGCTCGAGCAAGCACAGCATCCATGCGTATTGTGCGACGTTGCATATGCAAATGGCGCCGATCCGGAGTTGATCGAAACCCTTCTTGAGCGCCCAGAATTGTTAGCCAAACTATCTGCATATTCCGGTTGGAACACAACAGGAAACAGCACCGGTTCAGCATTGGCGCTCGGAGTGGCACAGTGGTACTCGGGCACCGCGACCGATACCAATAACAATCTCAAAGCCTGTCTCTATGTTCGCTTAGCCGACGACTATGCGTATCAATCGAGAGTTCGTGCGACGCTCAATTCAGCGCCGTCCTACGAAACTCTGCGCGACAATATGAAACCGTATTTGGAGCGCATAAGCCAGGCGCTCGCTTACAAGCCTGATAGTCTGACCCTGGGCTTTCCATGGAATCGTACGTTTGAAGTCGAAATCGGTCTGCCCACCGACTCGAATAGTGGTTCGCTATCGCTGGCAAAATAATCGCAAGCAAATAAGCAGCAAGCTACATGAGCAGCAAGTTCATTACAGCTGCGAGACAAATCGAAACATAACGGTTAGGTGGTGATCGGATTGACGCTAGCTGATATCGGGTTAACGATCATCTCAGTTCCGCTAATCACGCTTGGCTGAATTGGTTGAATCGCCGCGTGCCCTGCCGCACATGGAAAAACTTCCAACACCTCTCCGTCTCGATAAATCGTGATGCAACCACAATTGACTATCGA
This sequence comes from Candidatus Obscuribacterales bacterium, assembly GCA_038322035.1. Lineage (GTDB taxonomy): Bacteria > Cyanobacteriota > Vampirovibrionia > Obscuribacterales > Obscuribacteraceae > PALSA-1081. The sequence continues at coordinate 9,713 of JBBQFO010000045.1, forward strand.
CGAAGTGACCGTCTGAGGTGGCGCAAAAGACTGCTGCCCTGCTGATGGATTACCGATCGCTGTACACAATATACACATTCGATTTTACTTCCTAGTGTTTTTGGTGCCGAGGGGGCGTTGTCATTGCATTGTATTTGGCAATCAACACAACTGCATTGGAAATAAACCTAAGAATCCAAGTTGTCCCCAAAACACGGCAGAGCAGCTGTTATATGGCCGCGATATAATGCGGGAACGGGAACGAGGCTAGAGCTTCCATCGACACTCAAATTCGGTTCGCTTTGAAAAAAATTTGTCAGACTCTGCGCACAGGTGTGGCTTCGTTTTGTGCGCTCACCTTAATGTCGTCACAGCTACTCCCTGCCAGCGCTCTGGACAGTTGGGAGAAAGTAGATAAGCGCGTCAAGAATCAAATCTATGAGCTGAACGTTGGACTCAAATTACGCCTGAAAGATAATCTGTGGGCGCAAATTGCTGACCTTTCGCCGAAAGGACACTTTCCCGTCTACAGCACCTCAAAAGATGATAAAGGGTATCGAGTTATCAGTCTTGGCTCGAGTTTTCCCGTCCACACGAATCAAACCGATAAAACTTACTTTCTCACCAGCGCGCATGTAGTGAATGGCGGCGACAACATCGTCAAAGAATGTGAAAGATTTTTTGCAGCGATGCGACTTTATGCAGAGCAGCAAGACAAAGACAATGTGGAAGGAAGGTACAAAGAGCTTCTGCAGACCGTCAATCTTGCCCTGAAGGGAAAGGGATTAGTGGGCAGCGAATTGCAGACGTATCGTTCGACGGTCGATGCAATTTGGGATTGCTATGAAACCTATCTTTCTATGCGTGCCGATCCAGGTCGCGTCATGTTCAAAAAATATCTCAAACAAGCTGGCGTAGAATCGCAGTTTGGCTACTTCCTGCATCCACCGGGACCAGTGACAGTGCCGCCTCTGGAAGGAAGAATTTACAAGGCAGCCAAGTCGGATAAGGAACCTGACCTGGCCATACTCACCGCATCTGGTGCCACGACTTCTGGTTTAGACCTGGATACACTGCCCGCATCCGAAGGACAGGAAGTGCAAGTCATGGGATACCCGGTCGCTTCAGAAATTATCGACAAAGATGCAGACAAGCATTATTCGCCCACTTTAAATAGCGGCAGAATCAGTCGCGTCACACCAACACTGCTGCAGGTAGATGCGCCTGTGTCGCGAGGAAACAGTGGCGGTCCCGTAGTTAGCATACGCGGCAAGGTACTAGGAGTGGTGGCACTGCGCGCCATTCTAAACGGAACGGAGTTGCCGAATTTCGCAGGCGCAGTTACAACTCAATCAGTGCAAACCTTTGCGCCGGAGTTATTTTCTAGACTATCCGTCAGGTAAAAACGATTTATTTTGATTTGAACATGTCGAAGAAACCGCCTGATTTCTTTGGCGGCACCACTGGCGCAACTGGCTTGACCGGCGTTTTAATTGCATCAAGTGACTGATCATCAGCGCCTGGATCATCGCCCTCATCAAGCATCATTGCCATTTCGTCTTTGACTTTTTTGTAGCCAGTCAACGGCTGGAAGTCAGACACTTTTACATCTGTCTTGCTTGCCTTGTAGCAGTCCAAGACCATGATCATCTTGTTGTTGGTCTTGCCCATTTGGAAAACTCGCAGTGGAGTGCCAGAGTCGACCGGAATGTCAAGCATAGTCTTCATCATGCTGTTAAACTGCGGTGGCGTTTGAATATCCTTGGCAATCCAGGTTTCAGCGATGGTCAGGTCGCCCTTTCCACTGGCATCCTTTCTTTTGACGATCACTTGAAAGCACGGAACACCCAGAATGGTCTGCTTTTTGCCGGTTTTGACTGGCGTCAAAACAATCGACTTGTCAGCCACTCTCTTTCCTCTCAGCAGAAATTTCGCCTTCCACTGCGCGTAAGGCAGGTCGACATAGTTTTTGTTGCTCTCGTTGTAAACCAAGGCATTCCACTTCGGTCCTTTGATCAACATCACAAGACCGAGCTTATCGAATTTCATGCGAACCGCGTTGGGAGTGATGTAATAGAGGACAGTGCCGGCAAAATTGCTGTTGACGTTCAGGACCCAGGCTGGGACGGTTGCACCAGCGGGTTTGACGTCGACGGCGGGAGTTTTGTCCGCGAACGTTGGCAGCGGCAGAGCAGCAGATACGAGCATGGAAAGACCCAGGCAAATCTTCTGTGCAAAACGCTTTTTCATGTCAGGTCCTTAACTTGGTTTCAATGATTCCACTCGAAATTAAACTATAGCAGTTTGATCAAATCGTCGGCATCTTGGGCAAATCAATGACAAACGACCAAGTGCTCGACGGTTGCCCGATATCGCGGAGATTTCGTGCAAATTTTATCGCCTCATTAACCGACGATATTGGCTCAGTTGAGGTAACTTGAAGAGTCACCGATTGCGTCTTTCCAACACTTGCAAAAGCTTGCTTAGTGCCAAAAGATTGGTCGACAAGCAGAGTACCTTTGATAGGCTTCTCCCGATGGGTGATTGAGGCGAACTCAATACCGCTTTGCTTTTTCAACTCGTATTCCAAAACGTTCAATTTGCAGGTGCATTGCAAGTTGTCTACCGAGAAATCTACCTTGGCAAGATTGAGTTGATATGGCTTTTCAGGCGCACCGACTAGTTTTTCCCGCAAACGTCCAGCCAGATCGTTGTTCGCAGCTTTTACAGACGATACCAAATACGATGCTAGTACATCCGTGCTATCGAAAGTCTTAGCTTTGGAAAGCATCGCCACCATCTCGTCAGTCTTCCCCTTTCGGTCTAAGACACCAGCAAGTGCAAGGTAGAATTTCGCTTCTCCTGGCGCCGCTTTGATTGCTTGACGATACGCCATTTCCGCGAGATCCAACCATGCGATGCTTGTCGTCGAGTCAATCGTCGGTGCACTAGCCTTTTGCTCAAGAACAGCTCCGAGTTTGTAGTAACCGTCGGAACTTGAAAGTCCATTTTCAATAGCTAGATCGAGCAAGTTTTTTCCGCAACTCCAATCAGCTGGCGCACAGAGAGCAGACAAGGATTTGACGTAGACTTGATCGTCTTTAGGTTTAGACCGGAGCACCTCCACTTCGATAGCACGTGCACGCTCGATTTCATTTGCACGAATCAATTCAACCAGGCAGACAATGTTGGCCTGTGATTTTTGCTCAACCACCGTAGCCACAGTGACTGCCTTTTCAGCAGCATCAGCGGCTTGCTTTGGCTTATCCAACTGGGAAAAAGCGAGGCTCAATTTGTACCACCAATTAAAATCTCCGGACTGGGCATTACTCATTTGGGTGAGAACCTCAAGCGCGTCAACAGAGCGTGCACTTGAAATAAGGACCTGACTGAGACCGATTCGTGGAGACCAACTGTTGGGAGCGATTTTGATTGTTTTTTTGAACGCGGGAATAGCGGCCTCGTAGTAACCAAGCTGCTGATTCATTTGAGCGCAGTTGAGGTTCGCAAGTTCGTTATCCTGGGCCAGTCTAGCCGCCTCTTGCGCTTCCTTCAATGCGACATCGAATTGATTGCGCTGCCACTCGAAGATCGAAAGCGCTGAATGCGGAAGCCAATACGTGGGAGCGGTTTTGACTGCCTGGTTTTCAAGTTCGATCGCTTCTTGAAATTTGTTGGCGGAGAAGAGCGCTGCCGCTTTCTTTGTCATCTCATCGGCATCTGAGGTTTTGCTCACTACTGCCTGGGCTGGGAGATGCGACGCTGCCATGCTGACGGCAACGACCGCCAAAACAACGGACGAACCAAACTGAGCCATATTATTGAGTAGAATTGGTTTGCGCATAGAAACGTCAGTGATTCCTGTTCACAACTGTCCAATATATCAGCGGCTGGTCAATTTAGCTTATGCAACCAAATACAACTGAATCAAAGGTTGAAGCGGAAGTCGAATATCCGTCGCTCAGATTCAGAGTGCTGATCAGTGCGTTGCTTGCCTTTTACTTGTTTTGCATCACACTCACTGTTTGTCCTTCGACAGCACTGAGAAACGCGCTTTATAAACCGGTTTACCCATTTCTCACCGCCTTCGGATTTTGGCAAACCTGGAACGTCTTTGCACCAAATATTCGCACGGACAATTTCCATTTGATCGCAACTATCACGTTTGAGGATGGCACCATCGCGCTCTGGGAGTTTCCGCGCCAGGACTTGCTCACGGGCGTCGCACAGATGCGTGCGGAACGCTTTCGTAAGTGGTCGAACGACCGAATTAGATACCACAATTACACATTCCTGCAACCCGACGCCGCAAGATACATTGCTCGCCTGCATCGCAATCAGACCTCGCCGCCCAAAATCGTCGAACTGGCTTATTTTTCAGCAGACATCCCGCCGCCGGACAAAGGCATTAGTACGAACTTGCCAGAGCATACGAAGCACAAAACATTCTTTGTGTACGTGGTGCAACCCGAGGATCTGAAATGACCCTGGCAGCTATCTGGCGTGCCTGGAACGAGTTCTGGTTTAAACCGGGATCGCCACTGCCGATGGCACTGTACCGGATCATGTTCGGTGCGATTATGCTTTTGCATCTAGCCTTGCTGGCTCCAGATTTGAATTTGTGGTACGGACCAACTGGCGTCGTCAGCCTTGAAACAGCCAGGCAATGGCCTTTCGATGTACTGATTGATCCATTGATGATGATGCCACCAACCGAGCAATCTCTAAACACGATGATCATAGTCTTTGCAGTCGCCGCTGTGACACTAACTTTCGGACTGTTGACACGCCTTAGTGCTGTCATTGTTTTCATCTGTCTGACATCACTTCATCATCGCGATTGGGCGATAATTAACAGCGGCGATATTTTTATGAGGCTGGCCGCTCTTTATCTGAGCGTATCCAACGCCGGGCGAGCACTGTCAGTCGATCGACTAATAGAAGTGTGGACAAGCAAAGAAATAGTTTCTGGACCATCACCTCCGGTGACGATGTGGGCGCATCGACTGATGCAATTTCAGCTGTGCATTCTCTACTGGCAAGCGTTCTGGACGAAAGTAGACGGAAACACCTGGGTGAGCGGAAACGCGCTCTACTACGTGACTCGACTCGAAGACCTGCGTCGATTTTCGATGCCACCATTTACGAACAACTTGATTATTCTGAAATTAATGACGTGGTTTACACTGGCAACCGAGTTTGCATTGTGGACCCTGATCTGGATCAAGGAGTGCCGTTATTGGGTACTGCTGGCCGGTCTCTGCTTGCATCTGGGCATTGACCTGTTTATGAATTTGCCATTGTTCGAGTATTTAATGGTGACTGTATACGTGCTCTGGATTGACCCCAAAGACCTGATTAACGTGATGACCAAAATCCGCATACTCGCCCACAAACTGATTAAATCTCCGATTAGACTAACCTATGATTCAGCCAACAACGTCAGCGCTCGTAAGGCTGAGACGCTAAAAAGGCTCGACATCTTCAAGCTTTTGGAATTTGCAGAGCGGGTATAAATTACAAACCAGCACAGAGATCTCATGGACCGGTTGAAATCCCAAAACTTGCAACCAGAAGGTCAGCCCGACGAATTAACGAAGGGCTCCGCCGACACCCGAATCTCGCAAACTACAGAGTCGCAAAATCGAGAGAGAATCGGCAAGTATGAGGTGATTAACGAGATCGGCAGAGGCGGAATGAGCATCGTCTATAAGGCGCGCGATCAGGACTTGAATCGTCTTGTCGCGATCAAACTTATGATCTCGAATTCATCGAAACGTGAAAACTTGAATCTGCTGCGCTTCCAACAAGAAGCACGTGCGGTAAGTCAACTGGACCATCCGAACATAGTCAAAGTGCACGATTTTAGCACTACAGATGATGGCACACCTTATTTAGTGATGAGTTATTTAAGTGGAATTTCTCTTGCCGATGCAATCAAGACTGAAGGCAATTTTTCTCTCGGTCGCTGGCTTTCGATTATGATTCAGGCATGTGATGCGTTGGCACACGCGCACCTCGCTGGAATTGTTCATCGAGATATAAAACCGAGCAATTTCGTTCTAGCCCAAGAGAACGGAGTCGAAGTTTTGAAACTTGTTGACTTCGGAATAGCCAAAAATTATTTAGACGATATGAGCCTCACCAAAACAGGAGAAGTATTTGGCAGCCCACTCTACATGAGCCCCGAGCAATGTGCTGGTGCAAAGGTGGATTCACGTTCAGACATATATTCACTCGGATGTGTCATGTACGAAGCACTGGCAGGGAAGCCGCCCATATCTGGTGCCAATTCACTCGAGACGCTGCAAAAGCACTTAACCGATAAGCCGGATAGTTTATCCAAATTGAAGTTGCAAACAGAAAATATTCAGAACCTGGACCCCATTGTAATGCGCTGTTTGGCGAAAAGTCCTGACGATCGGTATCAGAATCTTGAGGATTTAAAAACGGCTCTAGAAGAACTGCAGAAAGGACAAAATACAACTAAGCCCTCTGCACTTAGGGTTCCAGTGGTGGTGGCTTGTGTGGTTTCATCGCTGGCTGTTTTCGCAGCCTTACTGATTTTCAACAGAGGTAATAACGCGCAACACTCTTTATCGAGTTCTTCAGAAAATCAGATGGTATCGAACATGGGTGGGGAAGCATCTATATCACAACAAACGGAATTAGGAAAATTAAGAGCAGATTACACAAAATTATGGAGGCATGACGCATTTCCATATGCACTGGAAACGGCAGAAAAAGGGGCTAGGCTGGCAAAAGAGATGCAGCTGCCACCTTTTTACCAAGCCCGATTTCATATTCTCCAAGCCAGGTGTGAAAAAAAAATGCACCGCCCTGTAGCGTCTTCGGAACACTACGATGAAGCCATCGCACTAATGGCCAATCCCAAACTATCTACAGATTACGAAACGAAGTTTCACGCATTAATGGACTACGCCGACGTCGTGGTCAGCACTGGGGCATTCGATCGAGCAAAGGAACTTGCTAGACAAGCTGCAGATATTGCTGTGCAGCAAAAAAATAAGCAGCAGCAATCGCAAAGTTTGAAATTCCAGGGCGCGTGGTCACTAAAACAAAAAAAACTGGCTGAGTGTCTCGATTATTACAAACAGGCACGAAAACTGAACCCGGAAGACGAGGAGCTTGCACGATGGATTAAGATCGCCGAATCGACTAAGTGAGTATGCGGCCCCATTTATATTCTAGAACGGCAAAATCGATGGACCGACCTGATTTAAAAGAAGACCAACTCGACAAGGTAAAGTTGGAAGAAGCGCCGCAGCGAGACGGCAAGGGCGGTGTTCGCGCTCGGTTCAAGACTGGCACAACGATTGGCAAATATGAACTAATCGAAGAAATTGGCTCGGGCGGGATGAGTGTAGTATATAAGGCTCAAGACGTAGCCCTAAACAGATTCGTTGCTATTAAGTTTCTTCTTACTGATGAACTTGACGGAGCCCAGTTTTCGACTCGATTCAAGCAGGAGGCTCGAGCCCTTGGCACACTTGAATATGCGAACATTGTCAAAGTCCACGAGAGCAGTGCCACCACTGACGGTGTTCCGTATATAGTGATGGATTATCTAAGTGGCAGCACTTTGGCTGAATTGCTCGCTAGCGAAGGCAAACTGTCGCTGGGAAGATTTCTGTCAATAATGCTACAAGCGTGCGCAGCGCTGGAACATGCTCATTCACACGGGATAATACACCGCGACATAAAACCAAGCAATTTTATTTTAGCCCAAGAAAATCGTACTGAATTGGTCAAGTTGATCGACTTTGGAATCGCCAAAGACATGGCAGACGAAAGCGGATTGACCAAATCAGGGGAAGCATTCGGAAGCCCGCTATACATGAGCCCGGAGCAGTGCGCGGGATGCAAGTTAGACGAACGATCCGACATTTACTCTCTTGGTTGCGTAATGTACGAAGCAATTGCTGGTCGTGCGCCTTTAGTCGGCGACAATTCACTTAGCACGATGCAAAAACACATTAAAGATGTGCCGGCATCTTTGACTTCAGTGTTATCCACATCGTTTGCGGATCACACCAAGATCAGAAGTGTTAATAGCATAGTGATGAAGTGTCTTGAAAAAAAACCTGAGGACCGGTACCAAACGGTCAGTGAGGTAAAAGAAGATCTGAGTTTGCTGTTGCAAGGCGAAAAGCCCCCGCTACGCATATATCTTAGCGGGCAAAAAAAACAGATCGTGATCGGTGCACTGATAGGAATGTCTCTGGGAATGGGGGCGCTGATGATTTTCCAATTTTTGAAGAACCATAGTGTCTCGAACATCGAAAGCGCAGCAACTGCCGACAAAGCTCCGCCACAGAAATCATCTCCAGGCGGCCAGTCAGCAACGCAAACCAAGGCAGTCAGCGGCGAATCAAACGACTATGGCATAGACCCAATCGCCCAAACGCATGAAGTTCGTCCAAATGAGAAGGAAAGTATGTTCTATGACTTGATGGTGCAAAGTAGAAAAGCGGCAAAAGTAAAGAATTGGAAGTTAGCTAAAGAATTAGCAGAAGAAGGATTGCCCTTATGCGTTGAATTGGGCAACAAACCAAGTATGGTAGGGTCGGTATATTGGCATATCGGACACGCAAAGGAACACCTTGAAGATTATCCAGCGGCCAAGCGAGACTTTCAGACAGCACTAGATGCGGTATCAGGGCGACCGGAAAACGATTGCAAAGAATATGAGTATCACGCACTGATCGGATTAGCCCAGATGACAGTAGTCAATCAGGATTACGGTCAAGCAATCGCATATTACGGACGGGCTTATAAGAGCACTCAGACAAGACAGCCAGACTTGGAGTATCCCGTACGTGAAGAGTTGCAGCGAAAGAGACACAAAGCAGTTTGCATGGGACAGATCGGACAAGTTTACTTTTTACAAAAGGACTACGCCCGATGCAGAACTTTCTTGAATGCATCACTGAAGATCCAGCCAAATAACCCCTTCATTATTGATTTGCTTAAGAAATGCCGCCAACATGAAGGCTTTAAAAGCTGAGCATGAACAGGATAGCCCTACCCAGGATATTCGCCATTGTTGCCCGTCGTGGACGGTCCCGGACCGGGACCGGGACCTGGACCAGGTCCTGGTCCAGTTGGATTCACACCGGTCGTGGTCGTCGTTGTTGTATTGCTTGGACCGGGACCGGGTCCATTCGGCGGTGGGCAATTTGGTGGTGGATTGTTGCATAGGCCCGGCACCTCAGCACTCTGTCCTAGAGGTAGTTGCGTATGCTCCGGATCGAAGACGTCAGCAGGCACGGAAGATTGAAGATTCAAGATCGGATAGAGGTAACTGCTCTCGAATTCGAGTGCACCGCTGCCACCATTGCCGGTGAACGATGCACCACCGAAAAAGACGATCGGTGCAGGCAATTTTACTTCCAATCGAGTTGCGATAAAGACAGTAGGCTGATTGTCAGGGTCGAGGGGATCGGCGTTGCCGTAAGGTTTTATTCCGTTATAAAGATATTTCTCGATTTTCAAATTTTTGATGAATTGACCGTCGACACGTTGATGCGCGGTCAGTGCATTCGTCGCCGCATCTTTGGCCTTGGTGGGAGGCGCGATGCCTGCCGCTCTAGCAGCGTCTCGACAGGCTTCGTTGTTGACTCCGTTGGCGATAATCAGTACAGCCACATCCGCACATAACAGAGTCAGGACAACAAAGAAAAATGAGCCGACTGCCAGCTCCACTGCTGACATACCGCGGACGTTTCTACGATTGGTTCTCGTCTTCATTTTAATCAATTAACTGCACCAAACTTCTGGCCACTTGTAAAAACGCCTGACTGATTGCGTTTACCTGTCCACCACCAGGGGCAACGATACTGTTTTTGTTGACGGCAAAGAATCTGGCACCATTGCCTGATAATTTTGCGATCCCTTGAGGAGAGTTCGAAAATTCATCTCCAAGAAATGGAACTTGAATTTGTTCGACAACTTCATTTTGTCCCACACCGATTGTGTAGATCGGCACTCCGGCATTGTTTGCTCTGGTTGCTTGATCTCGAGACTGCTGCTGTGCCAGAGCATTGTTCGCGTCACCGTTGAGAGTTCGGGTGGCTATACCGTCGGTGATCAATATGACGCACTGCCTCGAGTAAACCTTGCGAGGGCTATTCCCCAAGATGTCCAAAGCCTCAGCCAGAGCCTTCGGAATGTTTGTAGCTCGAAGCGGCAGTAAGTAGTTTTCGAAAATATCGTTCATCGTCAGATTTGGTTTATTAGAATCCGTTGGATCAGGAACCAAGTCGTTGACTGGATCTTTCAAAAGCGACAACGGCATTCTCAAGATCGGATACCTCTTCGGTCCCGTGGGCGGTGTTGGATAATTCGGAGAGGATGTGTTGATATCGACAGGACAGACGACCGGTTGGTTAAAAGCAATATCCTGAAGCGCCACATCGGTCAAGCTCGGCGTTCCTTGAGCAGCCAACGATTCAAATGCCACCAAACCGAAGTGTACGTCAGCACCAGCTCCGTTCAATGCTTGATAAAAATTCTGTAGCGCATCGATCGTGCACGAGATGGGCTGACTGTAGGCGCCCGCCATCTCGAAATAGGCGGACTGGTAGCCATCTTTGCCCTGGTTTGGCAGCTCACCATCAGCTATGTTGTTTTTGAAAAGATTGTTTTTTAGTTGGTTGAATCGCGAAACTTCGAGATTTCCGCGTTCCGCTTCGACTAAATACGCAACACCGTCAAACGTATAAGATTGCCCTTTAAAAGGTTCACGCTTTTTGACGTAAGTAAATTTGTCGATTCCATTTGGAGGGATTAGCCCCTTCGGTCCTTGCAATCCGAACAGTGGCTGCACTGGATTTGTGTTAATTAGATGATCCACCTTCACAATCAAGTCAGTAAATCCCTGCGGTGCCGTAGGACAGGCGCAGCCATAGTTGGATGGATAACCGGGTCCGAGATTGCCTCCACAAGCGAAGTTTCCCACCTCTGCACCGGGATTTGGTCCACCACTTTCCTGGTAAGCGCGCTCAGCATAATTGAAAGTCGGAAGAGCCTGATTGGAATTAGAGAACTGCTTCTCCCAATTGACGAGATTCAGATTCTGCGGATAGCGAGTGTTGATCGCAATTCCGTCTGCCGCAATGGGATTGAACACACAATCTGCCAGAGTTCCAACTTGCACCTGCCCATACTCCACTTTGCCTTTTTGATCGGCTAAAGTCAGTCTGAGCGTCTTGTATGCATTCCACTTCTGACTTGCAGTGTTGAAGTACCCAGCACAAATATTCGGGTCATAGCTGCTGCTGCCGATATAGTTCCTCAACGCCGCCAAAGCATTAGTGTAATCGAGGTAAGCGGCTCCAATCTGCACGCTTGCAGGTTTGGGAATCGTGAATCGGCGGTTGACGAACGAGACTCGAGTCGAGTCATCCATGCTTCCCGATACATCGAAACATACCACCACATCCAGTACCGGAATGCCAGCCACTGCTCTGCTGACGATCGGCACAAGAGAGCCCAAGCCAAGGAATTTGGAGAATGCTGGACGAGCCGTAAATTGAGCGGAGACTTTAATCGCCTTCGCCTTATCGTCAGTTGGTTCGACAACACTCAAGTTGCTCGGATCCACTGTTTGAATTTTGTAAGTACAGTCGCCAGGTTGAGTGCCCAATGTCAACGTGCCGTCTTTGCCAACATCAACTGCAGCACGCAACGTGCTACCAAGCACGTCGTTCAGTTGAGCGTTGGTTTGGGTGAACGTACTTTTAAATGCATTTTCAGCAGCTTTTGTCGCTTCAGCAAATCTCTTCAGGCGATCCTGCTTACTTTGAAATTTGGAAGTTACCAACATCGCGGAGCCAGCGAGGGCAGCAGAATCGCAGTTGGCGTTCAGTTGATTGACACCGTGCTGATATCTAGCGATTTCAAAAGAGAAAATGCCAATCAGCGGGATGATAATTAAGCCGACCAAAGCACTCAGGGCCAGTACGCCTTGCCCTATAGATTTTCGCGACTGAGAATTTTTTGTCATGATGCTCAAGCTGACTATCGACAATAATTGCCCCATAATACGGAGCGAGTGTGACTTATTTCTTCCAAAGGCTCAGATTATCGAAGTTTAATCCCCTCTACAGTTTGCTGTCAACCTTCAACCCTAAACGAACAGATTACTGAACCCCGCATCAATCCTCATTCTCGACTAACCAATGAACAAATGGAAATGGATAAAGATACTCGCGTCGGCATGTTTTGTTGTCTGGCTCGTGGCACTAAGCCTGGTGAATCTTCTCGATAAGAGAGCACCGGCAAAACTGATGACAGTAGAGACGCGTTGGTCGAACCTTGCCGCGGAGCAAAAAAAACTCGAGACTTCAACGAAGACCCTGAGCGCAACGAACCTCGAACCAGCTCGCAAACTAGTTTCAGTTTACACACAGCAAAATTTGTTTGAACAAGCCGAATCGCTCGCTGAAAAGATTTTGCATGTGGCTGGCGATGACTCATTGAGCGACCTTGAAACTCTTGCGACTGTGGAACGACAAAGGGGTGATTACAAAAAATGTCTTCAGACGCTTGAAACGATTGCCAAACTCGAACAATCTGATCAATCGAAATCGGCGCGGAATCAAATCAATTTGGGAACAGTGCATTACCTGGATGGGTTATCGATGGAAAAGACAGCGGAAAGAAAATTGAGTTTTCAGAAAGCCAGAGATTGTTTTGCTGATGCTGAGAAGCGCTTGGCACCAAGTACTAAGAAGACTGCGGACCTGATTGCGTTGAAAGAAAACCAAACATTGAACGATAGAGAATTGAAGAAGTTGAACGAGGATTGAACAGAGATTAGCGGCGGTCAAATTACATCTGCAAGCCTTTTGGATTTTCGAAGACTCTCTGTCCGTGCATTGACAGTGGGAATGGTGCGGTCAAACCAGGGATGTCACCGAGCATTCCACCTTTGTAGCTGAGGAGCGGATCGGTTTCAGCATTGACTTGAACGTCTACGTAATATGTATGATTTTCTTGAGGAAGAGTAGCCATTGGGGTGAAGAAAGGACCTTTCTTCTCGCCGGTGATGTTGTTGATATCGACGATACCAGTCTTGACTCCGACCAATCTGGCGCCACTGAAAGAGCCGAGGTAGCGAGTCACTTCGTTTTTGGCAACGGTTACAGCTGGTGTGTTGTTGGCGAGAGTGCCGTCTGGAACGTTTGCTTTGACTTCGTATGTCAGCGACTTGCATGCTCGTTCAGCACCGACTTTGGCAGAGTTGACCACGAAGCAAGCACGCATGCCGATGGCGCCGAGATTCATTAGAGGAAAGGTTAGGAAGATGAAGAATACCATCAGTAATCCTGCTGTTTCGGCTAACGCCTGGCCACGACAAGACCGCATTCCGAGCTTCGCTTGGGAATTCATATGAGCCACCGGCTTTTCTTTAGGGACACTGGGATAATAGTGCGATTTCGTGACAAAAACGTGTCAAGCTCGTGTCAGTCTTGTGATTTCGCAACTGGAAACAAGTAGAATCCTCAAAACGCCCGTATATCCGGGAAAATGAGTTGGAAACAATTTTCCAGCAGGGTCAAAAAAAACAATCAATCACCCCGTCGGTCTAAAAACGCGTGTAAAGCTTCCATAGTCCATGTTCGTCAGAGGAGCGATGTGATCGCTTGCTTCCATGCCGTTGCCGAGGTAGACGAGGATGTGTCCGTATGGATTCGAGCTTGTTGTGCCATGCACGACGATGTCTCCGGGCTTCAGCTTGGTGTTCTCCGGAATCTCCTGGAATTGGTCGTCCCTAGCGAGACGATCTGCCGCCATGTAGGCGGAGCCACCGTGGATGTTGTTGGTGCCAGCCATATCGAGGGCGGTGGCGACGCCTTTGAGACACAAACCGTGCGAGTCCATGTTGTTTGCGACACGACGCGCGTCACGACAGATAGTTGAGGCGAGGCCAGGGTCGCCCTGAACTCCATCGGTCGCATCATCAGAAGGAGGAGGTCCCGCTTCTGTGTGTACTCCACCTGCCGACCACTGATCGTAAGTTCCGTCTCCGTGTATGACACTGTAGGTTCCGTTAGGCTCCGTCATCGGCACGACATCGGCCGGCTTGCCGCCGTTGGTATCGAGCCATTGACCGCCTTCCTTATGAAGCACATAGCCGCGTGCATCAACGTCAGTCAGCATTCCAGTTGCGTCGTATTTGAAATGACTCACCTTGCCACCACCACTGGTGATTTCAATCGGCATCGTTTTGTCACCGAATTTGCCCGACACAACTTCACTGCCACCCATATTGAACTGGATTGACTTGTACTGTTGATCTGAACCATCGCCGGTTTGGGTAACGAGCAAGCGTCCGGCGTCATTGGCTGTCAGAGTGCCGGTCACGGACTGACCACCATCAATGGAAACCATACCGTTGCTCTGTTCATATGCGTGCGCTTTGCCATCTTTACCTGTCATGGAGAAGCCGGTCAATTGATTGTTAGCATCGTAGGAAAAATTTGTAGCTTTATTGCCATTGCGATAATCGATCGATGTGAGGTGCTGATCTTTGTCTCGGTGAACACTGGTGCCGCCCCATCTTTCTTCGGTCGAAGCGCCGCTCCGATCGGTGATTTTTACAGCACCATCGCGCTCTGTGTCGATAGCGATAGCGAGCGGATTCTTATGATCGCTATCAGTCGAAGCATAGAATTTGCCGTCATCAGCTTTTGCGTAAGCAGACTTCTGCCCATCTTTTTCCACGGTCATTGCTGAAAGCTGACCGTTCTCGTAATCGAAAGTTTTTACGGATTTGCCGTTCGTTTCTTTTGTCATCAAGCCGGATGCGTCACGCTCAATGGTGCCGCCCCATGCCGATGTGGTGGTCGTGCTGCCATCTGGATGAGTCGCGGTCTCACGACCTTTTGCGTCAACCATAACGGCATCGGTGGTGGTCTTGCCGGTGTTCTTACCGTCTTCAAACTCGTGGTACTTGCCGTCTTTGCCACTGTACTTCCAGGTGTCAACATCTTTGGTCGTCCATGACTGAACGTGGTTGTGATTATCATAAGTGAATGTGGTGCCGTGCGATTTCGTTACCAGGCTCTCGCTTCCATCTACGGGAGAAGCTCCTGGAGTACTGATGCCGCGGAAAGCTACATGTGTGTTGCCAGTCTCTACAATATCTAGATTGGGCAGAATTCCATCTTCATGAAGCTTCTTTGTGACTGCAGCAAGATCAGCTTTGAAGGTCGCTTTATCAACAGCTCCATTAGTTGAATCTTGTTTTCGAAGTGCGAAAAGTTCGTGATGCAATTTGTCGGCATCGAGTTGACCGCCCTGGCTGGCGCTCTCAATGCGGCTAACCGTCTGCTGCACGCGGTCCGTTGTATCTACAGGGGTTGGAGACATGGTAAGAAGCTCGCCAAAAATCAAAGAGAAATTCACAGTTGGCTGTCGCCAAATGCGGGCGCATCCAATGCAACTACGCAATCTACTGGGGAGCAATAGACGACGAGCTACTCTCGGGCAGGACTTGTTATGTGGGCAGATGCAGTCTAACAGAATAGGCGAAGTTGTCAATGCCACGCCAGGCACTTCTTTGCAGACGAAAATAGATCATCCTTGTCACACCCACGACACAGGTTCCTTGATATGTTCTCTTAACATGCAGGTTCACCCCATTCAGATCGTTGCCTGGCTTCGATTTGTATGATTTGCAGCCGCATTTGATGGACACTTACTACTCAATTGACGGAGTCCACCTTCGTGGCTGACAATCCCCGCGATCATCATACTCATCGTGATCACCATGCTCAGCATGGTCACCATGATCAAAATGGACATCACGATCAACACGGCCATCATGAGCAACACGGTCACCACGATCAACATGGTCAGCACGGTCACCTTACTTCTGCGCAGCTGCACAATCAGCACCTGCGTGAGTCAGAGCGGCACATTGAGCAACATCTCAAGCACAATCCGCATGATTTCAAACATGTCTTTCAGGACATTGAGCATTTGCGCAAGCAACACCCCCACGAGTTTCACAGAGATCTCCAACAAATCAACGAAGACCTTCACAAGAAGGGACTTCTGCCTCATTTAAGGCTAATAGAAGACGATCACGTAGGCAAACATCACAAGGTTCACCATGACTATGAGGTGGTGTCAGACGACAAGCAAAACCCTAAAGGCAATGGCACGGTCGTAAGTACAAGTCGACATGCCCCTCACGAGTCCGAGCGGCTGCGGAAAGCCTACCACAGCATGCATTACGGTGGCGGACACTACAACGGCTTCCATCAAAGTGCTGAATCTGGTGGTGGCGCCAATGGTGGCTTCGATACACACGCCGTGGGCGGTCATGTGCCGGACGGTGCTCGCAAAGAATTGATCGACAAAGCTCTGGAGTTAGCGGGTGTTCCAGTGACGCCGGAAAATGAAGCCGCTGTCAACAAAATCGTCAGCAGAGAAAGCAGCTGGAATCCGAATATTACTAACAACTGGGACTCAAACGCAAGAGCAGGACACCCTTCCACTGGATTAATGCAAACCATCCCATCAACTTTTCATCAGTACGCGCTTGAAGGGCTGAACTCGAATATCCACGATCCTTTATCCAATCTTGTTGCGGGCATTCGCTACGCAGAGGCAAGGTATGGCGGGCATGGAATGTCCGGAGTAGCCAAAGTGGCAAGTCGTCCCGGTGGCTATTGAGTCCTCTACGGGTGCCCATACGGATTTCACAAGTTGCCGATATAGTAACTCGGCAAAGCTGTGGATATTGAAAGAAAACGCAATGGCAAGTGAAAAACTGAAATACAAACTTGCCACCATA
Organism: Candidatus Obscuribacterales bacterium; assembly: GCA_038322035.1. GTDB lineage: Bacteria > Cyanobacteriota > Vampirovibrionia > Obscuribacterales > Obscuribacteraceae > PALSA-1081. The sequence goes on from JBBQFO010000045.1 coordinate 26,523, forward strand.
CCTTTTGGAATACTTGCACTCGCGGGTTTGGGTGAAGTTCTCTTTCCTGATGTCCCAATCAAGATGCTCAGTCACCTGGGATATCCGAGCTACGTCGTTTACATTTTGGGTTCAGCAAAATTCTTGGGCGGCGTCGCGATCGCATTTGGAAACAAGCACCCAACGGTCAAAGAGTGGGCATACGCAGGATTTGCATTCGATCTAATCGGCGCGACGATTTCGCACATCGTAATGGCAGATTATACGCAAGCAGTTACGACCAGCATCCTAACAGGATTTGTTTTCTATTCACGAATGATTTGGGCAAAGCACACCCCTTAGTCAAGCTGCGACGTGAACACCGCACCACTACGCACCACTAATCGAAAATTTTCCCTGGATTGAGCAGATTTTGCGGATCCATTACTTGTTTAATCTGCTTAAAATTGGGCTAGTTCTGCTGGAGTGCGACTGTAAGGAAGCGCCTTCTTTTTCAGCAAACCGATTCCGTGTTCAGCTGACACACTGCCACCAAATTTTTTCACTGTTTCGAACATCTCCAGATCCGCAGCGTAGCAAATTTGGAGAAACTTTGATTTATCCATCTCTTCCGGCTTCATGAAGTTGACGTGAAAGTTGCCGTCACCTAGATGTCCAAAGAGAAAGAGTTTCAGGTTGGAATAATTCCGGGAAACGAGTGACTGCAGTACTTTCGCAAACTCGTCCAATTTGGTGATCGGTAACGCTATGTCGTTTTTGTGAACCAGTCCTTGCGCGCTCAGACTTTCGCTGACGCCCTCGCGAAGTGCCCACAAATCATTGCGTTCTTCATGCGATTGTGCCAACACCCCGTCCACAATCAAGTCATTTTCGAGTGCGGTTCTCATCCAATCGTCGAGTTTTTCTCTCTGATCAGCACTATCGCGAGATTCGACTTCAAGCAGAACATAGCTGTCAGAAGGCGCTTCAAAGGGACTTTTGTGCTTGCCCAGCTTGAGCACACTATTCAAACAATCATTGCTCAAATACTCGAATGTCAGAATCGTGAAGGGTCCATAGAGCTTCGTATACTTCAGTAACTCTAGTGATGACGACAGATTATTCGTGGCGAAGAAAAACAATTCGGTCTGCACTGGCAGCGGTGTCAGCTTGAGAGTCGCTTCCGTGATAATGCCTAAAGTGCCTTCAGTTCCTATGAAAAGCTGACAGAGATCCAAGCCTGTATTGTTTTTCTGTAGCGTGCCATTCAGTTCCAAAATGTCACCGTTCATGGTGACGACTTGCAAACCGTTTACCCAGTGGCGCGTCAATCCGTAGCGAATGACGCGCTGACCACCAGCATTTGTGGAGATGTTGCCGCCAATCTGACTTGAACCTTTTGAAGAAAAATCGATCGGCCAGGTCAATCCCAGAGGCTCGCAATGTTCATGCACCGCCTGCGTGATCGCACCAGCTTGAACTCGCACAGTCGAAGATAGTAATTCCACCGGATGAATTTTGTTCATGCGCGAAAGCGACACAACCACTTCGCCGTTTGCT
>JBBQFO010000046.1:0-27839 GCA_038322035.1 Candidatus Obscuribacterales bacterium
TACTTGAGCCTCCATCATTTTAGCCACCCAAAAACATCTCAAAACGACATCCCAATTTCAATGCCACCACTTGGATGTCTGTACGATATGCCGTGTAAACTCCCCGCCGGATATCCGCGCATTTAGAGCACTGAATACACGTGTGCAATGCAGAAGCTTCAAAGCTTGCTCCCGCCAATTTTGAGGCAATTTCAAGGCATAGAGTAGAATGTGATCGAGAAAGTGTAAACTGGCATCACCAGGTTCCATGGCAATCCCTGATTTCGTTTCGGTCAACTGAAAATATTTAGATCGACAATCGCTTAACATCAACTGTTCCTCAAATTGACATTGGGAATTGTTCGTTCATAATGGACCACATGCAAAACCGCGCCATGACTATGACAATGATGATGCTCTCCTGGGGGAGGGCGGCGTTGTCACACAGGTTTAAGCAGTAGCTAACGACCGTTAAAGTGTTTCAACCCTCCTTCTCCCTGCGAGAAGGGGGGTTTTTCTATTAGGAGAAAAACCATGAGTGAATACAAAAACCTTGCAACCGAAGACCACCTACATTTTTCAACACTGGCAATCCATGCTGGGCAGGAGTCCGATCCCTCAACGGGAGCTTTGGTTACACCGATTTTCCAGACGGCAACTTTCGTCTTGGACGAACTGGGAGTAAATAAAGGCTATCAGTACGCACGTACCCATAACCCGACTAGAACAGCTCTCGAAGAGTGCCTCGCTGCCCTGGAAGGTGGTAAATATGGTCTCGCCTGCGCATCAGGACTTGCTGCAGCTTACACGGTCACCAATCTGCTTAAAGCAGGCGATCACGTCATTGTCGGCGAGGATGTTTATGGTGGCGTTTACCGCCTATTTGAGCAGGTGCTGACCAAATACAATTTGAAATTCACTTACGTCAACGCCCGCAACACATCAGAAATAGAGCAGGCAATCACTCCTGAAACCAAGCTAGTTTGGCTGGAAACACCTACTAACCCACTTTTACGTTTGGCTGATTTGCGAGCAATCGGCAAAATCACCAAAGCCAATGATCTGATTCTCGTAGTTGACAATACTTTCGCCACACCATACTTTCAAAAACCACTTTCACTGGGCGCTGACATCGTTGTGCACAGTACAACGAAATATCTAAATGGACACAGTGATGTAATCGGCGGAGCAATAGTCTGCTCCGACGATAAGCTGTACGAACAATTGCAATTCCACAACAACGCAGTCGGAGCCGTTCCTGGACCATTCGACTGCTTTTTGATTTTGCGAGGACTGAAAACTCTCGCATTACGCATGAGAGAGCATGAAAAGAATGCTCGTGCAATTGCAGAATATCTGGAAAAACACCCAGCTGTTGAAGCGGTGCACTATCCAGGATTACCTAGTCATCCACAGTTTGATTTGGCAAAATCACAAATGACCGGATTTGGCGGAATGGTCTCATTTGTTGTGAAAGGTGGATTGGAGGCAGCCAAGGACGTTGTCAACAACACCAAACTTTTCCAACTAGCAGAGAGTCTTGGCGGTGTTAAATCACTAATTTGTCACCCTGCCACAATGACCCACAAGCCGATTCCAAAAGAAGTGCGTGAGCATTGCGGTATCGTCGACGGGCTAATCAGAGTCTCGACAGGCATTGAAGAAGCGGCTGATTTAATCGCCGACCTGGAGCGAGTTCTTCCGAAAGATGTAGAGTCTAAACCAGTGCCTGTACTTGCAGCTACGGCTAAATAGAAGGAAATTATCGTGAGCATTTCTGTACTTAAATTTGGCGGAACATCAGTCAAAAATATCAGTCGAATCCATCATGTGGCTGATGTTGTCGCTAAATGTGGAAGCAAAAAATGTGTGGTCGTGGTATCAGCGATGGGTGATACCACAGACCACTTGTACAGCCTGGCCAAGCAGTGCGCGACAGTTCCGAACAAACGAGAACTGGATCTACTTCTTTCGACCGGTGAACAAGTTTCAATTGCACTGCTCGCTCTGACTCTGCAAGAGAAAGGAATTAATGCAAAGTCTTATACGGGTTCCCAAATTGGCATCACCACCGATAACTCGCATAGTACTGCCAGAATACTCGACATCTGCAGAGACACCCTAAAGAACGCTTTGCAAGAGCACGACGTGATTGTGGTGGCAGGCTTTCAAGGATTGAGCGAATCGGGCGAGATAACCACTCTCGGGCGAGGCGGTTCTGATACCACTGCTGTGGCCTTGGCAGCCGCCTGTGAAGCAGAAACCTGCGATATCTACACGGATGTCGATGGAATCTTCACCACAGATCCAAACAAAATTCCAGACGCTCAAATTCTTCAGTCAATTTGCTACGACGAAGTATTGGAACTGGCCAGAGTTGGCGCGCAAGTGCTGCATCCTCGGGCTGTTGAGTTAGCGAAGGAATACAACTTGCAACTGAGAGTGCGCAACACGTTCAGGCCGGATCACACTGGCACAATTATCAATGGAGAGACAACAGTGGAAAGAATTCGCAAGGTAAGCGGCATCGCAGTCGATGGAAATCAAGCTCACGTCACGTTTGTAGGCGTGCCATTGGATTTTCCGTTCATCGGCACAACGCTAGATTGCTTGAGTAAGCAAAACGTCTCTGTAGACATGGTTTCACAAAGCATTGACTTTGCCACGCGCACCAAATGCGTTAGCTTGGCAATAAAGTATGAAGACGTAGACTGCGCCTTATTGAGTCTCGACGAGCTAAAAAAATCGTGTGGAGCGAAAGAACTAATTGTCGACACCGAAGTGGCGAAAGTAAGTGTGATTGGATCGGGTCTGGGAAATTCTCACGAAACATCGGCTCGACTCTTGAGCGTCCTCGAGGATCACAGCTTATACGTAAAGCTCCTGTATTGCGGCGAATCTCGCATTTCATGCCTGATACCACTATCTGCGGCCAACCACGCTACCGCGCTGTTGCATCGCGAGTTCAGGCTACATGAGTATTGCTCGAACGACTTAATTTTGACTGCATAAGATCAGGAGACAGCCAGGGAGCAGACTATAAGCAGTCTAGAAGTGGATTGGGAAACAGGCTGTCTAGAGGCTGTTTAGAGCTTGATCTAGAGCTCACTTGGGCGAGTGACTAATATGGCGCCAGGGAAGGTCCCCGACTATGAAATCGATTGTCTAGTCCAAAGCTGTTCATCACTCCACCGACGCCACCATTCTTCAAAAACGCTCCTAGAATGAGCGCAGTACCAGCCACACCAACTACTCTTCCGACTGTTTGAGAATCAATTTGAATTGGTTGTTTGGCAGCACTTTGTGCCACCACAGAACTCGGTGTTAATCCTGGATACTGACTTGAATCAGCTGAATAGGCGCTTTGTTGAACCATGCCATTTTGTTGAGGAACGGCCGTCTCTACAGATCCAGTACTCGTCCACGTTTCGTAAACTGGCGGCTGCGATTGTTGATTTGGAGACTGACTCTGCAGGGTCGGAGAATTGGTCACGATATCGATATCCACAAAGTTGGAGTGAAGACTGCCTAACTCATCCAAAGATTCGACGGCACTGGATACCTGAGCAAAGACGGGACTCATGGCACCGATCAAGTAAAGGAGTGAGAGGGCGATAGCCGATTTTATTGAACTGTTCATTTTCGGTCCAGGAAAGGCATGTAATCGATAATCTGAGAATAGTCCGAGGGAGTCGGTCTGACAATGTGGAATTTACGCTGATAGAGCGAATTCATGATGTCGAATTGCGGCGCCCTCTTGACATGCGACGAATGCAAAGGGTCCTTTAGCTCGCAATTTTTGCCGATATCGGTAAAAATCTAGACAGCAAAAGTGTGGCCCTTAAGGCAAGCAAGTGCCAGCAGTGAACAACTCAGAGTCAGAACCTGCGGTCCCTTGTATGATGCAACCGGTATAAAACCTCCAATAAATCACGAGAAACATAGTGATTCCAGGCAACTCATCAGGTCTCTCTTTTAAAAATTGCATTCTTTCCGGAGCACTTTCGGTGGTCTCGACTTTCTCAAGTGGCATCTGTGCCTTCGCGGATACAGCTTCGAGTCCCTCTACATCAAGTGACACTCTAACAACGAGTATTGAGTCGCAAAACCTCTTGAAGTCAATTTCCAAACTCGTCACGGACTATTTTCCAAGAGCAAAAATAGTAAGTACCGCGAATTCGCTCCATTTCGAATACAAGGTTCATGAGCGAATGCACCCGTACAATCGACGCAACGTGCTTTCACCAGATCTCGATGGAATTCTCGGTGATATCGAAGTGAAGCAAGGCGGACCTAAAGACAGAATCGTAGGCTTTGTCGAACGTCCAGAGACTGTGCACAGCGTGCTGTTAATGGCACCGTATTCAGCATCAGATAAGACCTGGCTGTCAACGCGTTTAGTGTTTCAACCAATCACTCCACTCGATTTCTTGGACAATTTCAAAAAGCTAGTTGCCAGTTACGATCATCCTGCAGAATCAACAGAATCTGGCTCACCTGCTGATTCTCAAGAAAAACCATCAAACCAGCCTGCACCGCAGTCTCCAATAACTTCCGCTGCCAAAGAATTAAATAAGCCAGCCGAAGTTGCACAAAGCACGGACACACGGCTTTCAAGTTTGCAAAATGCCGGCGGCACTGAGAACTTAGTTGTCGACAGCACAAAAGACGATCAGCAGAAGAATATCTCGAAAGAGGTCAGCACGATTGCAGCACCTGACGCCACTCACAAAAGCGACACAATTTCGGGCCCACCTATGGATAACTACACTTACCCTGAGGGGCGATTCAAAGTCATGCTCCCGGGCTCACCTCAAGTAAAGTACACCGATCAAGCTGGAATGCGCATGGTTGACTATCTCTATGCAGCGCCGGAAGGGACCTTCAACGTCTCATACGTGATACTGCCTGAGCCACCACCAAACCTAAAAACTAGTCAGCTGCTCGATAACATGTCCCAAAGCGTCGTCAATTCGTTGAAAGGCTTGCACACTCGACAATATCCCTCCAGTTTGCAAAATTTCCCGGGATGCCAATTGGAAATGGCAGAACTTGCAAATAAACCAGGTCAAAGCGCACGCTTCAGAATTTACATCGTTCAGAACTTCATCTACATCGTCGGTCTGGCTGGAAAGAAAGATTGGCTTAACTCCCCAAATGCCAAGGAATTTCTCGATACTTTCCAAGTCAATATAGAGCCATCAGCAGCTCAGAAAGCTTCCAAGCGTAGACAAGACTCAGAAAGAGAGCGCCAAGAGGCTATTGCTCGACAGCGCGAGTTGCAGACAAGCGCTAGGACCCAGGGTCAGAAGGATGCTGAGAAGTCACGAGCTGACTACGAATTCAATCGTCGGCGTGATTTAAACCATTAGATTTTTGCCGATATCGGTAACAATCCGAACGCACCAACAATTGAATTTCTTCCGATATCGGCAAAAATATGAGGTCAAAGACCCTCAAAAACAAAAGAGAGACATCGAATTGTCTCTCCTTCGCATTTAATGATTAAATCGCCTACGGACGTTCTGGCAAATCCATTTTGTCAGATTGTCGACCTGTAGCCTTTACACCGAACTCTGTCACGTGAACCGCGTCGCATTCATCTTGTGACACGAACCAGCGCTCAAAGTAGTTGCGTACTACCCAGCCTTCGAAACCAGGTGTTCGAACCTTGGTCCAACTCCAGCCAGTTGAGCTGTTAATGTCTGACAGTTGCCCGTCGTTTCCATAGCCGAAGGTGAATAGAATGTCGCTGTCGGCATAGCTGAACGAGGTAATCTGCCCTAGCTCATTCTTCCTGTAAAGGTCGCCATGAGTGTTGACACGCGTAGTCTCGCGCGGGGACTGGGAATAACCATCAGCTTGCTGTTTGTACATACACGCCACCTCTTGTCTAAACCAACTAATTGTTAGATGCAGCACCTAACGCATGTTGGGGAGTTGTCTGAGCCAGTGATCCGCCCTTTTTGTTTGGGTAAATCGGCGTCAGCCAATTTGTATACTTCTGATTTACTCCCCGGCAAATGTCTAAATAAACGTCCTGAATCTTTAAAGATAGAGTTCCGGCCTTTCCATTGCCAATTACTCGACGGTCTACTTCGATACAAGGAGCGATTTGTGCGCCGGTGCCGGTGAAAAATAATTCGTCGGCAGTGTAAAGTTCACTACGATCGATCGAGCGACACAAAGTTTTGAGACCGAGCTCTGCCTCTGCAATTTCAATTATGGTACCACGAGTGATGCCTTCGAGAATATTTTCGCTCGTTGTGGTGGTGATCAATTGACCATTCTTCACCATGAAGATGTTCATGGCACTGCCTTCTGACACATGTCCGTTTTCTGAAAGCATGATGCAATCGTCATAACCAGCAAGGGCCGCATCTGTTTTAGCGAGCGCCGTGTTTACATACGCACCGACAATCTTTGCACGCGCCGGAATTGCATTATCTTCAATCCTTCTCCAGCTTGAAACCATTACTTTTAGACCTTCTTGGGCTTTAAAGTAATTGCCGAACGGCACGGTAAAAATGCAAATATCGGTAGGATTATTTTCCAATCCTGGACCAACTCGCTGACCACACTTATAAGCACTTGGTCGCACATACATATCACCACTCGGATTGTTTTGACGCAACAATTCGACGGTCACATTGCACAGTTCATCGACAGTCAGCTCGGTTTCCAGGTGCATGATTTTCATGCTGTCCAGCATCCGTTCATAGTGCTCACGCAACCTAAACAGATACATCTGTTCGTGTTCTGAATTCCAGTAACCGCGAATGCCCTCAAATACAGCCGTTCCATACATAAAAGAGTGCGTCATGATGTTCACGTTCGCTTCTGCGAGCGGCATGTATTTGCCTTGCATATACGCAATGCTGTTCAGTGTGTTAGTCGATTCGTTGCTCACTTCTTATCTCCGCTCATACTAGTGCAGGACGCTTCAAATAGGACAAGACCTCATCTGTCATTTCCTCGCAATTGACCAACTTGGTTGGGGTTTCGGAGGAATTCGATTTCGAGAATATATCTCTTGTTCGGCAACCAGCGCTCAAAGCACCAGATACAGCGTTCTCAATTGCAGCGGCTTCGTCCTCTAGCGCGAACGAATAGCGCAACATCATCGCCACAGAGAGTATTTGAGCGACTGGGTTGGCTACGCCGGTCCCAGCGATGTCTTGAGCAGATCCACCTGGTGGCTCGTACAAACCAAAGCCATCTTTGTTCAAACTCGCTGAAGCCAGAAGTCCCAGAGAGCCAGGCAAAACAGCTGCGGCATCCGACAAAATATCGCCGAACATGTTTGTCGTCACGACCACATCAAACTGTGATGGATCGCGAATAATTTGCATGGCGCAGTTATCAACCAACATATGCTCGAGCTCAACATCCGTATATTCTTTAGAAACTTCAGTGACGACTGTGCGCCAAAGTTTTGATGAATCCAAAACATTAGCCTTGTCGACAGAAGTGACCTTGTGGCGGCGGATCCGCGCCGCTTTGAAGGCGACGTGGGCAATTGAAGCCACTTGGTCTTCGTCATAGATGATTTGGTCTGTGCCATAACGCTTTCCATTTTCGGTGTACTGTTTGTGCTCACCAAAATAACAGTCGCCGAGAAGCTCTCTCACAAAGACCATGTCCACGCCTTTTTGAATCACTTCGGCGCGCAGCGGAGAGATATCTTTCAACTCAGGAAAAATTTTGACAGGACGAAAGTTAGCGTTGAACTTGAATGTTTTGCGCAAGTTTAAAATTGAATTTGCTTCGCAATTTTTCCACTTTGGCGAATTCATGTCTGCCACTGGACCGCCCACAGAGCCAAACAAGATCGCATCGCTGTTATAGGCTTGATCCAAAGTTTCGTTTGGCATATGACTGCCATACTTATCGAACGCCGCACCACCGACCAAGCCATGCACTTTTTCAAATTCATGTCCGAAGCAACTTTCTACTGCTTCCAAAACACGCAAGGCTTGAGCCATTACCTCTTCGCCGATGCCATCGCCTGGCAATACTGCGATCCGTTTTTTCATTACTTATTCTCTCCCTGCATACAATTGACTGCGGTTGGTTGACCTGACCGAAATTCAGCGACTTTGTCCTTAAACGAAAGGATGTAATCGATATCGTCGAGTCCGTTCAAAATGCAGTGCTTGCGAAATTGATCGAACTCGAAGTTAAATACTTCTCCGCTAGGCAGTGTCACGCTTTGAGACTCAAGGTCAACGGTGACCTCAAATTCGCCAGCTTGCGCTTCCACCAACATTCTCTCGACTTGCGCCGCAGGCAAAGTGACGAGGACCAATCCATTCTTTGCGCTGTTGCTGAAAAAGATATCGGCAAACGACGGTGCAATAACAGCCTTAATTCCGGCGCCAGCCAGAGCCCAAACAGCATGTTCACGAGACGATCCACATCCGAAATTCTCTCCTGCAACCAAAATGGCCGCATTTTTGAAGCGCTCTAAGTTGAACGGGAAATTAGGATCGCTGTCACGCAATCTGCGAAACAAATTTTGTCCATACCCCTCCCGACTGATGCTCGTCAGAAATTGAGCCGGGATGATCAAATCAGTGTCCACATCCGTCATTGGAAGCGGCACCACTTTTGATTTCAATTTTTCGAACTTGTCCATTTTGTTTCTCCAACAATTCTTTAAATAGTTTCAGCGCACTTCACTCCAAGCGCATTCATTCAAAACACAAACCAGTCAAAACAAGATCATTGACGAACAAACACAATTTCACCAGTTAGAAGTAGCGTTCCGCAGAAGCTATTTTTCCCTCAATCGCGCTGGCTGCAACCGTTGCCGGCGATGCCAAATGGGTGATACTGCCAGGACCCTGACGTCCAACGAAATTACGATTCGACGAGCTGATGCAACGTTTTCCTTCCGGCACTTTGTCATCATTCATAGCCAGGCACATCGAACATCCAGGCATTCTGAATTGCGCGCCAGCCGCTTCGAAAATTTCAGGCAAACCCTCTTTCTGAGCTTGCTCCATCACTGCCTCAGATCCAGGCACCACGTAAAATGTGACGGTATCTTTGATCTTCTTGCCTTTCAAAATTGAAGCTGCGACTCGAAGATCCTCGATGCGACCGTTCGTGCAGGAGCCAACAAAAGCCCAGTCGATTGGCGTGCCTTCCATCGTCGAGCCTTCCAAAAGTCCTGTGTACTCAAGAGCGCGAATCGCCACACCTTGCTCTTGCTCAGGCAGAGACTTGACTGCAGGAATCGGTTGATTGATTTGAACTCCCTGTCCCGGATTGGTTCCCCAGGTAACCATAGGCTTCAAAGCGGACAGATCGATTTCAATTTTGCGATCGAAGTGGGCGCCGTCATCACTGACAAATGTCTTCCAGTGTGCAAGTGCCTCATCCCACGCTGTGCCTTTCGGAGCATGTGCCTTGCCATTGAGATAATCGAAAGTGACTTGGTCAGGTGCGATCAATCCGGCCCGAGCACCACATTCGATGCTCATATTGCAGACAGTCATACGCTCTTCCATTGTCATAGCGACGATGGCGTCCCCAACGTATTCGATCACATGACCAGTGGCTCCGCCCACGCCGATCTCAGCGATCAGACGCAAGATGATGTCCTTAGCGTAAACGCCCTTGCCAACCCTACCCTTGAATTCAACCCGCATGGACTTTGGCTTTTGCTGCAACAAACAACCGGTTGCCAACACGTGTCCGACTTCAGATGTGCCGATACCAAACGCCAGAGCGCCAAACGCACCGTGAGTGGAAGTATGCGAATCACCGCAGACGATCGTCATACCAGGCTGGGTAATGCCAAGCTCTGGACCAACTACGTGAACAATTCCCTGTCCTTTATCGAAATCCAAAAAAGGAATGCCGTGATTCTGGCAATTTCTTCTCAGCGCTTCGACCTGCGCCTTGGCCGACTGATCATAGATTTCCCAACGATTTTTCCGAGTCGGAATGCTGTGGTCGATTGTGCCAAGCAAACGCTTTGCATCGAATACCTTCAGCCCTTTCGCATCCAAAGTTTGGAAGGCTTGCGCTGACGTAACTTCGTGAATCAACATCAGGTCAACTGCAAAAATTGCCGGATGCCCTGCCAACTCAGTGACAACATGCGAGTGCCAAATTTTTTCAACGATACTGCGAGCTTCTTTTGGAGAAGTATTTTTCGAGTCCGCTTTAGTTTGTGCTTGACCAGCCATTTACGCTACAACCTCCTGCTTTGCCGCGGCATTCGCTGCGACTTTGCCACTTTGAGCTCCGTTCACCGCTCCGTTCACTCCATTGCGCTCTTCTTCTCTAAGCAGGAACAGCTCCAGAGCATCCATCAATGCCTGGCAACTTGCTTCAATGATGTTTTGCGAACATCCAACAGTTGACCAACGTTCTTCTCCGCATGCAGCTTCGATGACCACACGCGTGGTGGCATCGGTGGCTTGATCGGGATCAAGAATTCGCACTTTGTAGTCAGCCAATCTGACTTCTTTCAAGTGCGGATACGCCGGCAACAAAGCCTTGCGCAGTGCTTGATCCAGAGCGTGAACCGGTCCACCACCTTCGGCAGCAGTATGTACAACTTCGCCGTTCATGCGAAGCTTGACCACCGCCTCAGCAGTCATCCCTGTGTGAACTCGGTCAGAAACAACGACCATCATGTCGATTTTCTCGAACGGCGCTTTGTAAGTTGGTGCACAGCGACGCATCATCAATTCAACGGTGCCCTCAGCATCTTCGAATTGATAACCTTTGCCTTCCAAATCTTTGACTTGTTCGAGCACATTAGCTTCACTGCCGCTGATGCGAACTCCTAAATCGGTCGCCAACATGCGGATGTTGCCGCGTCCCGATAGTTCAGATACAACGATCTGACGCGTATTTCCGACAACAGACGGATCGATGTGTTCGTAACTTGAAGTCAGTTTTTCAACTGCCGCTACGTGCAATCCACCTTTGTGCGCGAACGCTGAAGCACCTACATACGGCGCATGTGTGTCTGGATTCAAGTTGGCGATTTCGCTTACAGTGCGAGACAACTCCGTTAAGTGTTTGATGCTTTCCTCTGGGACACACTGGTAACCCATTTTCAGTTGCAAGTTAGCAACGATCGAAACCAGATTGGCATTGCCGCAACGCTCACCATATCCGTTAACCGTGCCCTGCACGTGTCGAACACCCGCTTGTACCGCCGCCAGTGAGTTGGCCACAGCAAGCTCGCCATCGTTGTGGACGTGTACTCCAACTCTATCGGTGACTTCCGAACAGACACGAGTGACAACTTCGCCCACCCATCCCGGCAGTGAACCACCATTGGTATCACACAAAACCACCCAATCCGCACCCGCATTGGCCGCCGTCTGCACCGTTTTGAGCGCGTACTCTGGATTGGCTTTGAAGCCGTCGAAAAAATGCTCAGCATCGAAGATCACTTCTTTGCCGTGCTTCTTCATGAACGCGATGCTATCAGCGATCATGTTCAGATTTTCTTCGAGGCTAGTTGCCAAAACTTCAGTGACATGAAGAGTGGATGCTTTACCAACCAGTGCCACTGCTTTGGTATCGGCTTCCAACAAGGCACGTAAATTCAAGTCATCTTCAGGCTTGATGCCAACTCGGCGAGTGCTGCCAAATGCAACGACGGTTGCGTTCTTCGGCGGATTTTTGCCCAGCCGTTTGAAGAACTCCATATCCTTCGGATTTGATCCAGGCCAGCCACCTTCAATGTAGGAGACTCCAAACTTATCCAGCAAGTATGCGATCTTCAATTTGTCTTCGAGTGAAAGGCTCAGACCTTTCCGTTGCATTCCATCACGAAGGGTCGTGTCATACAGGAAGACAAACAACTTCTCTTTCTGCGTGGTTTTGCCACTGACCATTTTGTGCTCCCCCTTCCGTGTACTGAAATTTCAGACTTTGAACTTCGTAGCATTTTGCCAGTTGTTTAATCACTGGCTCGACATCGCGAGATCCCTCAATGGTGAATCGAGCATCGAGAAAGGCACGGTCGGCGGTGCGTTCCGCTGACATACTTGAAATTTCAAAAGCGCGCTGCCTTAGCCGACCGAGCAGTCTTTCAAGTGCTCCCTCGGTGTTGGACAAGCGAATGCTTACTGTGAATTTCATACTGTCTTAGCCTCCATCATCTGTTCGTTAGACTTACCGGGTGGCACTAATGGCCATACATTTGCTTTGGGATCGATTAATACGTGTAATAGAACTGGTCCTTGATGATTGAACATGCGCTCGATCGCATCATTTACTTCGTCGGCTCGTTCAACTCTGTATGAGGGAATGCCGAAGGCTTCAGCAACTTTGACGAAATCCGGATTGTCGGAGAGGTCAACTTCGCTGTAATTCTCATTGAAAAATAGTTCTTGCCACTGTCGCACCATCCCCAGTGCCTTGTTGTCAAAGAGCACTATCTTGACAGGAATGTTGTAGCGCTTGAGAGTAGCTAACTCCTGGATGTTCATCATGATCGAACCGTCACCGGATACGGTGACGACACAGGATTCGGGGCTGGCAAATTGAGCACCGATAGCTGCTGGCAAGCCAAATCCCATCGTTCCAAGTCCACCACTGGTAAGGTGATTGTGAGGCGCCTTAAAACCATAATGTTGGGCAACCCACATCTGATGTTGACCGACATCACAACTGATAAAAGTATTTTCCGGAGCGCGATCGCTCATCTCCTTTATGAACTTGGGAGCGTAAACGGATTCCATTGGAGCGTTGTAGTCCCAGGCGTATTTCTCTTTATTCAACATACAGCGCTTCACCCAGAAGTCTATCTCTGGACGAACGTGCAAGAAATTGAGAGCAACTTTTATGTCACCCATGATGGCGCATTGAACCATGCGCAACTTGCCGATTTCGGCCGGATCAGCATCCATGTGGATTACTTTGGCCCCAGGAGCGAATTCAGCCAATTTGCCGGTGACTCGATCGTCAAATCTGGCGCCGATGCAGACCAACAAATCACAAGACTGGACTGCGAAATTTGCAGCCTTGGTGCCGTGCATACCGAGCATGCCCAAGTTCAACGGATGATCGGCAGGGATTGAACCAAGACCTTGCAACGTGGTGACAACAGGAATGCCTGTTGCATCTACGAAAGCACGGAGTTCTTTGGAAGCGCCGGCGATGCGGATGCCACCACCTGCGTAGATAAGAGGTTGGCGGCTGTTCAATAACAAATCGTGAGCGATGTGCAAATCCTTAGCTTCAGGACGCGGCATCGGCTTGCTGCTGCTGTCTTTGAACTGTACATCTTCCAATTCTGCCGAGACAACATCCTTCGGGAAATCGATCAACACAGGTCCGGGACGTCCGGATCTAGCTAACTCAAAAGCATCGTGAATAGTCTTGGCTATGTCGGCGGTCTTTCTAACGATGAAGTTGTGCTTGACCACTGACATCGACATCCCGAAAATATCGACTTCTTGAAAGGCATCCGTGCCCATGAGTGTTGTGCTCACTTGTCCAGTGATTGCCACCATGGGCACAGAATCCAAATGTGCGTTGGCGATACCAGTAAGGAGATTGGTGGCGCCGGGACCGGAAGTCGCCATACAAACGCCAACATTACCGCTTGCTCGCGCATAGCCATCCGCAGCCAAAGCTGCAGCTTGCTCATGGCGAACAAGAATATGTTTTAGTTTGCTGCCGACAAGCGCGTCGTACACAGGCATGATTGCTCCGCCTGGATAGCCGAAGATGACATCAACACCTTCGTGCTCCAACGCTTTTATCAGGATCTCGGCACCTTTCATCTTTTTACTGTTTTGCCTTTGTTGCGCCAGTTGCGGCGAGTTGTTTGTATTCTTTCTTCGCAGTCGGTTTGTTCAGCCAGGACATGTTAGCTCTCAGCTTCTTACCGACTTCCTCGACTGGATGATTCAAGTCTGCTTCCAGTAAGCGCTTGTAGTTCTTCTGTCCTGCTTTCGTTTCAGCGATCCATTCTTTGGCAAAAGTGCCGTCTTGAATTTCAGTCAGAATTGTTTGCATCGTCTGGCGAGTGGCATCATTGACGACACGTGGACCGCGAGTCAGATCACCGTATTTGGCAGTGTCGCTGACAAATTCATGCATGCGAGCAAAACCACCTTCGTAGATCAGATCGACGATCAGCTTCACTTCATGCAGGCACTCGAAGTAAGCGACTTCAGGCTTATAACCAGCATTGACCAGTGTTTCGAAACCAGCTGCAATCAGCTCGGTGACGCCGCCGCAAAGAACCGCTTGCTCACCGAACAGATCGGTTTCGGTTTCTTCAGCGAATGTCGTTTCCAAGACACCAGCCTTGGTGCCACCTAATGCATGAGCATAGGCGAGGGCTGTATCGAAAGCTTTACCACTGGCATTGTGATGAACAGCAAGCAGGCATGGAACACCGTTGCCTTCTTCATAAGTTCTGCGCACCAGTCCGCCTGGACCCTTTGGCGCGATCATCACGACATCCAAGCTTTCTTTAGGTTGGATTTGTTTGTAGTGGATGTTGAATCCATGTGCAAACAGAACCGTGCCACCATCTTTCAAATTTGGTGCAACGAATTCGTTGAACAGATCAGGTTGAGCCATATCCGGAGTCAGAATAACGACAACGTCAGCGGCAGCAACTGCGGCTTTAGGCTCTTGTGGAGTCCAACCATCTTCGTCTTGTGCTTGCTTCCAAGTCTTGCCGTCTTTGCGAAGACCCAGCACAACATCGCATCCGCTGTCACGCAGGTTCATCGCATGAGCGCGTCCCTGGCTGCCATAGCCAAGCACGGCGATGGTCTTTCCCTTCAGTGCGTCTGCGTTGGCATCGGCTTCCCAATACATCTTGGTCATCATTTTCTCCTCTTTCTATTGAACGGTTACGGCGAGCTCGTCCGGGAAGCTGCCAGTTACGGCTCCATGAGCCGCAGATGAAACTGTCTGCCAATATTTCGCAAACACGCCGCTTTTATATCGAGGCACAGGGGCCTTCCAGTCGGCGGCTCGCGACTGCATGTTGCCTTCTACATTAAGGGTTCTATTGACAACGTCAATCGTAATAACATCACCGTTTTCGATCAGGGCGATTGGTCCGCCAATCGCCGCTTCCGGAGCGATATGTCCGACGACGAGTCCATGAGAGGCGCCGCTGAAGCGCCCGTCAGTGATTAGAGCAACTTTGTCTCCCAATCCAGCACCGACGATTGCGCCAGTTACCTGGAGCATCTCAGGCATGCCTGGAGCACCCTTAGGTCCCACATAGCGGATTACTACTACGTCTCCAGCCTTGATACCGCCCCTCATCAATCCCTCGAAAGTCTCTTCTTCAGAATCAAAAACTTTTGCTGGACCTTGGAAATATTTCGTTTCATGACCGGAGATCTTCATCACGCAACCTTCCGGAGAAACCGACCCACGCAAGATAACAATCCCGCCGAACGGTTTAACAGGATTCGACATCGATCTAATCACTTGCTGCCCTGGGGTTTCGATGGCGTCTTCAGCTTCAACAAATATGTTTCGGCAAGTCACTGTCGGAGAATCTTTCAAGAGCCCGGCATCCATGAGGCGCTTCGCTAACAATCTCATGCCACCAGCCTTCTCCATATCCGGCGCGACAAATCTGCCACCTGGCTTCAAGTCAACAACAGTCGGAGTTTTGCGGGAGACGACATCAAAGTCATCGAGAGTCAATGGCACATTTGCTTCACGGGCGATCGCCAACAAGTGCAGTACAGCATTGGTAGAACCGCCTGTGGCCATGACTGAAGTGATTGCGTTTTCGAGAGATTTTCTGGTAATGATTTGGCTTGGCTTCAAGCCTTCGTTGTAGATTTGCATAACGAGTTCACCGCATCGCTTCGCTTCATCGAGCTTGCGAGGGTCAAGCGCTGGTACGTCGTTGGCGCCCATCGGTGACATACCAAGGAATGCCATCGCTGCCGACATCGTGTTGGCAGTGAACTGCCCTCCACATGATCCGGCACCGGGACATGCCTGATTCTCCAATTCGGTCAAATCAGCTTCGGACATCAGTCCTGCAGCGCAGGATCCAACTCCTTCAAAAACCTCTTGGATTGTCACATCCTGACCGTGGAACTGACCCGGCATGATCGATCCGCCGTACAAAATAAGGGATGGCAAATCCAACCGCGCTAGAGCCATTGCAGCTCCAGGAGTGGTTTTATCGCACCCAGTCAATGCCACAACCGCATCAAACATATGTCCGCGCACGGCAAGTTCGATTGAATCGGCAATCACTTCGCGCGATACTAGGGATGCTTTCATGCCCTCGGTGCCCATGGAAATTCCATCTGACACAACAATCGTGTTGAATTCGATCGGAGTGCCACCAGCTTTGCGCACGCCTTCTTTGACTTTCTCGGCGAGATCGCGCAATCCATAATTGCAAGGACCCGCTTCGGTCCAAGTATTCGCAATCGCCACAAGCGGCTTCTTCAAGTCTTCATCGGTCAATCCAGTCGCCTTCAACATGGCACGAGCTGGAGCCCGACTAATCCCTTTCTTAATAGCGTCGCTGTGCATTACTGTCTCCAAATCTCCGAAAAACCCTGAAAAAAAAGCCCCGCAACCTGAGAAGGTGCGGGGCATTGTTGATTGCTTGCTTAAGCAGGCGGCCCGCACCGATAGCGCATAATTAGCACTAGGACGTTAATACCGACTACTAGAATTGAATTGTTGTTCACGACATCCAAAAATTAGTGAATGGAACGGCGGCGATTGCTCGCCTCGATGTAACTAGCATAGCTGACCTCGAATATCCGTCAACCCCTTGTCCAAAATTCAAAGAAAAGCTCGTTACACTAGGCCACTGAAAGTGGCTTAGCTTGTCCTTCTTTAGTAGCTGTAACAGCCACAGGTTGAGGCTTAGCAGAAAAATGTCTATACACATAAGCTCTGTTAACTGCATCTATCAACGCTTTGATGGCAGAAATCTCGATGTCGTGGTCAGAACCATCACCTTTAAACTGCATATTGTGCTCATCGGTAATGTAGATCTCGGAAATGCTGCAGGCGTCGATTCCAGCGCCGTCTGAATGGCTTCGGTGGCTAAGAATTTGGAACTTGCCGAAACGCTTTTCAATGGCGTTCTTCACTGCCGCCAGTGCTGAATCTCGACCGGCGTTATCTTCCTCGACCGAACCTGTTTCGGAGAAGAATTTTCCATGCAACTTTACTTGCGATCGATCTGCTTGCTTGGAATACTCGATCAAATCGACATGCATCGGTTGACGGAAAGTTACATAAGCGCCGAACAGCTCCTCATCCGTAATGCCTTTACGTCTCAACGGGAATTGATTTTTGATGTATTGCGCGATCTCGGCCTTTTCTGACTCTTGGCATACATATCCGAACTCTTCAATGATCGACTTGGCATGATTGCCACCGCTCAGTGGACCAAAGAGGAAGGAGATATTCTTGCCGATTTCTTTTGGATCGAATGGCTGATAGGCCATAGGATTTTTCAAAATCGCATTGGTATGTCCACCGGACGAATGCTTGGCTGCATTATCCCCACTGACTGGCCAATGCGGTTGACGAGGCAACATGTGTTGACTGACAAAATCGGAAATCTCTTGCAACTTCTCTGTGGCAACAGTGGTGAAATACGGATTTTCGTTACCGGAAGCTTCGCTAAAGTGTTTGACGATCATGATGCATTGCTCAAGAGCGGCATTGCCAGCGCGCTCTCCGATTCCATTTATGCAGCCTTCGATTTGAGTGGCAGGTCCATCGACGACGCCATTCAATGAATTCTGAACTGCCAAGCCAAAATCGTTGTGGCAATGTACCGACCAGATAACGTTATTGTCTGGAAACTCCGAGCCCATAATTTCGGCATGCTTGACCATCTTTCGAACGAAATACTCTTCGCCCTCAAAAACTGAGGCGCCACCAATAGTGTCTGGGCAGTTGATTACAGTCGCACCAGCTTGGATTGCAGCTCGGATCAATTCAGTCGTAAAGTCGAAGTTGCTCTTCATGCGCGAATAGCCTTCGGGGCTGAACTGCACTTCCATTCCGGCTTCCACAGCCATTTTTGTCAACCTATAGAGGTCGGCGATAATTTTGTTTTTGTCGTCAGCGAGCTTGCCGAGCGAGGCAGGCATCAATTCAGGATCGACAGGAACGTAGGTGTGTAAACGAGCTTTTCCAAATGAAACCAACGGCTGCAACGACTCAATCGTGCGAATCACTTGCTCTTCTCGAAGCTGACAAAGTCCAGCGATAGTAGGCTTGTATTCCATTGTCGCGACTTCTTCGCAAATGGTTCGGACAATCTCGAAGTCCATGTTGCTGGCCGAAGGAAAGCCCGCTTCCAATACATCAACACGAAGCGCACAAGCCAGCCGTGCATACTCAAGATTATGCTCGAAATCCATGCCTGCACCTGGACATTGCTGGCCGTCTCTCAACGTCGTATCGAAGATTTTTACGTGACGATCTGGAGTCTGTTCCGCTTTCATTTAATTAGCTTCCTTGAATTGAGTGACAAAAAAGGCTCTGTTAGTAACAGAGCCTTGAGAATTGGTGTCTTAAGTTTGATGCTCTGTCTAAAAATTTCCGCGCAGTAGTAGTCCGCCTAGTAGGGTTAGCTCAAGGCTGGAGGTCGCGGAATTGTTCGAAAGCAAAATTGACATAACACCGTTATATGGCAGGGGCGAATCAATGTCAATGGAAAGTAAAGAACTTCGGTGAGACCCGACTGGGTAGATTCTTTTATATACAAGGATAATAGACTCGTGAATTTCTTCCGATATCGGAAGAAATTTCGGTTCTTAGATTTTTTCCGATACCGGCAAAATTTCAAACCTCGGATTTCTTCCAATATCGGCAAAAATCACAAACCCTTAATAGCCCCACAAATTAGGTGAGACAACGATAGTAAGCCTCTCCCCGTGTGGTATGTAATGGGTGTATCTCCGATCCGACGGAACGCCATCATGGAACAGCAGGTCCAGACCGACCTCCGTATTGGTCCTCTTCTCAAGAAAATGGAACTGCTCAAGGGCGATCAACTTGAGGAGCTCTTGCAATTGAACCGGACAACCGACCTGCCAGTCGGTAGCGTTTTGGTCATGTCCGGCGAGATTTCCGACCGCATTTTGCGCACTGCAGTACAAGCTCAGTCGATGCTCAAGGACGGACTGGCTACCGAAGACCAGATCGTCAACGCCGTACAAGTCGTCAAGAATCAAGGTGTATCCTTGCATGCAGCTCTTAAGCAAGTGCGCTGGTCACGCGATAATGAGGTCAAAAGCAGCACCCTTGGAGAATTACTGCAGGCATCCAAGCTGGTCGATTCTCTGAAATTGACGAAGGCCCTAGCCACGAGCCAATCGAGCATGTTGCCGTTGGGTCGCGTTCTTGTTCTTACCAATGCGCTCTCTCGCCCACTTTTACTTAGCACGCTAGACATTCAAACCAAAATCCGTAATGGACAGTTAGGTAGAGAACACGCCATATCCCAACTTTGCTCTCTGCGAGACAGAATCAAAATGGTTGAGCACAACTTAGCCACGCGCGCTTCAACGCAAAAACGCGGACCGGAGTTGCGAATCGGAGAGTTGCTTGTCGAATCCGGCATCATCTCGACCAGCGACTTGCTCACGGCTCTAGAAATGTCCGTTCAAGGCGACCAACGCGTTGGCGAAATCCTCATGGACTTTGAATGGATTACCGAAGAAAAGCTCAATAGTGCTTTGGAGTTACAAAAACTAGTAGCCTGCAGAATCATGACAAAAGAAGCGGCAATCCGAGCGCTTTCCCATATGCACAAAGCTGACGACAATTTTGACAAGTGCGTTGCTCGCGAAACCAGCCCCGAGACCAAGCATCAACGTGATATCACCCAAGACGAATTTTTGCGATTAGCCGGAGTCTTAGCTGGAGTGCCGGTATCGCAGCTGGTATCACTCAGCGATAGACCAAATGTCATGGTCCAGGAGCGCGACACCGAAGACTCTAAGGTTTTCGACCAGGGCGATGAAAAACAAGTGATTCAGTCCGCTGAAACTCTGCGTCAAGCGATTCGGGATGGACACTTAAATCTGGATCAATCAATGATCGTCATGAGTTACTGCTTACGCGGTCGCATGCCGGTAATTGAAGCAATTCGACAGTTGGGATGGACAGTTCCGATCAAGCTGTAGGTTCAAACTTGTAGGCTAATTCTAGGATCAAACCCTAGCATTAGGGATACGCTAACGCAGAATCGCCCAGCTGTGTGTCGGTACAGCCCAGCCATTGGCAGCGAGTTTGGCAGGTCCAGCAATCAGACTAAGATCAGCCGACGAGTGCACAATAAAATCCGACTCGCTAACATTTAAGGCCACCATAATTTTGTCTGATTCAAATTTGGTTTCGTAGACAAGCGTTTGATTCGTTAAGGTGATCATTTTGACACGAGCTGATGCGATCCAGGCGTTGTTCCTCCGCAACCAGAGCAACTCTCGGTAGCGATCGTAAGTTGATGGATTTCCGACGAGCTGCTGTGGATTAGAAGCAAAGGCAGGTCGAATCGCATCATCGCCTCCTGGTCGTTTTTCCTTTCGCGCTTTCCATAACTGTTCGTCGCCATAATATATTGATGGCGTCCCTGGTATTGTGCAAAGCACTGCCAGAGCTAGCTCAACGTCCCGATCGTCCTTTAACTCGGTGGCAATGCGCGTTACGTCATGATTACCTAGAAAAATATTTGGCAGAAAGACGTTGTTGAAATCGTTGTTTCGATTGAGCGCATGCGATAACTCGAAGAAGTTGCGATCGTTAAGTGCACTCCAAATCGATTTCCAAAGTTCGTACTGCGTAACCGATTCCAAGTGCCCCTGCCGAACAGACTGGCTGTAATCGCCATGGATAATCTCTCCGAGTATCCACGCATCCGGAAACTTCTCACGCACTCTATCGAGTACTTGCGCCCAGAAAGAAGCAGGCACAGCATATGCTGCATCCAAACGCCATCCACTGATACCAAATCCCAGCCAATGATTGATCACATTGACTATATAATCCACGACCTCGGGATTGTGGTGATTGAGCTTAACGAGCCTGTGATGCCCCTCAAAGTTTGCATACGAAAAGCCATCTTCATTGTGCGTGTTGTTCCAATCAATCAAAAACCACGAGGCAAAACGTGAACCCTGGCGATGGAGCTTTACGTCTTGGAAGGGACCGAAACTTCTGCCAACGTGATTAAAGACACCATCAAACACAACTCTAAAATTGCGCTCCCGGCACCGTTCGATCAACCAGATCAAGTCTGTGTTAGTGCCTAAACGCGAATCCAGATTGTAGAAATCTGTAGTGTCGTAGCCATGACTATCTGATGAGAATAGTGGCGCCAATAAAATTCCATTGCAACCCAGATCTGTCAAATAATCTAACCAGGGTTCGAATGAACGCAGCCTTGGATTAGCAGGGGCATCCAGAGGTAGTGAATTTTTCTCAGCGTCAAAAAAACCGAGCGGATAGACGTGCCACCACACCGTGTCTCGAATCCAATCAACCATGCTCAGAGCCTTTCGCCGTTGCAGAATTACAGCAAAGCCTTGTCCAGCTGGTGCATATCCAACTCGATTTGATGCAAATCTCTGTATTCGTTCTTGAGTTTTTGATCGAGGTGATCGATTGTCTGCTCTGCGGATGAAGTATTTTCATGCTTCAAGCGTACTATCTCTTTTTCCAAATCATCTGCGTCTCGCCAATGATTGTCATACTTCGTGAGCAGATGAGAACGTTCAGTTTGGATTGTATGATAACTTTCCTGACTGACTGCAGCGTTCGCCGGAGCTGCTGAAACCACGACGGTCAGCACCAGGACCGAATAAACTGGAAGTAGCTTTTGGAAAGTGGCGCCGAAGTCAGGCGGAACCAAACTTTTCAGTCGCGCAATTAAGACATCGAGACGAGCATGCCAGACGGCCAAGAACTCGGCTAATTTGTCTTCCGGTAATCCAGTATGAGTGAGGACAATTTTAGTATCGTCGTCTTCTTCAGTCAGCTCGAATGAAAGATGCGACTGCAAAGCAGTTTGCGTATCGATCCAGGAATAGGCGATAGCGTTGGGAGCATCGAATTGACTGACTAATCCTCGAACTCGCGCAACGCCATCTACTGATTGATTGGCACCAAAATTGAGTTCGACCCGCCCCCCAACAAACGGCTGAACACTGGCTTGAGCGAGCCATTCACTAAGATGACCTGGATCAGAAAAATATTTCCAAACTGCTTCAACAGAACCAGGAAGAGTACGTTCGAACCGAATGATATTCTTGTCGAGTACTGCGCCCAAGTCAGCCGGTGCAGCTTCGATCAGCAGCTTCTCTGTCTCTTCTGCCTCCTCCTCTGACTCGTCCCGAATGTCTTCTTTGAGCTTGAGCAGTTCGTCATTGGTGGACTGGGCCTGCATCAGCTGTCGTATTTCTGACAGATCTTTTGCCATTGTCTGTGACAAAAGTTCCAGTTGCTGCAAACGCTGAACGATTAGACCATTACTGGCGCCGCCCTCTTTTGACTTCTCTATGAAGGTCATAAGGGGCTTTTTCATGACGAGAGCAATCATGAAAAGCCAAAATCCAACTACGGCTAGAGAACCTTCCAACAGGGATCCTCACTGGTCGTACACGTTTCTATATTCCCAAAACAATAGAATCATTCATAAAATCAAGATAGATCAAACAAAAAGCAGGCGGATAAGGAATTTTGAACCCTTGCCGTGCGAAATCAGCGTATATAATACTTTCGACTCGCAGGAGGATGAACTTGTGGAAGGCATAATCGCAGTCGCCGGCTTTTGGGCGGTGGTCCTTGCCATGGTGCTTAAGAAACCCATCAATGACATCGTACAAGCATTCATTTCGCACAGAATGCAGCCTGCAAATCAGCTTGATATCGAGCAGCTCAAAGCTAAAATTGCAGACCTCGAAAATCAGGTGAGCAGCATGACCATGCAGATGATCGATATGAGGGATAGCCACGATTTTGCACTGAAGCTTTTGTCAGACTCAGAAAAAACAACCAAAAAGAAATAGTGCGTAGAAAGCACAAGACCGCCAATAGAAACAGCGACGAGTTAAGCGACACCAACTTCAGATTCTGTTTTCGTTTCGACAATGGCGAGGGGCTCGTCCACAAATATGCCTTCCCAGCGTGCCACCACAGCCGATGCCAGGCAATTGCCAAGGACATTCACAGAAGTTCTAGCCATGTCCATAACAGTGTCCACTCCGAGGATAAGCGCAATGCCTGACAGCGGCAAATTGAAGGATGCCAGAGTGCCAGCCAGAATGACCAACGAGGCCCGAGGGACTGCCGCCACCCCCTTGCTCGTCAACATCAACGTCAACATCATCAATAGCTGTTGCTGTATAGACAGACTCACTCCCGCCGCTTGAGCAACGAAGACTGAAGCGAGCGAAAGATATAAAGTCGTTCCATCCAGATTGAAGGTGTATCCCAGTGGTAGCACAAAGCTGACGACACCGCGCGGAACACCGATGCTCTCCATGTTCAACATTGCTTTTGGAAACGCTGCTTCACTGCTAGTTGTAGAAAATGCGATCAACATCGGTTCCTTGACTGCTTGCGCAAACCGCTTAATCGGTATGCGAGCAAACATTGCGATCGGCAGAAGCACCACGAGGATAAAGACAAACAAAGCGAGATAGAGCGTACCAACGAGTTTTCCGAGCGAAACTAGTACGCTTACCCCATGATGTCCAACCGTAGCCGCCATTGCACAAGCAACACCGATGGGCGCAAACTTCATGACATAGCCTGTGTACTTAAACATCACGGTAGATAACTGTTCGCACAACTGCACAATCATAGTTGCCTTCGTAGCTGACACTGCAACAGCAAACAGCATAGTAAAGACAACAATTTGAAGCACATCGCCACGCGCCATCGAATCTATTACACTACTTGGAAAAATATGAGTGACGATGTCAGAGATGTTCGGCTGCTTAGTGGCTAAAGACGCCAATTCCGCTTCATTGCCAGAGGTCAAGTTGACTCCGACTCCAGGCTGCACAGTGTTGACTAAAAGCAGTCCGATTGCCAGAGCAAAGGTTGTCACCGCTTCAAAATAGATCATGCACTTAAGCCCAAGTCTGCCGACTGAACTCACGTGACCACCACCGGCGATACCAACGACTAGCGTTGCAAAAATCAGCGGCGCGATGATCGTTTTAACCATGCGCAAGAAGACTTCGGCGCCAGGCTCGATGGCCAGTCCCACTTGCGGATAGAGCCAGCCAATGGCTATTCCGGCAAAGAGTCCAATAAAAATTTGGGTGGTTAAACTAGGCCATTTGATCTTCATGAGAACCTTGCAGAACGCGAAAAGTCGCTACCAATCTAGCAGATGCTTACATTTTTGTGTTTTAGCTCTACGTAGAATACGCACGATTTCATCTTTCGATGCCAAGAGCGTGCCAAATCTCAAAGATATATTGTCTTTCGTGCGGTTGAAACCGCCCCCCGTCGTTAATCGACACCTTCGTACACGCCACTGCTCACAACTATGTATATGGTTATGCGCGAGCGAAACTCGCGCGAGCGGGGCGTGCGATTTTTGAGGTCAATCAATGAAAACAGCAAACATACTGGAACTTGATCACGTTCACAACCCGCTACTGTGCGAACAATGCTGTCGCGCCCTGGTGGTAACTAAACATAGATGGCTCGAGTTCTTACAAGAGCACCTGCATTCCTTTGGAGAAATCATTCTGATGCTGGGAAAGAGCTTTGCCGCGCTCTTTCTTGGTGGGCAGTTCATATTAGAAGGCATTTTTCCGCACCTAAACAGACAAAAACATCCATATGAGGAGGAGTACGAACGCTACCAACAAGAGTGGGAATCGAAGCGGGAGTCCGCTGCACAAGACGCAGTAAAAAAGCGTGTAGTGGACGACGCAAGCGAAGAAGCAGCTTACTTAAACTCACTCAAGCTGAGTTTTGCGCACTCGAAAGAATTATATGAAGACAATTTTTTAGCCGAACAAAGAAACAAGCTAGTGGATCAAATGACGGTGGATACAAAGGATCCGGAGAAAGATCGAATCACGCTACGAAAGTATGCAGTAGATGTACAACAACTTCGATTATTCGAGATGCGCCAGAACCAGCGCAGGGAGCAGCTTCAAAATGAAATCGACTATCACGTATCGGAGATGAAGGACTGGGATGATCGAGCTTATGCTGCACACGATAGTAAAGAAAGAACGCACTGTGAGCGGGAAAAGGAGGTTCATCAGTACAAAGCGTATTACGCAAAAGTGGCGAAGGAAAATATCTAGCTTTCCGCCAAACCTTGTGGCACATGTTTAAACAGCGCATGACAAGCCAGGTTCAACAAGTCAGCTTTGCAGCATCATTTCACGTTTAACGTTCGATTTTATATTCAGTTTGTATAGACATACATTTGTCCGCCAAACGAAACGACGTACCTGTGCGGATCTCATAATTGGATATATTATTCCTCTATCGAAGAACAATGCAGTAAGCCGTATTGCTAACTATGTGAGACCGGGTTTATGATGTTCTCATCGAAATCAAGTTAAACGGTTAACAACCACCTCCCAGATGCGCTGAAAGCGTTGCGAAGTGATGTCTAACCGGATCGCAAAGGTCGGAGCATCCCCGGCGATCGCATTTGATACTCAACACTAAATAACACAACACCAAACCGATGCGATACCACTTGTGGTGGCGCTGCCGTATACATTCGTATGGAGGTCATTATGATTACTGCTACCGAACTACTTGCAAAGGGCGAACTTCTAGAAGAAAGAGGTGATTACACCAGGGCTCGACGCATGTACGAGAAAGCGTTCTCAATCCAGGAGCGAACCGTAGGCGCAGAGGATGCTGCACTGATCCCCTATCTCTACAATCTAGGCTTAATACAATGTGCTCTAGAAAATGAGATCGACGCACAGCGATTGCTCAACAGACTGCTTACAATTCTCGTTCGTGAATACGGTGACTCGCATGAAGATTGCGAAGAAATCCGTGGACTGATGAATGATTTGAAGCCACGTCGACAGATGCCGACGATCACCAAAGTGGCAGAAACAGCCTAAATATTCCGTCCCACCAATCACACACCGCACTGGCGCCTCTCGCGGGCGCCTTTTCGCTGTTAACACTCAGGTTCATGGATTTTTGCCTATATCGGCAAAAAATCCTGCCCCACTATCCAGATTTCTTCCGATATCGGCAAAAAATCCGGCCCAAATATCCAGATTTCTTCCGATATCGGCAAAAATCCGCCTTCCAGCCTGCAAAATTATCAAATTCGCCAAGGCACAGGGATATCTCTTCACACTCCATCGAGACCCGATTGGATAGCTGTTTCGGCGAAATCAATAGGGTACATCGAACCTGTTTTTGGCACTCTTAGACCCGACTAAAGTGTCCCTCAGTCATACCTGCCAAGATATGGCTCTCCATGGAGTCGGCAGTATGCACATCGAAGCTCAATCAACGGAAAGAGCCGCGGAACTCAACGCAGGAACAGTGCCTCGCAGTTCAGCCCCCAAATCGCTGACTGAGAAGCACTTTTTCAAGTTTCTGCTGGCGCTGCTTCTGGTGGCTGGCTTCACCTTTGCCACTGTCTCCTACACCCGTATCAAGTTTGCTCGGTCCGAGATTGCCTACGCCGAGATTTCCAAGGAAATGCTGGCGGCTAACAGTTTTATCGTGCCGCTCTACAGAAATATTGGCGTGATCGATAAACCGGCACTCAATTACTGGGCGATCATCCCGTGCTTCAAACTATTTGGAGTTAACGACTTTTCGGCTCGCATCCCATCTCTTTTGGCTTCATTAACCTGTCTTGGAATTTTTGCTCTGGCAATCCGCAAAATTTGGGGAAGTGACGTCAGTCTGCTGTCGACATTGGTCCTCGCCACGTCATCGAGATACTGGGAATTTTCAACGTTATGCATGACCGATATGCTCTTGACGCTTTTCGATTCAATTGCCTTGATAGCTATGTTTGTGGCGCTGAAAAACGAAAAAGTCAGGTTTATATCTTTCACCATCGCCGCCGTCAGCATGGGTCTTGGCGTTCTGACGAAAGGTCCTGTCGCTGTGATCCTTCCGGCATTTTCATTTTTTCTCTATCTGCTTCTCACTAAAAGCTGGAAGATTCTCAAAGTTAACCAGATTGCCGTTTGCGCCATCATCTTCTTTGCCGTTGCCGCACCATGGTACATCGCCGCCACAGCGGCAGTACACACAGGCGCGAACATCGGAATGTGGTTATGGCATCACAATGTCGAGCGATTCTTCGGCTCCGCATATGAGTTTCACAACGATCCGTTCTATATGATTGGTGCATTCTTTAACGGATTCGCTCCCTGGTGCCTTCTTGTACCGATCGCATTTGTTGATTCGATCAAGCGTTGGGTCAAAAAGACCAACGTCGAAGAATCAAAAACAGAGCTGTATCTATGGATCTGGCTAATCTTAACCACAGCATTTTTTACACTTTCTCGCGGCAAAATGAACTACTACGATTTGCCCGCATTCCCCGCTGCAGCCGGAATTGTTGGACTTCATCTGACGCGCTGGATTGAAAATAAAAACCTTCTTGCCAGAGCTGGCGCCTGGTTGTTTGCAGTCGTGTTGATTGCCGGTAGCTTCGTAGCGGCAGCCCTTCTACCAGCCGTCACCAACAACGAAGATTTCTCTGCCTGGTGCATCATGCCGATTGGATTACTTCTTACAGGCGGAGCCGCTATCGTAGCCTTGAAACGAAAGCACTACTTCGCGCCATATGTCCTTTTTAGCGCTGGAATTGCAGTAGCTATCCTGTCATTCGCAATTCAAGTACATCCAGCCATGGCGATACAAGC
>JBBQFO010000047.1:0-27832 GCA_038322035.1 Candidatus Obscuribacterales bacterium
TTGGTATAGCAAGCGTCGATGCCCATTGGCACACCGAGGAGCTTGCCCATAAAATGATCCTCGAGTCCGGCGCGGATCATCTGCCGTCCATCCGCCAGATATTCTGGTCCGATGAAACCGCAAACGTCATTGACTAAGAATGGATCGAAGGTGCGCGCCAGGGCATAACATCGAGCTTCAAGGGTGACTTGATCGGCGTCGTAGTTCGACCGCGAAGAGAGTTCCGAGCCCTGTCCAGTTTCGAAATACATCGGTTTGCGACCCTTGTTTTTGCATTTCGCCAGTCCCAAATTTCTTGCTTCCGCAAGCATTTCTAGTGTGATACCAAATGCGGTGTTACCTTTTTCTGTTCCGGCAATACTCTGGAAGATCAGACCTGCTGGTGCGCCTCTTTGAATTGCTTGCATCTGTGTTGTAATGTGGCTGAGGATGCAGTTTTGCGTTGGTATCTGCAATTTGTCGATCACCTTGTCAGTCAAGTGAAGCAATTGCTCCACGGATTCCGGCGTATCGTAGACCGGGTTGATGCCGATCACGGCGTCTCCGATTCCGTATGAAAGACCTTCGTAAATTGACGCCAAAATGCCCTCGGTCGAGTCTGCCGGATGATTTGGCTGCAGGCGCGCGCCCAGCACTCCTGAGGCTCCTAGGGTAGAGTTCGCGGTGGCGATCACCTGACACTTTTTTGCAGCACTGATCAAGTCCAGGTTAGACATCAACTTAGTCACTGCTGCTGTGATTTCGCCGGTCAATGCCTGACGGATGGCACTGATGTCACTTGTTTCAGCTTGCAGAATGAATTCACGCAAGTCTGCGACCGTCCAGTTCTTTACTTTTCCCCAGGCGTTCGCATCGATTGAGTCATCAATCAACCGAGTCACGGCATCTTCTTCGTATGGAACGACCGGCTCATTTCGAATCGCTTCCATGGTCAATTCTGAAAGTACACTTTTCGCGGCAATTCTTTCCAATTCAGTGTGCGCGGCAATGCCAGCGAGCGAATCGCCTGCCTTTTCCTCATTCGCTTTCGCTAGCACTTCTTTGATGCTGCCGAATGAAAATCGCTGCTTGCTAATCGTGCACGATAGCTTCGCTGAAGAGACCATAAAATGCCATGAAACTCGTAAAAGTAAGCGAATATAGTGTAACTTGTTATGGCGAATTTCATGAGGCAATCTATGTCACGTTGGGGAACTTACCCTAAAGAAAACCATGCGTTAGCTGATTTGCGCTTATCAACTCCGGCACGAGTGGGCGTAGGTCGAGCTGGACTGAGACCGGGAACTCAATCGTGGCTTAAGTTTCGCCAAGACCACGCCATGGCCAAAGATGCCGTTAGTGGCGAGTTTAGTGAGAGTCTTCTTGATTATGTGCGCGAGCAAAGTTTTGAGCTAGTGCAGACGCAAGCCTCAAACAAATTAGATTTCATTGCCTATCCACCGAAAGGGAAGTGCACGCATCCCAATACTCTAGAGCGACTAAAATCTTCATGTGCCTCAAACCTCGACGTTCAAATTGTTGTTTGTGACGGACTTTCATCTCAGGCGATTGAAGACAATCTTCGCGATATTCTGCCGATGATGATTGACGGTTTCAAGCTTGAGGGAATCACTTGCAGTGTGCCGATCGTGGTCAAATATGGACGCGTTGCCGTTGCCGATCAAATTGCCCACGCTCTCGGTATGAAGTTGGCCCTGAACTTGATCGGAGAACGTCCTGGCTTATCAACTCCAGGCAGCATGAGCGCGTATTTGACTTACAATCCAAGTCCTAGCACGATTAGTTCTGACCGTACGGTTGTCTCGAATATTCATGCACTTGGCACCTTGCCAGTTGAAGCTGGTGCTCACATCGTTCAGATTGCCAAAAGAATTCTGAATTTGAAAATGTCCGGAGTGAAATTGCAGCAAAGTTACACAAGCTAATTGCGGTTTGTTGATTGATTGGAGGAGCGGTGTCGATTAAGCCGATTTTGAGTGTCGGAATCGATGTCGGCACGACATCTACTCATTTAACTATCAATCGACTATTTCTTTCCAACCTATCGAGGGCCGCAGAACCAGAGCGAGTAGTAATTAACCGTCGCGAGAAATTTTACGAAAGCCCAGTCCGCTTGACCCCCCTTTGTGAAGACGGCTCGATTAATGCAGATGCGATATTTTCATTTCTTGAAGAACAATATCAACTCGCAAACTTGAAACCTAGTGATATCGTATCTGGTGCCATAATCGTGACGGACGAAACTGCTAAAATCCGCAATGCAGAAATAGTGGCTGAGAGAGTTTCCTCATTAGCAGGTCAATTCGTGGTTGCCAGCGCAGGTCCGAACTTCGAAAGCGTGCTGGCCGGTCGAGGATCTGGAGCTGCTGACCATTCGAAAATCCAACATAAAGTGGTGTGCAACATCGATATCGGTGGTGGCACGACAAACATTGCCATATTCAAAAACGGTCTTGTTACCTCGACGGCGGCGATAGCTCTCGGAGGAAGAATGTTGTGTCTGAGCGATGACTTGAAGGTATTGAAGTTCAGCGAATCGGGTCGAATCGCAAGGGATAATGCCGGCCTGTCATTTCAACCTGGAGAGAGGATCAGCTCTGCAGCAGCGAAGCAAATTGCCGCTTATGCATCTAAGTGTATGGTCGACATGCTCAGTATAAGCGACTATGTTCATCCACTTCTGGTCACACCACCATTGCGAATGGATGAGCAGATCGATGAATTCTGGTTTTCTGGTGGAGTTGCTGAAATCATGGCGGCTGCTTCGCCAATTCAATCTGATACCGAATACGGTGATCTGGGAGTTTTTCTAGCGCGAGCTTTGGTCAATGAACTGAAGGCAAGACGCATCGAATTCCTTATCCCTGAGCACCCCATACGAGCGACAGTCCTGGGTGCTGGAATACACAGTCTCCAGCTGAGCGGCTCGACTGTATCCGTGACCGAGGGTGCCTTGCCTCTAAGGAACTTACCAGTTCTCAGGCTTCCGCTTCCTTCGTCAACGGGATGCTCTGAACCGCCCTCGGTGGATGATTTCCTGTCCATGATGTCTACAGCACTGAAAAATCAAGACTTGGACTGGCGGTTGACATGTATAGCCCTGTCGGCGCCATATGTGCCACGTGTTGGGTGCGCTGTAGTCCGGTCATGGGCCGAATTGTTTGCCCGGTCATACTTGCAATTCGGGGCCCAAGGTCCGTTGGTCGTCGTTTGCACTAATGATGTGGCGAGTGCCCTGGGGCAAGCTCTGCGCTCCAAACTGGCTGAAGTCCCAATCGTCTGTCTAGACGGCATAGATGATGAGTATCTAGGCGACTTCATGGACATCGGATGCCCACTGACCGGGGGCATAGCCATACCCGTCATCGTCAAGAACTTAGTATTCGCCCCTTCAGGGGTCCATCCGAGCAGGGCAGCATGGGCTCATGGCTGACCCTGTGGACGATTGTCGCCAGGGAGGTTCGCGTGAAGCCCGCATTCTTGTATACGTCAGGAGATGGCTGGACGCTTCAGTCGGTGTGGACCGCGCTGCATGCCCCTCGGGAATGCCCCGCAAAAAATTGCGGTAAACCGATATCGCTTTAAACCCAAAAAAAAACGCTAAACCGATATCGCTTTAGTTTTTGGATAGACCCCGATGATCGTCACAGGGCTCAATTTCTACCAAAATTCCTCTACTCACTTAGTTGAGTATTTCGGGCTTAAACCGAGCCTCTTTTTCAAACAGCAATTTTGAGGGCAAAGAAACCCCAAATTCCGCTTGAAAACTAGTTTTTTCTAGAAAATCTTTGAATTTCAAACCTTAAATCTACAGCTAAACATCTTGGAACATGGGTTTAAGCCCCACAGGGCTGGCTTTTAAAGTATTTTTTGCCGATGTGATTAGGAACCGTTAGTGCGGGCATAAAACTAGCAGCAGGGCAATGCATCTGCAAAAACAAATTCTCGGTCCGACCACAATGCGCAGCTGAACTAAAAGCAGCGCTGAGATTCTCATGCATTGACCAGCAAACCAGTAAAACACAGTAAACCAGCAGTTTTGAGGATGTCCAAATGAGCGACAATTTTACCGATCTACCAACCCAAGTCGCCGAATGCCTGCACATGATGGATCACAATCCAGCAATGCGCTCCGGCATCTACAACGAAATGAGAGCCGAGTGGTTGGCTGAGTACTCTGTAGTCGATTCTTCTGACATTGAAGAAGTTATTCGCAGAGAAGTGAAGTCGGCACGCCGCAGTTATAGATAAGCCTGACAGCGTTCGCTGCAAAGGAAATCATAGGATACTCTACAAGCATCAACAAAATGTTTTGAGTTTAAAAGTATGATTAACAGAGGCACCTTATTTGGTGCCTTTGTCTTTTAAAAAAGCTGACAGCGAAAGTTGTCGACCACGCTTAAGATCTAGCCCGGAATAATCATCCTTAACATGTCAGTAACTTGAAAGAAATCAGTGCTAGTCTTAATGAAGTCAATGTTTAAAGAAATCTCGTCGCCAAGTGATCTTCTTGACGCTTAGTAGTAGCTATCAGTATTTTAGAGGCTCTCATGTCAGACTTAAGAAGTAGACAAACAGGCGCGCCACCGATGGCTCCCAGTGCGCAGATTTCGATTGTACTTGGAGTGCTACTTATTGTAGGCGGTATGTGGTTCTTCCGAGGATCTTTGAAAATGCCTGTGCAGGCAACAGTTTTCACTCGATCGATAATGAAATCATTCCACTAGATATGGTGGCATCTATTTACTAACGATCTTCAAAATTCTTCGGTGGTATCACTTTCTAGTGATACCACTTTTTTTGATCACAATTCCGCGGCTTGTAAACGTCATGCTTTGTGGTGAACCTGTTGCCACCATCACCGATTCGGCTAATGGTTCCAGCACATTGGTTTTGGCTACCCAATCAATGATGTTCTATATATAGGTGTGAGTAGATTGGAACGTAGATTTCTTCCTCCATGGCCATTGGCTTGGACTCGTCTGGTGGTGGGCGTTAGATGCTTTTGCCACGAGTCGGGCCCATTTGCACTCCAGGGTTGACTGGAGATAGTTTAGCGCCCTTGTGGTAATTACGAGCCTTATCGTAGATACCCCATTGAGGACGATGCTACAAAAAGCGACACTCTCAGGGCTAGTTGAGAAGGCGGTGCAGAAATGCCAGATATTCCTCGTGAATCAGGTGAGTTACACAAGTCCGACGGAGCATTGAGCTGGGCTCAGCATAATGTTCTCGACCCAGCGTTGAATGCCGGTCCTCTCGCTATTTATAATGTAGCCGCTGACGTGGCTCACCTGCCTGAAGTCCATCTGTCTGTGGACGAGGCTAAGCCTTACAGCGTCAACTGGTTCGTTCAAGGTCTATCTGGCGGCGTTGGCGCCGCAGCTCCGTTTTTACTGGCTGGCGCCGGTGCGGGAAAAGTTTTTAGAGCTGCAGATGGCGCACTTGCCGGCACTAGAGTCGGAGAAGCGCTCAGCCCGATGCTTACCTCGACAAGAGCTGCTAACATAACCGGTGCCGTAGCTTTCGGCGGTATGCAGAAGCCTGAAGAAGGTCACACCCGACTCGGCAATGCAATCGGGATGGGGCTGGGCTTCATGGTATTCGACAAAGGCAACATGCTCAGTCGGGAGTTGCCATTGGCTCAGAAATTAGTCGCTTATCCGATCACTGGATTTGCCGGCGGTGCCGTAATCAGTGAAGGATCGCAACTCTTCTCTGATGGCAAGCTTGCACCAATCGACAAAGTTCTACAATCCGCCGTTCAAGGCATGACGTTAAATTCGGTCATGCCACTGGCGCATGAGAGCTTTACGCGTCTTTCGACGAAAACAGCTCCAGCTGCGGCCGGCGAGCGAGCACCAAACCTCGAAGTTCGCACAAACGGAATCATTAGCGAGAACGTTCCTGGTGCCGCTGAAAAAATCGTGCCACAAACTATGGAGCTGCATGCGCTCTCCAAGGCTTATTCTGAGTGGATTCGCGACAACCGTCCGAACTACCCTACCACTGAAGAGTTCGCTAAACTGACGCCCGAGGAAATCGTTCAGCGTGGCTTTTATCATCCAGATGCCACCAATCTCGATCAGCTAAGCGTATTTAAAGAAGGAAAGCCGAGACCTCTTCCTGATGCAGGCGTGGTCGCCAGCGAAGTTGGAAAGAGCGTTCAAGGAATGCCGATGGCGGCTGCAGATGGCAACTTGATCCTCGGTGAGTGGAATATGGAATTCCTCACGGGCGACAAAGCTGCCTATTTCAAAGATACCTATAAGCAAATTGTGCCGCGCCACCACTTGATGTTTGTCGAAGAAGCAAATGCTGACGGTTTAGCCAAGATTGCTCAAGACAATGGATACAACTTCGAAATCTCACGAGACAACAGCAGAGGACAAGCAGTCGGCTTCCTGGTGCATCCACGTCTTAAGGTCCTTGGCACCACGACCTACGAAGAAATTGCAAACGTAAACAACATTCCTGATCTCAGACCGGCGTTCCGAGTTGATCTTCAAGACACTGCCACTGGAGAAAAATTCTCGGCCGTGACCGTTCATCTTAAGTCCATGAGAGGCGGTCCAGAGCAGACCGCCCCAGTACGGACAGAGCAAGCCAGCCGACTCGTTACTGTTCTCGGTCCAGATTTCTCTGGTATCATCGCTGGTGACTGGAACTCTATCCTCAATAAGTCGAACGAGTTGAAACCACTCACCGATGCTGGTTTCAAGCTCCTCAACCCGACCGATGGCACATCGACTCAATCAATGGGCGGACGTTTGGATGGATTCTTCTATAAGAATATTCCATGGTTGATGTCGAATCCTGAAGTGCGACCTTTCTTCGAAAATCCAAAGGTAACTCGAGGATTGTCTGATCATGGATTGCTCACCACTACTTTGACCAAGAGCCCAACTGGTGGCGTGCATACGTTCGTTCCGAACTTTGTTGCCCAAGAACCGTCGCGTAACTAACGAACAGCTCAGCAGTTCATGAAATTAACTGACCAAATGGTTTAATGTTTTAATTGAATCAAATTGGACACCTTTTGCGTCTCCCTTTTCAGACAGCTCAAAGTAACTGAGTTGGTCAAATTAGGAGGAAGACCCATGAATCGCTTTATCAAATCCAGTCTGCTTGTTGGAGCTCTGTTGACGGTCACAGGTGTGTCGTTTAGTGCACCAGCGCAGGCTGACAATAACCAACAGAAGTATCTAAACAACCTAGCGGTGCAGATGTATGCGAACAACGTCGCAAACGGCATGAGCCCGCTTACTGGCGGCATCTACAGTCCTTATGTAAATGGAACCATCTACGGTAACAACAACATCAACAATAATGGACGCCACCACCGCAGAAATCGTTACAACAACTACAACAATTACAACAACGGCAACTACAACAACCGCAACTACAACAACGATGGATATAACACCAACTATTACAACAGTAATTATGGCTACCAGCCTTACGGCTACGGCACCCAGTATTACGGAAACAGTGGACGACCATCTATATTTTCACAGTTGATTAACGGCTCCGGCTATTAGTTCTTAATTCTGGCGAAATTATTGAGTTAGCGCGCTACCAACTTAGGTTGGTGGCGCGCTGCTTTCTGCCACCGTTTAACTAGTTACGGAGCCTGAGGAACCGTATATGTGTAAGGCACAATATGTTTGGAGTTGAGAGTAATTCCATTCGGTCCTGTAATGGCACTGATCAAAAATGGTGGCACAATCTGAGCAGATGTAGACACGTTTACATCGCCATCAATTCCTCCGCCCACATCCGCAGAGGGAACATCGCGGAGAGTTTCCACAACCTGAATCTGCTCTCCAACTTTAATGGGCAAATTCTTGGGTGTTTGGTTCCGTACCACGGCAAGCGCCCGTTGGTAAGGTGCCTGGCTCGGTGAAACGGAGCGGGCGCTGCCCACAATTGGTAGACCGGGAGGTCCAGAAGCTGCAGCTCTAGCGGCATCTCGACATATGTTGTCATTGACTGTAGCGCCAAGAGCGATGGTGCCTAAATCTACACAAGCGAGGGCGACCGGAATCACTATTACTAAACCCGCGCACAGCTCGGCTAATCCCTGTCCCTTGCGCCGTGACTCTATACTTTTGCGATTCACTTTTAAACCCATCCCTGTCTAGTTGTACTTTGTCTGACTGCGAATGTTCCGTATTTAGGAGTAAGGTGCAAAATGGCGCACAATGGAGCGGGCCACTAATTCGGATACTGTTCAGCTGGCTTTCTCCCCCCCCTAATTTTTCTGGCGCTGCCGTTAGCCAAAAAGCGTGGATAGATTGGAATCAAGGGGAAAGTTATGAGCAGTCGTAAGCAGCGATCCAAAACAGGATCTACAGCGATGAGCGAATTCGCTGCGGGCACATGTGTTCTGGTCTGTTTTCTTCTCATTCCAATCTTTAATATCGCCTTTCTACCTGTACGTTTCATGATCAGCAACGGCGTCCTTTCTGAACTCACTCATCGGCTCTCACACTGTGACACGAGAAACGAATCATATAAGGTTATGTCCGGCGACACCCGGTGGAAGAATACCCTTGCCAAATGTGGCGTCACCACCAGCGGTGAACAATTGACTCTTTTGATCTCGAGCAGTGATGGCACCAGATCTGTCGCTGTCAGACAAGGTGATGTTGTGCCCACTGAGTGGCTGCCTGGTGGTAAAAATGCGCCATGTATATATTCCCTGGAAACTAAGATGAATTGCTCGGCTGACCCGCTGTTCAAGAGCACGGCCATCGACGTCGCCGGGCTGACTAAACCAGTCACTTTGTCGATGACCGGACGCTCGCAGTGGGAAAATTTATCTAGAGACCCAAGAACTTTGGCTTATTACATCAACGAATAGGATGCACCATGCTCGGTATCAAATTAATTTCTAAAGCTAGCTGTCTGACGATCGGACTTTACCTCGTTTGTGCCTCTAATTCAAGGGCGGGAACAGCTCCGCTCTTGTCGCCACCAAGCCCTTTGATGCCAGGTCAATCGAAGCGTGCGGCATCCAAAGCGGACAAGGAAAACAAACCCGCACTTGTGCTGCAAGCGAAGGTGACTTCAGTTGATAAAGAATTCGAGCATGAAAGTTTCAAGATACATTCGGTTGTGAAAGCATCAGTCTTCGCCTTCAAACCAGGTGACGACCAGAATAAAATCGGTTATGAGCGATTTTGGTTTCATGATGGAAAAGCAATCGGAGTAGAAAAGAGAAATAACTTGGATTTGCCGCCCGGAGCTGTGGTTCAGATACATGTTCTTCAATCGTCGCTCTCAAGCCAACAAACGAAAGCTGCGGCCAATGTTGTTATGCGTCTGGTTCTGGACACTCTGATTCACAAGCGTGAAGTTGCCGGTGTCACAGTATCAGCAAATACTTTTTCTGCAATCTCTGAGGAGCTGCAATTTCGTAACGGTCATATCTTGCCGGAAGGCCTGGACCCGCCTCGCGATGCGCATGTAATCTTCCAGTTGAATGCTGATGCTGCCAATATGAAACAGACGTTTTATTGGATTTAGGAAAGAAGCAGTCGATACGCTCCATAGCGAAGCTTCGAGTTTAGTCGGACAGCAAGGATTGCACTGCTTGACGGAAGACTTCAGTATGCCTGTCGATATCACCGGCCGTGGTGGCAGGACAGATTAGCGCCATGTTGTGAAACGGAGTCATGAGGATGCCGCGGTTCAGGGCAAATAGGTGCATATAGAGGTCCATTGGTCCGTCAATGGCAGCTGCCGCTTCGCCGCCATTCTTTGGTGGTGTTTCTCGAAACCAGTATTCGGCGCGACAACCAAGTTGCTGAACGGTCCAGGGTAAGCTGAACTCGCGGATTACGTCCCCAACCCCTTGTGCAAATCGTGTTGCTAGTGGAATTGTCTTTTCGTATGCCGAATCGGTAAGAACGTGCTCAAGGGTTGCCCGCATCGCCGCAAGCGACAGGGCATTGCCGGCAAGTGTGCCGCCGATGCCGCTGGTATCGGACTCATCGATAGGTGTGTTGTCTCGTATGCGTTGTGCAGTTTCTTCGTTGAATCCGTATGCAGCTGCTGGGATGCCGCTCGCAATCGGTTTTCCGACTGTGAGGATGTCTGGTTCCAGTGCATGGAGTTTTGTATATCCACCAGGTCCGGAACAAACTGTATGCGTCTCATCAATGATTAGCAGCGTTCCTGTTTTTTTTGTGATCTGACGCAAAGCTTGATGGAAACCTGGTTCTGGATGCACGATGCCGATGTTGGTCATCACGGGCTCAGCTAGCACGCAGGCAACCTCTTGCGAAGCCAATGCTTGTTCGAGTGCTTTTAGATCATTGAATTCAATCACTTTTGTAGTCGTTGCAGGATCGACTGGAGGGCCAAGATTGCCTTTCCGTGGCACGCCCTTGCCATTTTCCAAAGTGATGAACGTTTCATCGACAGTGCCGTGATAGCACCAATTGAAGACGAGAATTTTTTTTCGTCCGGTGATCTTCCGCGCTAGACGAATTGAAAATCGGTTTGCGTCTGTGGCGGTCATAGCGATTTGCCAATACTTAAGCCCGAACCTGCGCGTCAATTCCTTTCCTACCCAGAGCGCGTCCTCGGTGGGCAACATGAAAGTGGTGCCTTTCTTGATTCTTTCGATTATTGCGTCTTGCGATGCTTGTGGTGCATGCCCGGTCATTGCACCAGTGTCACCAAGGCACAAGTCGACATATTCATGTCCATCAACGTCGGTGAAGTGTGCGCCTCTAGCTCGGTCGACGAAAATTGGGAAGGAGCCGGCCCAGCGTACCATCCAATTCATCGGCACTCCGCCGAGTAAATACTGTTTTGATTCTTCGAAGAGAGCCTTTGACTTTGGATGCGTTTCTTCAAAGCGTTTTTGCTCTTTTAAGATCAAGGACTCTAATCGATCGCGATTAACTGTTCTTGTGTTTGAAGCTGCTATTTCCACTCTCTCAATCTTCTCCCATCTCAATTTCGTCAAGTTCGTCGTTGCATACCCAGCGCATGTAAACAAGTGCTGTCGCTACGCTTTGAATCATGAACGCAGCAAACGGAACGATCAAAGTGAAACTGAGTGCAGTGCTGATGCCAAAGAAACACAGATCGAGGATTGCTAATGGAATCCAGATGCGGTTAGTTTCGACCCAGCTACGCTTCATCGATTCAATTGGACCCAAGCCCTGATCTACAACAAAATAAGGAGCTAACTGAAACTTCAGAAAGATTACGGGACTGAGCACAACACCTATCATTGTGAACGATGGTAGGGCCGTTGCAATAGTCGACAAGATCAGGACCGCTGCTGCTGAAAACATTTGCGAGATAGGTCGGACTAACATTCCGATGCTGACTTTATCTCGTTTGGCGATCTTTAAGGTAATAAAGACCCACCCGGCATAGAAGCCACCGATCAAAAGTCCCGGTACCAACAGTCCAAGCAAGCTTGCTGGACCAGCGTCTTTGGTGTGCAAGATCATTTTATCGATGAACAAGCCGACCAAGGCACCTACGCCCATGAGAATAACTGGTCCAAACAGGCTAACAACCCAGGCGCTGACTAAAGGAAAGGCCTGCTGAAGGCTGAGAGTTCCGGACTCCTTGAGGAGTTCGAGTGAGAAGAGGCTGTTTTTTCTAAGTTCAATTTCCATCGGAATACTCTCTGAACCGCGCTGCTATTTTACCCTGAAATCTGCTATTCCGGTGGCATTATCTTTCAATTTGCATATGGCAGTGTAAAAGTAAAACGCGCTCCTCCAGAAGGTTCATTGGTAGCATATATGGTGCCTTTGTGTCCGAGGACGATCAAGCGACTGATTGCCAGTCCAAGACCACTGCCTCCTTCTTTTGTCTGTTTACTCTGAGGAGCAACCTCAAAGGCAGTAAATACCTTCTCTACGTAGTCGGCTGGGATACCGGGTCCCTGGTCGATCACGCTCACCTCGACGTGGTTTTTCAATTCCGTGGCCACGATTGAGACAACGCCGTCAGTCTTGCAATATCGGATCGCGTTAGACAGCAAGTTGACCAGCAACTGGGTGATGCGCTCCCCATCGGCGTGAACAAAGTCCGTTGAATTTTCGGTGTGGAGTCGGATGTTTGATTTGGTGGCGTGAGCCAGGACTTCCTGCTCGGCCTGCTTCATTACGCTGCTCAAGCTTGTGCGTCGCTTGTTGAAATTCATCTGTCCTGATTGCAGTTTTTCAAAGTCCAGCAAGTCTGTAACCAGTCGAATCAGTCTATTCAAACTGCGAGTTACTGAGACAAAGACGGATTGCGCTGCCTCCGGCACCGTGCCGAACTTTCCACCGATACTCTGCGAGACGGTGTCAGAAACGGACATAAGAGAAGAGCGCAGTTCATCGCTGATCATGGCTATGAAATCTTCTTTCGGCCGTTCTACTTTCTTTTGCTCGGTAATATCACTGACAACACAGAATAAACTTTTGTCTGCTTCGGACCAGAATGACGACCATGATGTTTCAATAATTTTTTTGTCGTTTGCTAGAAGTTTCAATTCAAAGGTGCGTGTGCCTTCGACTTTGCACGAAGCCGAAAGTTGCTCGTCTGAATAGAGCGCCTCTTCGGGCGGTACTATATCCATCAACGATAGCTTCGCCAATT
Source organism: Candidatus Obscuribacterales bacterium (assembly GCA_038322035.1). Taxonomy (GTDB): domain Bacteria; phylum Cyanobacteriota; class Vampirovibrionia; order Obscuribacterales; family Obscuribacteraceae; genus PALSA-1081. Next base: position 12,622 of record JBBQFO010000047.1, read on the forward strand.
TCTCAGGTGCGTAACCAAGTAGTTGTTTAGCGAATGGATTGACGTTGACAAAATCGCCATCACTAGTTAAGGAACAGATCAGATTTGCGGAATTGTCGATAATCGCATGCTCCCGTTGTTCTGCTTCTCTAATTGCGTGATCCATGACGTGAAAGATCTGGTCCACTCTCGCCAAATCGTCGTCGCCCTGCATCGGCTTTTCCAGTGGTTGTCGGCGAGAAAATCGGTTAGCGTTTGCCGTGATTAGGTCCACTAATTTGCGAGTGTTGAAGGCACAGAGAGTGGCCAGGATATAGTAAGTACGATACTGCATGTAGTGGCGATTCAGACTGTCTGAATTATATCGACTCGACGTTTGGTGTCAGAATTTCTCTCGTGTCGCTCGTTTTCTGCAGCAACAATTTTGTTGGTCACTTCGGTCAGTTAATTGGCAAGATTGAGTACCTGTGGAGATACGTCTTCATGCTTTCGATGGTTTTGTCGCTCTACTTTCAAAAAGTGGAAGACGTCCATGAGATCTTTCCCTGATTTGACCAGTTCGGCATCGTCGGCCTGGTATTCTGGAATTTTTGCAAGATCTAAATGTATGGCATCGATTTGACGGTCCAGGAGCTGGTTTTCCATATCGGATCTGGCCGCAATACCATCAAAGGAGACAAATGCCTCACCAAGCGATCGATATAGGCCACTGCTGACCCAGTCGCACTGTTGTATGTAATAGTTTGCTGCGGCGATGATTGTTCTAGCGCGTTTTGCAATAGGTTTGTGATTATCTGGGTGACTCGACGCGAGTCAGCGAGGATTGACTGATCTCTGCTTGGTGGGACAATTTGCACATTCGCTTCACGAGCTTGCCATTCAACCACATTGACTGCTTCGAGAGTCGCATCAAGTGCGCTTACGCAATTCAATTCTAAATTCGCTATGGTTGATTCCATTCGTTCTAAATCAAGAAGTGACTGAATTAGGTCCATCAGTTTGTCCAAATCTTGTTCTGATTTGGTCAACGCAGTTTGGAGATTTTGATCGAGTTCGCCAAACCTCCCGGCAGCCAGAGATGAGAGATTGGCTGATACGGACATCAGTGGTGTTCGTAAATCATGGCTGGCAATGGCCAGGAGCCGCTGCTTTGCCCGTTCTACATTTTTGCGCTCGCTGATGTCGCGAAGCACGCAATGTTTGTTTTCTTGTGGATTCCACCGAACTTTCCATGCGAAGTCTCGCAACTTTCCGTCACCGCAGTTAAATTCTGTTTCGAAATCGTGCTCAGCTTCCATGGCGTCGGCTGCGCTCAAAATTGTGCGCACTCTCGCCGCATCTGTCTCTGGGAGCAGTGTGAATACTGAGCGCCCGAGCACGTCTCCGACGCTGTAAAACCAGGAGTTTTTAACTGATTCTCCGATCGAAATGATTTTAAATCTATTGTCGATGCTGCATAAAACATCTACAGATTTGTTCAACACTGCAAATTCTTTTTGATGAACACTTTCTACGAACTGGGCCGCGCTGTGCAAAGTTCTGTCCAGTTCATCTATTTCATCACCACCGGTCAGTGGTGCTGGAAGTGCTTGACCGAGAGCTACTTTTTCGGCATTACCTTCAATCAGTTGCAATCGTTTGCCGAAGCTTCTATAAAAGGTGAGTCCAACGAAAAGTGAGATCAGCAGGCTGCAGAGAAAGGCAATCGCTGAAGACATAATCACCATCCAGCGTGACTTTTCCAGCACAGATGATGCCAAAACGTCCATCGATGTTTCGACGTCGACCATGCGTTTGACCAGGGGATCACTTTCCATAAGCAAGCTGAATACTTCATTTTTGAGAAGAGAGCCTTTTTTTCTTTGAGGAATGGTTGGGTCTTCGTAATTCTTCTGTGCTTTTTCGATCAGATGAATTGCGTGCTCGAAAACTGCTGGTGCGAGGTTAAGCGCTTCCTGCACATTTGGATGAATATCTGCAGCGCTTTTTACTGCCACTTCGGCGAGCTCGATGCGATGTTTATCTTCTGCAAAATCCGGTGGACGTCCATCTTTTCGATAAACGCCTAGCGTTGCGATATCGATCGCCGCGGCGTTGAAATGGTTTTGCATCATGTGATAATCAGAGAGTATTTTTCTCCAATTACGAAAACGGTCTGCAGTTTTCTGTGTTGAACTCAACATTTGAACAAGGAACGTTGTAGCCGCGACCTCAAACGAGATCGGAATCAACATCAGTATCAAAATCTTTTGCCAGATGCGTAAATTCATTCACTGTCTTTGATCAGCACCACGGGCAGTGCTCGATAGGCTGATGACGGTCTAAATCTGCTGCGGTACACATGTCGACTGGCGTCCCTGGGACCAAAACATCATGCCCAGGAATGGCTCGAAGTAAGCGAATCGACGTTCCTGCACGCCTTCCTTTTCACCTCACCGGTGGCGCTCCAATCTTCATAAAGTATTTCTGTTAAAAGCGGGCGTCCGCCGGGAAAATTGGTAGAAAGGAATTGCTCAAGTTGGCTCGATACACTGACATTTTTCTGAATTCGGTTTTTACTTGTTTTGTGGCACTGGCCTGCCTTGCTGGTGCCGCCTACGCGGTCGCACCCCTGGACTACCAAACCGAGTCACGCATTTTTACTTCTTTAGAAAAGGCGCATGAATTGATATCCGCCGATCGATTCAATGAAGCCAAACCGTTGCTCGAATCCGCCACTAAGTTCGACCCTAGCCGCTATTCCGGTTCGGTTCATGAGAACCTGGCGATTATTTATCGGGAGCTTGGCTATCCCGAAAGAGGTATAGCGCAGGCGAAGACTGCTCAGCGGTATGGTGGCTCTCCCGGCACCTCCTACACGATGGGACTTTGTTACTCAGACATGGGTGACTTTGTAAAGGCTCAAAACTGCTTCGAGCAGTTCATTGCAGACAGCCCCGACGCCCAGTTTAAACAGCGGGCTCTCGATATTATCAGAGACTTGCAAGACGACAGCCACAAAGTGAAAGCCGGTGCGATAAAGAGTCGCGACTATTTCAACGACATCGTCGCCAACAAAGAAGCTCAAAAATGGAAGCAGACCTTGCTTCCCTTGAAGCTGTACATCGATTCAGGCAAAGGGGTTCGAAACTATCGACCAACTTATCGCCGCTTGATTTTGGAAGCTTTGGACGCGTGGTGCAGCGCTTCGGGCAACAAGGTTTCGTACAAACTGGTCACCGATAGGTCAAAGGCTGATGTCGTCGTTGAATGGGTCGGGCAAGCTATTAGCACCGTTCAGAAGGATCGAAAGCGGGATGCTGCCGGACTTACTACAGTCGATGCCGACGAAAATCAAATCATCACTCACACGTTGATTCAAATCGAGACGTATGATTTCGATCGCAGCACTGAAGCTGCTGATAGCAAAATCAAAAGTGCATGCTTGCACGAAATTGGTCATGCTATCGGCGTAGGGCACTCTCCCTACGTCAAGGATATTATGTACTTCAAGTTAACGCCGCGGCAGCTTTTTTCGCTCTCTCCTCGCGACCGTGCGACGGCGGCGAAACTGTATGCTGACTATCCTGTGGTCACCCTGGTAACTGGTACTTCTAGCTTGCCACCTGAATGTTTCGCTCAGCCGACTCTTCCTCCTGGAGCGTTGAGATATCCGCCGATGCCGCCTTCATTTTTTGCTCAACCACCTTTGCCACCACAAAGGAACGGAAGCGATCCCGATCCAGATGTTGCCACCGACGGACATTTAACTGGACATTCAAGTTTGTTCGCGCAACCTTCGGCGCCGAAGCCTTCAACTGGTCCGCCTAAGTTGCCGTCCCTGTTGTTTGCACAGCCTGCACCACCTCCTAGTGCAACGAAAAACTCTGCAAAGTCACCTAGTAAAACGACGATTAAAACAACAGTGACTGTGACGACAGTAGACTCTCCATCTCAACTGTTTGCCACGCCGTCATTGCCACGTAAGCACAAATAATTTTTAGATTTTTAACGTCTTGGGCGGTTTGTATCCAAGGGCGGCAGCCATCTTCTCGTCTTTTTCTGCGGAGGAAAGGTCCTTTAGCTCGCGGTAGACTTTGGCTCGAAGAAAGTATGCATCTCCAGCTTTTGGTGACATCTCCACTGCTTTGTTGCAGTCAGTCAAGGCGTCTTTGAATTGTTTCAAGGCGATTTCAGAGAGAGCGCGGTTCAGGTAGATGTCTGGAATCTCTGGGCGAAGTGAGGCGGCTTTGTTGAAGTCTGCAATCGCTTCCTTGTTTTTGTTCATGCCACTATATATGATAGCGCGGCTGTTGTATGACTGAGCGAAATTTGCGTCCACTTCAATCGCTTTGTTTACTGCTATCAGAGCTTCTCTATCTCGTTTCAATTTTCGCAGAGCTTGACTCTGCAACTCGAAGACGGATGCTTGTTTGTCGTTGATCTTAAGGGCGTTGGTAATGTCATCCAGAGCTTGTTGTGGCTTGTTCGTAATTATCAACGCATTGGCGCGGATCTCCCACGCGCTCAAATCTTTGGCGTCTTGTTTGATTGCTTTATTCGCTTCGGCAATAGCCTCGTCTATTTTGCCCTGCCATAGGAGTGTTTGTGCTTTTCCCGAGTGCGCTCCGGGAACATCTGGATTAAGTGCCAGAGCCCTGTTAAAGTCAGCCAGCGATTCGTCGAAACGGCCTAACTTCTCGTAGCTTAAGCCCCGACCAACGTGAGACTTAGCGTCTTTGGGATCTTTCTTGATGTTGGCTGAATACATCTTCAAGTCGCTGGCCAGATCACCTTTTACCGGTGCTTGATCGCCTACCGATGCGATTGAAGTACTGGTCTCCGTTGCCGTGCTCGAACAGGATGCGCACAAGCACGAGGTGAACGCGGCCAGAACGAGTTTCTTCGCATTTGAGTTCATTGGTCAGCCCTTTATGTGGCAGCGGGTTGTGTACCGATAACGGTTGTCTTGTCCGCTTTTATTTTGGAAATCAGTTCTGGCGCTACCTTTTCGACGAATCTTCCCATTCTTTCAAGGGCGATTTCGATCTTTTCGATGCTGGTGGCATATGAACATCGTATGTGTCCGGCACCACTTTCACCAAACGCGGTGCCTGGGACGACGGCAACGTGTTCTTCATAGAGAAGTCGCTCTGCAAACTCCTCGCAGGAGAGACCTGTTGCTTCAATGCTTGGGAAAGCATAGAAAGCGCCGGCCGGCAAATGACATTTCAATCCAATCGCATTTAATCCATCCACAATCAGGCGTCGACGTTGGTTGTATTGCATGACCATATCTTCAACTGCGTTTTCAGCGTGTCTCAACGCTTCGAGTGCTGCTTTCTGCGCAGTGATTGGTGCGCACAGCGCGGTATAGGAATGAATTTTCATCATCGCTGTAAGCACTGTGGGTGGTGCGCAAGCATATCCGATGCGCCAGCCGGTCATGGCATAAGATTTTGAAAAACCGTTCAATGTTATCGTCCGTTGCATGGCGTTGTTCAATGATGCAAGGCAAGTATGCTCACCTTCATAAGTGAGGCGATCATAAATCTCATCGCTAATGATGTACAAGTTATGCTTATCGGCGAAGTCTACGATCTCCTGCAAAGCCTGACGGGGCATCGTTGCGCCCGTTGGATTGGAAGGAAATCCCAAGATTATTGCTTTGGTCTTTGGTGTCACGGACTTCTCGAGCTGAGCGACTGAAACACGGAAATCATCTTTATTCGTGGTGACAACACCAACTGGATCTCCACCGGCGAGGGAAACGCAGGGGCGATAAGAAACATAGCAGGGCTCAGGAACGAGCACCTGGTCTCCCGGATCGATGATCGCTCGCATTGCTAAGTCCATGCCTTCGGAGACTCCAACTGTGACAAGAATTTCGCTATCCGGTGAGTACTTCACCCCGTACCTCTTATCGAGATGCTTGCTAATTTCCTGTCGTAGTTCTATCAGTCCATAGTTTGAGGTGTATGTGGTTTGACCCTTCTCAATGGAGTAGATTCCAGCTTCGCGAATTCCCCACGGCGTGACGAAGTCCGGCTCTCCAACACCAAGTGAAATGACGTCATGCATTTTTGCGGCAATGTCAAAGAATTTTCGAATACCACTGGGCGCTAATTCCCGCGCGATTTTCGAAAGTGGTGGCACCTTGTCTGACTGATCGTTGTTCATGTTTTTAAGGTGTGACGACAAGTCTTGTGTCTTCTTCGTTATCGACGAAAACGACCTGGTCTTCTTTGTATTTGCGTAAGAGAAAATGGGTTTCAGTTGCCATCACGCCCTCAATTGGCGCAAGCTTTTCGGCTACAAAGCGGCCGACTTCTCGGATATTGGCACCCTCGACCGCGACGCGCAGGTCATAGCCGCCAGAAACGAGCCACAGGCTCTGCACCTCCGGAAAGCGATAAATGCGCTCTGCAACTTTATCAAAACCGACTTCACGGGCTGGATGCACTTTGACGTCAATGAAGGCGATCACCTTTTCAACGCCTGTTTTTTCCCAGTCGATGATTGTTTTGTAGTGCTTGATCACTCCCAGTCTTTCGAATTCAGCGATCGCCGCAGTTACTTGATCGACAGTCCTGCCGAGCATCTTTGCGATCTTCTCAGGAGAAGTGCGCGCGTCGCGGGAGAGAATTGTCAAAATTTCGTCTGGTGCTTCTAGCTGCATAGGCTGATAGTTTAGCACTATCAGCCTATGCAATTGATTTAGTCCGATTTGCGTTTAGTTGGTTGTGCTTAAGGCACGGCGCAGCACGTCTTCTTGTTGGAACCCTTGATACGCCGTTTTTTGACCATCCTTTGATTGAACAAAGATGTTTGGCAGTGTGCTTCTTGGAATGGAATGGCTCCTTCCAAGTTGGCTGTCAGCATCAATTTTGATAATTTGTCCTGGATGGTCTTTGGCGAGTCTATCCATGACTGGGTTTTGGGAGTCGCAGTTCCCGCAACCATTGCTTCTCGTCACGTCGATTATGGTAGGAAGACCCAGCTCCGTGTTTGCTTTGATTGCCGCATCGAGATCGGCTTGTGTTCTCGCGTACTGTACTTCCCTCGGTCTATCGTTCCGTCTATCGCTTGGTTTGTCGTTGTTGTTTTTTGTAGATTCAACTTTTTTGAGTTGCTCATCTGGCGCAGGCGCTTCTGGTACCTTGACCGTATTGTTGGTCTCAGACGGTGGACGATTGAGATTTCGTCGTGTGCCGCCTGCTGCATAGCGGGCTTGATCTTTCAGTCCTTCCTCTATTTTGGCTCCCCAGTGGGTGCTAGTCACTTTGTCTGGCATTGCATTGCCCTTGGAGTCGAGCTTCAATGATTGGACGCTCGTGAAAGCCTCGTTGCTCGATTGATTTTTGCCGACCCATGATTTCCAAGCTGCCAATGCAGGGTCGGCAGACTTATTCACTCTATCTTTGTCGATAACTACAAAGTTGAGATTTGGGTTCTTATTTTGCAGTTCAGGGAGTTTTTCCAAAAGTTCCTTGGAGCCAGGTGTATTTTCTCCCACTATCATGATGGCTACGCCTTTGCCATTTTTTGCGGCGTCTTCATAGGCCTTACCCACATTGTCGAGAGTAGAGGCACCAGCTTTGGTGGCCAATTTCTCTAGTTCTGTCAGAGGCTTCTCTTGCTTCTCAGGTTCTTGCTTATCTAGTTTCTCCTGTGCTTTTTCTTGTTTTTCTTTCTGGTCTTTCTCTAGTTTTGGTGCCTCTTGTTCAGGCACTTCTGCTTTTGGCTTGTCGATCTTAGGATCAGACTCGTCTTTTGGACCAACGTGGCAGTTTGGGTCACCTGGCAAGCAAACTTGTGCATCTTCTTTTATGAGTCCCCACTTCTTCATAAAGCCCTCTGCTGTTGCAGCGTCCGCTTTTTTTTGTGCATCAGCATCGGCTTTCGCTTGTGCATCAGCATCGGCTTTCGCTTTCACTTCAGCATCGGCTTTCGCCTTCACTCCACCATCTGCTTTCACTTTCGCGTCAGCAACCGCTTTCGCTTCAGCTTCTGAAGAGCCTCTCACCATGTCGTCGGTAACCCTGTACTGTCCTTCTTGAGCTCCTGGATTTTGCTTGCCGACTGCATACTGACGCATGGAAGCTTGAGTAAGGTTGTTATCCCAGACGTTGCCGTTGCCAACAGACATTTCTTTAAAATGCTTGGTCATGAAGTCCAGTGCTTTATTCTCTTTCTCGAACTTCTCTTTTGTCTTTTGACCGATGTCGTCCTCTCCCAACCGTCTGTCGTTGTAGGCAAGTTTTTCCTTCATCTCTTTTTCGCTGATCTGTCCATCTTTGTCTGTGTCGAGGCCTGCATAATCTTTATCGTTGCCAAACGCTTTAAGGGCTTCTTGTCCACCTCTATATTCACCGTATTTGGTGGCTGTCTTTTCTTTGTATTGATCTAATTGCGATTCTGAAGTTTTTCCATAGCCTGTGTAAGTCAATCCACTCTTCGGATCTGCGATCTTGTCTGCCAGGTAGTTACCTGCTAGCCGCTCTGCTGGGCTAAAATTGTCTTGACCTTTTTGTAAGGCTCTGCGTACTTCCCCTTCGCTTAAATTGCCGTCTTTGTCTGTATCAAGTTCCTTGAAATGTTTTTTGCCGAAATCAACAGCCATTTCAGGCAGAAGTCCTTTAGTGAGCAGATCAGCTGAAGCCGCTTGCAAGAATTCCTTGTTGCCTTTGGTATCACCCGGGTTCTTACTTATCTCGTCATTGATCGCTGGGATAGCGTCGCTTCCGGTCACCACCTTTTCGACAGATCTGTGTCCTCTATCTGTTGCTGTTTCTTGCACTATCTCAGACATCGTAAAAATCCTCCTTGGAGTTGCTCGATGAAAGGCAACCCGACAATAACTTCGCTGGAAGGCTTTGTTATGGCAGTTGGTGCGTTTGCAATCATTCGAGGCGATGTCGGTAGACTAAATTCAATTTGTGACCGTTGTGTACCTTTTCATTGGCAGCGAGCAACAGTGCAATCCGCTGCTGCTGCTCCGAGCCTTCTACCCGCGAATTTGTACAGCTCCTGCCACATCACCGGTAAGAGATGATTTGCCGTAAGCAATTTGATGTTGACTGTCGAGTGCAGCGGGTTAGTTTCTTTCTTCGCCGCTGCCTTGTTTGAAGCCCATCAGCCGATTCATAAATGAGTCCCAGGCCTCGTCCATGTGGTCGTCGGCTAATTCTTTCAATGCATGCGCCTGGTCTGTGGCGGCGCGACTTTCTTTCGATGCACTATCTGCAACTTTTTCCAAGTAGGACTTTTCGTTGCGAGTTAAATTCAATTTGTCGGCGTTTGCTGCGACTTGCAGTACGCGTTGAGCGATCAATGGGTCAAGCCATGAGCTGCCGGAGTGTACGGTGCGGATAGCGACTTCAAGTTTTGCTTTGCTGAATCCCTCTTTAATAATGTATCCGTTTGCACCGGCTTGAAAGGATGCAAACATGTCTTCATCAGAATCGTGAGAGGTGAGCATAATCGCCTTCAATCCCGGCAGCTCTTGTTTCACTGTTTTGGTAACTTCAATGCCATCGACTTTCGGTAAGCCGATATCGACTAGTGCCAAATTTGGTGGATTGGCAAGTATCTCAGTGATTGCAGTGGCACCGTCTGCTGCTTGTCCAACTACCTTGAAGCCCGGGATGCCATTTAGCGCTACGGAAACTGCAGAGCGGATCAGTTCATTGTCTTCAACTAGAAAGATAGAAATTGTGTCGTCAGACATTCGGAGCCTCGTTTAAGTTGAAGTAGTAGGAATCATGATCAGGCAATCGATCTCGCATCGCGCAGTTTCAAATGTTTCGACAAGTTGCTCATACAGTTGGCGAGCTTCTGACCAATCTAGTGTCCGAGTTGCGTCCCCAATTTGTTTGCTGAGCGCTGCCATCTCGTGCATCGAAATGGTTGAGCAGTAACCTTTTAGCTCATGTGAATGCGCTTTGGCTTCGGCAGAGTTCTGATTGTCGATCGCTTTGTCTAGCTTAGCTAGTATTGCAGGTGTTCCGTCCACAAACATCGTCAATAGTCTGCATGCGCTTTCCCATCCAAAATTTGCAGTCAGCATTTCCGTGTCCAGAGTGCTTTCTTGTCGCGCTGATGATGTGACGCTTGTGGACAAATCCTCGCTGATCAGAGTGGTACTACGAGAAGACCTTTCCAGTTGGAATTTAATATCGTGAGTCTTGAACTCAACCAATCGATTGGGCAGCAGTGTACCGAGTAGATGCAGTAGGCCATCGATGGTGACGGGCTTAGCGACATACTCGTCCATTCCGATGGCTAGACAATTTTCTCGATCACCTTCCATGGCGTTGGCCGTCATCGCCAAAATAATCGGAGTTGTTTTCAGTTGAGGGCCCAATGCACGAATCTGACGCGTCGCTTCGAAGCCGTCCATTACTGGCATTTGGCAGTCCATAAGAATTACGTCAAACTCTTGCTGCTTGACGAGGTTAACTGCCTCTTGCCCGTTGCTACAGATTTGTGCCGTTAGTCCTAGCTTTTTCAGTTGGAGATTAGCAACTTCCTGATTGATTGGATTGTCTTCGACGACAAGCACTCTTAGAGTTGGATCCAGTGAGCGGTCCTTGTGGCCTCTCTCCATGCCTCGAGTGATAGGTGATAGTTTTTTGCCGTTGGATAAATCATCTAGGCATTGAAGCAATTGGGTTTGTTTCAACGGACGAGTTAGATATGCTGAGAAGCCCGCTTTGACAGCGTCTTCTCCAAGTGCAGCTTGGTCGAAACTGGTCAGCAAGATACCGAATAGTTCCAATTGATTGACCAGGGTTGCCAGGTCATTTGTAACACTGGCGCGATCGATATTGCTTGGGTCGACATTTATCAAAGCGAAGTCATAGATGCCGCCGTTTTTGCGAGACCGCTCCACTTCCAGAACCGCTTCTTTAGGGTCAGCAGCGCTACCGAATTCCATGCCGTAATGAGTCGTGAGTTTGTGGAGATACTCCAGTTCAAGCTTAGTAAAATTGACTGCAAGCATTCTTCCCGTGGGATTGGCTAGTTCTGGTGATTGCTTTTCGCATTGCGAAATCGGCATTTTGAACCAAAATGTCGAACCTTTGCCCTGTATGCTATTGACGCCGATTGTGCCACCCATTAGTTCAACCATCAATTTCGAAATGGCCAGTCCAAGACCGGTGCCACCGTTGGTGGTGGCAGCTTTTTCCATGCCTTGAGAAAATGGTTTGAACAGCCTTTGCATTGTGTCTGGAGAGAGACCAGAGCCGCTGTCTTCGATTGCGAATTTCAGTGTGTTTTCAGCGTTTGAATCATTTTGGACGGTAAGAAGAACGTGCCCTTGAGTAGTAAATTTGACGGCATTGCTGCCCAGGTTAAGCAATATTTGACGCAAGCGAGTCGGGTCACCAATCACCGTTCGAGGCACCGTTGGATCGACAAATGTTATCAAAGCGAGATCCTTCAACCTCGCTGGTCCACCAAGTATTTCAGCCACTCCTTCGACAACATCGAGGACATCGAATTCTGTATTCTCCAGCGGAAAACTTCCCGCCTCCATTTTTGAGAACAGCAAAATATCGTTGACAACGTTGAGCAAGGCGCCGCCTGCGCTTTTAATAACTTCGACGAATTTGCTTTGCTCGACGTTCAAATGGGTGCGTCGAAGCAAATCGCTCATACCAATCACTGCGTTCATTGGAGTACGAATTTCGTGACTCATGTTTGCTAAGAATTCTGACTTGAATCGCGCCGCGTCTAGTGCTTCATCCCTTGCGCTGACCAGCTCTTCGTTCAGCGTCTTGATTTCTTTGTTGGCGGTAAACCGTTCGATTGCATAAAGAAGGGCTCGGCTGAGCCAATTTGAGTTGAGATCGCGTTTGACCAAATAGTCTTGAGCACCCATCTTGACCGCTTCTAGCGCAACTGTGTGCTCGTTTAGACCGGTCAAGACGACGATTGGAATATTGTCGGTTTTGTTGCGCACCGTCAGAAAAGTCTTAATTCCTTGACTTTCTGGCATGGACAAGTCGAGCAATAGAACGTCGACCCCACCTCTTTCGAGGCGATGCAAGCCATCCTGAAGGTTTTCAATGCACTCAACTACGAATCTGCCGACCTCGCTATCGGCTAACAGCTTCTGCAGCAGCCGGGCGTCATCGGGGTTGTGGTCGATGATTAGTACGTTGATGTCGGTCATCGCTCGATGATCTCACTCAATTCTTCGTTCGAAGGTAAGGGGGGTGCTCAAGGCACCTGAACGAAGGATATGATTGCGTTCAAACTAGTAAGCCAGGCTGAATATTAAACTCTTCGTGATATTGTGTGCGCGTCACAATGCTCATGCCCCGAAATTGCACTAAAATAACTCTCTACAGAACCCTAAAATTAAGATACTTCGAGCGATTAAGTGGGCAGTTATCAATTATCTTTCCGCCGTTTAGACGACAACAATGAATGAAGGCCAGAAAAGTTTTGCGGAACTAGGCGCTGAGGCGTTCCAAGAAGGGCGCTACAGTCAGGCCGAGAATTTCATGCATGCTGCTTTGCGAGAAGCAGACGATGCAGGAGACGAGCTTGAAATTGCTAATATTCTGGATAATCTTGCCGAAATCTATTTTGAGCAAGGAAAATATGACAAAGCTGAACCCCTCTACGACCGCTCCTTGACGATCCGTGAGCGCACGCTACCTAGTCTTCACGAGGATATCGTCGCTAGTTTGAACAACTTGTCGGCGCTCTACTTCTTTCAGGAGCGTTATGCAGAGGCCGAACCGCTTTGTAAGCGGCTCAATAACGTCTACATGTACGCTTTGGGGGCTGACCATCCCGAAGTTGCTAACAGTTTAGCCAACCTCGGGCTCGTTTACGCCGGTCAAAAGCAATACGAAGAGGCGGAAAAGGCGTACAAACGGTCTCTGATAATTCTGGAAAAAGCCGTTGGATTCAAGCACTCCGAGGTCGGAATCGGCTTGAGCAACCTTGCCAAGCTTTATCAGGATCAAGGAAAGTTTCAACAATCTCGCTTTCTCTGGGAACAAGCGCTTTCGATTTTGGAGAGCAGTCTCGGTAAAAACAGCGCCGAACTAAGCGACGTGATTCGCAATTTGATGCACGTGTTGAACGAGCTGAATGACAAACAGGCAGTTGATTTGTTGGAACTTCGATTGCTCGAGCTCGAAGAGAAATCCATCGAAGCGAGTGACGCTGAAGTTTTGCAGCGCATGTCTAGCCTCGCCAAATTCAACGCGGCACGTGAGAAATATTCCGAAGCAAAGAATTTGTACAAACGCATTCTCTCGATCAAGTGTCGCATTCTTGGTGAAAAACATCCGATCGTTGCCACTACGATGGTCGATTTGGCTGACGTTCATGAGGCTGATGGTGAGCCAGATAAGGCTGAAGAGTTGTACAAAGATGCCTTGTCGATTTATGAGAAACGGTTGCCACCATCTCACCCAGACAATGCCCTCGCAATTCAGAAACTAGCCCATCACTATTCAAAGACAAGTCACTACGAGCACGCCTCAGTTCTTTGGGAACGCTTGCTATCAATTAGGCAGAGTGAGAGTCCACAGAACAATCAAGAACTCTTGATTTGTTTGAAAAATTTGGCGCAATCGAGATATTTGGAAAGCAACTTCTCTGCAGCTGAACTTTTGTTGAAGCGCTTGATTGGCATCCTGGAGCCATCTCATGCGCAAGTAGATACCGATATTGCAACTTGCTTTTTCTATCTTGCGGAGATTTTGCGTCGTAAACAAAAATACGATGAAGCCGAGATTTACTACCTTCGGGCCATTGATGGTCAGACAAAAGCGCTTGGCGCCGAGGATACAATGGTTGGGCAGATGTTGGAGTGCTACGCCAAGCTGCTGGAAGAAACTCATCGTCAGGAGTCGGCAAATCATATCCGACAGTGTGCCAATTCAATTCTCTCCAAAAATGCGGCTGCTGCAACCTCAAACTAGTGGCTCTCATAAACAGTTAGTTAACTGTGTGATTGCGGTATGATTTTCGTCTATTTTTTACGTGATCATCGTCAGATGTTCAGTCGGATATCAATACTGAGGTTTGAGTAATGAACGTGAAGTCGGCAACTTTTTCTTTTATGGTGGCATGGACAACTTTTTGCAGCACAGCCACCTTCGGTGATACCACTGCTGATCTCATAACTCCCGGTTCATTGAAAAAGAATGGTGCAGTTCAGCTAAATGTGCGTTTCGAAGACAGTTCGAGCGATGCACCTCAACATGCATGGCTACAAGGTGTTTCCAACGAAAAAGTTGTTTGGAAGAAACCAGTGCCACTCAAATTTGCGGTCAACACGGCAAAAACTGATGTGATTTGCAGAAATGGCCGCATCGAAGTTGTCTCTCAGTATCCAGGTAGTGCTGCCTATACCAATCAAACTTTCACTTGGGATGGAAACAAGGTCTCTTTTGTTTCGAAGAAAGACGGCGATGCGTCGCAGGAGCAAGTTGATAAGTTGATGAAACTGGCTCTCAACGGCACCCATCAACAATTGGATGATTTTGACAATGATGAGCACGTGATTTTCTATCCAGATAACTACATCAATACAAACAACATCAAAGCAATGCTCACCGCAGGTCGCAAGCAAGCATTAGCTCTCGCGGCCGCGCACAAGCCACTGCAAGCAGCTCAACGAATGGAAATTTGTTTGGACGCAAGCATGGCTCTTGTGTATTTGGAAGGTGATACTGGTGAGAAGAAAACAGCTCCTGCAAAATGGATTGAAGCGTGGTCAGTTGATCGAATCGCACTCCCTGCAAGTTTTTGGAAGCCGATTTTGAATGACTATTCCACGCTTCTAAAGGCGTCTGGAAAAGTGAAGCAAGCTGCTGCCATCGCTAGATGATTGAAGGTGAGGAGCAGTCCCATTTCTGTTTTTCTGCCAGTCTTACCGTTAGACGATTATCCAAGGACGCTTCAGACCACTATGAATCAATCATCATGATGGGCTAGATAACGGCTTGCAAACCAGGTGGAGCCCCCGACTGCAGCTTGTTTGGGCACTAAATTAGGTAGGCGCACCGAATCGTAATCGATCACCAAAAGGTCTCTGGTTTTCGGGTCAAAGCCAAGTTGATTTTGTCCGTGGGATTTGAAATCGTTGTCCCAAAATTTGTACGTGCCATCGCGTTCAATTAAACTATCGAAGAGAGCCAAATCACTTTTGGTGACTGGCGAACGCATTCGTTGTTGAATGAAATAAGTGATTGACGTGTCGCGGTCTACGTCTATTGTC
>JBBQFO010000048.1:0-27821 GCA_038322035.1 Candidatus Obscuribacterales bacterium
TGCAACAGCGCAGGACAAGGACAAGCTCGAGAAGTTTGTTTGTCCGAATTGCTATTCAACCAATACAAAAGTTGGTCCATGCTTCAACTGCGGCACTGTGATTGAGCCACCTCCAGCCGAGCCAGAAGCTGAAGGCCCTAAAGCAAAAGCTGTTTCAGAAATCGCCAAACTACAGAAAAAATACAACGTCACCAATCAACACCTGGCTTTAGTTGCTGCTGTGGTAATTGGTGTGCCCGTTTTCGGCATGGCATTCTGCGGAGGAGGTGGAACACCACCACCGGCGGTTACTGATCCTGCATTGACGACAGACAGAACACATAAAAGCTCCGACAAAGCTGTTGCGCTTGCAACTAAGTATGGTGGACTGCAAGGCACTGCGGTGGGCGGTTACTGGTACGAAGACACTTCCGAATTGACCAAGCCGGCACAATCTTTCGGACTCAATTCTGAATTGAGCAACCAGAGAGTACTGTTTGTGATCATGGATGATATGGCGCCGGTTCAGAACTTAGAGAACTTTGTCGGCTTGCCACCATTTGTCGAAGGAATCAGCCGCACAAAGGCAGAAACAGCCAAAATTGACGAAGGTAACCAACTCTTTGGCAATGACAATTTGCAATGGTTTGTCGGTAACTATGACGCGCCTCCGAAAGGACCACGTGAAATTTTGACCGCAGCCTATGCTTCTCCTGAAAAGAACAAGTCGGTTTTGGTTGTGGGTAGAGCTTTCGATCCTGAGAAAGGTTATGACCCAAAAATCACTCTTGGACTTTTGGATTCAATGGCTGGTGAGTTCACTGCCAACGGAAACGCGAAACGGAATGGCGACACCAAAAAGACGATAGTAAAAAAATCTGCGCCGGGTACTGACGAAACTCCAACTGAAGAAAAGCCGCTGGCCACAGAAAAAGAAGTGGACGAGTTTGTTGACGGTCTCGCCGCAGTCATTCAGCCAAAGCTTAAGACACCGGATGATATCGAAGAGTTGCTCAAGAAAAAGAAACCACCAAAAATCAAATCTGCGCTTGCTGTCGTGATAAATGAAGATGGCTCGGTGAAGAAGCTCGAAATTCTTGAACCTGGTGACTTCGAAACAGCCACGAATGCGCTGACGAGAGCATTAAATGCTGCGGTGCCTTACGAAGGCGTTCCGCACACGAAAGAAGGACAAGTCTCAATCGTCGTAAAACTAGACGCCAACAAAATCAAAGTAGAGCGCCCATAGCTGGCTCTACAAAAATTGCCCAAAAATTCAAAGAGCCGCTTTCTAGTGTTTCTTAGCCGGCTTCTTACCGTCTTTTGCGCCAGGCTTAGCAGTCTTCGTCGCTGGTGCGTTTGGATCTTTGTCTAAACCGTAGTCTTTGATCTTCCGCTGAATTTCGGTGTATTGTGCTCTGAAATTAGCCAGCTCAGTGCTTTTAGGATTGATTTTTTCATGGATTTCGATCAGCTCTTTGTAGACCAGTGCGGCTTTTCTATATTCTTGTTGAGCTCGATACATCTCTGCAAGATATCCCAGGCAAGTCGCGCGCCGAGCATCGTCTTTACCAAACTCTTTAGCGCAAAGTTTTTCGGCTTTCTCGAATGAAGCTTCGGCGGCTACATAATCGCCTGCTTTCATCGACACGTTTCCAGCTTCGAGGAATTGGTCCCACTTCTTTGGTCCACCGCCGCCACCGTTCATGTCCAGCGGTTGGCAAGCTCCAGCCCCGCAGAGCGTGAAACAAATCGTCAAGAAGAGGAAAAACCAAACCTGCGAATGTTGATGCACGTATTGTTTGCCGAATGCTGTTGCCATGTTCTAACCCTATAATTTCCCTTGCCGATTATATAGTGGAGCGCCCGTTATTGTTGGCTATGTGGGACAAAGTTATGAAATGGAAACCCGGTTGTCGAGTGGAGCGTTGGTACCGAATCTAGTGTCAAGAGTTTGATATTTCACTGTTTTGAAAGTAATGCGAAAGAATTTGTTTGTATGTCTTTCCTCTCTTGGCCCATCCCTGCGCCCCTGTTTGCTGCATTCCGACTCCATGACCCCAGCCAAGACCGCGAATTGTCACTTGAGATAGAAGTCCGATTGCGTCGTGCTTGAAGTCAAAAAAAAGTTTGGCACTTTTCAATCGTGCTAGTTTCAGCTCGCTATTTTTGAAGACGCTGCGAATCACCAATTCTTTTTTGATCGTCCAGGACCCTGTGGATGTATCAACCTCTAACTCGATTGCGCTGCCTGATTTTCCGCGTTTTGTTACTTTGAAAGATTTGATGTGACCGAATTCTCCGGATTGAGGGGGCACTATAAATGGTGCCGTGGTCGGATCTGCTTTGATCACTTCGACTTCGTGATGCATGTGCGCTTCGAGGGCGGATGCAGGCATCACCACATGCCATCTGAAATGGGGCGACCATGCATCTGCTGAAACAAATGCTGCATCATTCCAAATCGCGCGCAAATCTGACTCCGTTATAGCCTCTTGGTTCTCAGCAAATTCGCGCTCTGACTCACTCTTCAGGTACGGCAGAGGAGGAGGAGGAAAATCGCCTGTGATCGGATCAGAAAAACAGTTCTGGTAGTCTTCGGTGCAGCTGCCTGCATTCGAGCTAAACAGGGCCAGGATTGGCTTTCCGCCATAAGTTAAAATCTCGCCTGCAGTCCCTGAAATCGCTTCTAAATGTCTTGCGCTGATTGTCTGCACACCGGCGAAGTATTGGCAGCAAAGAAACGAATCACAAACGTTGGAAAAATCTTTTGTGTGATCGAGTCTCGGTCGCAGTGCATACGTACGCGCTGCCACCGCCTGCGCCTTGATTGCCTCGATGTGATAACTGGCTGGAATTTCTGATTGAAGAACTCCTTTCACGTAATTTTCCAAATCTGTAAGCAGGATAATTCGAATCGCATCGCCAGCTGGTTTGATCTCGATCGTTCCGATGTAGCGAGGAGCTGGACTGCCTGTGCCCTGGGCGCGTTTTAGGCTTTCAACAACAAGTTGAGATGAACCAAGCGAGTGAACCAGCAAAGATTGTCCACTTTTGAGTGACGGCAATGTAACACCGGAAATGTGCAGGGTGTTTGCTTTGGCCGAGATTGTGACTGGCCTAGTCGGCGCAGTTTTAGCCACAGCCGATGAGTCACCGCTGGCGGAACAATTCAATCCATCGCCGGATGTAAGAACTACTGTCTTATGAACAAGCTTTGTCAGGTCGTTGGTTGTTAGTCCGACACGAATTTGCATGTAGGCATTTTAAAACATCGCTTGGATTGATGCATCGAATCAAGCTCAGCGCTTGGAATCCAAGAGGGATTGACGCGCTTCATTCGAAGCGTTGAAAAGTTGCTGATTGAAAAGTGGCGGAGCAGGAGGGACTCGAACCCCCAACCCTTTCGGGCAGCCGCTTTCAAGGCGGTGTCTTCATCCAGCCAGGTCTGCTCCATAGCTAGGTCTAGGTATATTACTACGTCAATGCTACGGTAACTGTGTTGTGGTGTCGGAAATTTGAACTATGTTAACGTCGTCATGCCGGGCAGCTTGCGCACAGACCATAAATGGATTAATTGGAACTTACAGTGGCTAAGGGACAGCGGTTAGATCAACTAATTCTCGATCGTGGACTTTTGCCGTCGCGCGAAGTTGCCCGCACTGCCATCATGGACGGTGCGGTGCTGGTGAATGGACAAAAGATGACGAAGCCGGGAATGAGCGTATCGGAATCCGCAGTTGTGGAGCTGGTGCCTGGATTTGCTCAGCCAAAGTTTGCCAGTCGCGGTGGATTGAAGTTGGAAAAGGCTCTGGATTTTTTCGGCGTTAGCGCCGAAGGAAGAGTCTGTTTAGACATCGGGGCATCAACCGGTGGTTTTACGGATTGCCTCTTGCAGCGGGGCGCAAGAAAGGTTTACGCGGTTGATGTTGGATATGGACAGCTCGATTGGGCGCTGCGCAGTGACGATCGTGTTGTGGTGCGCGAAAGATTGAATGCTCGCAATATGAAGCCCGCAGATTTATACGATCAAGCGGTACCGGATGCGAGCCTTGTCGTTATGGATGTTTCATTCATATCGATCACGAAAATTTTGCCGGTGATTGCGAGTGTGACCACAGATGATCCTCATTTGGATGTCGTCTGCCTGGTAAAACCGCAATTCGAAGCAGGTCGAAATGCAGTCGGTAAGGGCGGTGTAGTCAAATCCGCTCAAACCCATATTCAGGTTTTAAAGTACGTTAACGACTTCGCTGAATCAATCGACCTAAACGCAGTGTCCTTCACATTTTCACCAGTCAAAGGACCAGCCGGAAACATTGAGTTCCTGGCGCACTTACGCAAGGGCGCAACAAAACTAGATTATGATTTTGAAAAATTAGTAGCAGACGCCGACGCAAGTTTAAGCCGAGTCGGCAGTGTGCTATAGAAAACGCCACTATGTAAGCGGCTTAGCATACTCACTATACTGCTGACGCGCCGCCACCGAAACAAATTCATCTTCCGGATACCGGTACGCCGTAAGCTTGCCACCAAACACACAACCCGTATCTATACAAATCGTGCGATTCAGTTTTCTAGCTTCCAAAACAGGCGTATGTCCATGCACCACCGTCGCCATGCCCGAGTAATTTTTGCCCCAGTCTTTTCGAATGGGCAATCCAAATTCGTCATTTTCGCCGCTCACGTCTCCATACAACGTGAAGGCGCGAGTTTTCGAAGTGTCTTTGCCCTGCATGGATTCTTTGATTCCAGCGTGGGCTACAACTAACTTTCCATCGTCCAGAATGCGATGACTTGGTAATTGATCGAAGAATTGGATTACCCGTAGGCGAAACTCTTCGGAACACTCTGCGATTTGCTCAAGTGTTTCTGCCAATCCATGCGCTATCTTCACGTCTCGTCCTTTCAATTTCTTGACGAATTTGACATCGTGATTGCCGGGAACGCAAAGAGCTTTGTTTTGCGCCACCATACTCATGGCCAAACCGAGCACGGATGGACTAGCCGGACCTCGGTCCACAAGGTCTCCGAGAAAGATCACCTGACGCGATTCCGGAACGACAACGTCGAAATCTTTTGTTGCCAAATTCGTTTCGGTGACGACGTATCCAAGCTTTTCGAGCAAATCAAGCAGCTCATCGAAACATCCGTGAACATCGCCGATGATGTCGAACGGACCGTGCATGTGCTCTAGATTGATAGGTTGAGCAGTTTCCTGCATGGCTGTGCTCAAGTGCTCATTCATAGCCGGAAATTGTAGCTCAACGTACTCGCTTAGCGCTAATACTTGCCGGACGACGACTCAATTCTTTATTGACTTGATTATTTTGTCTTCTTCATAGATTACTTTGCGTGAGCGGGATGATTCGACGGACCAGCGTTATCGCGATCCACAATGGTAGCTTCAACTTTATCGCCTTCGAGAAGACCATCGGGCGGGTCAATTAGACAGACGTCACCGTCGCTGACACCATCCGCGATTTCAGCTTTATTGCCAAAGTCTCGCTCGATTTCGATCTTCTTGTAGTGCACATGACCGTTTTGAGCGACCGCAACGTATAAGCCATCGTTCTTACTGACAACGGCATTGCCCGGCAACAGCAGTGGCGCTTTCATCCGCCCGAATGTGAAACGGACCTGGGCGTAAGCTCCGGGCGTTAGCATGTGATCTTTGTTTGGGATTTTGATTTCGGTCTGATTAGTGCGCGAGTCTGAATTGATGCTTCCTGAAATGTTAGTCACCTGACCATGAAAGATTTTTCCTTTCATCTCGGGAACGAGGATTTCAGCGGCATCGCCAAGATGTACACTTTTGAAGACACTCTGCGGAACATCGATGTAGATACGCAGCATGTCAGTTCTAGCCATCGCTAACAGTTGCGTGTTTGAATTGCTGCTGCCGGTTTGAATTAGTGCACCTGCATCTACCAGCCTGTTAGTGATTACGCCATCAAATGGAGCGATGATTTTTTGGAATCCGCGCAAGGCTTCGATTCTCTTCAAATTGGATTTTGACGATGCAATGTTGTGCACCGCCGAAGCCACCTTCGAATCAGCCGCCACAACTTGCGAAAGCGCCGCTTTCTCGCTTTGCTCAGATGCTTCCAGATTAGCTTTGTCTGATTCGACGCTCTTCAAAGTCTGGTCCCTTGCCTCGAATGAAACAGCACCATCCGCCGACAATTTTTGGTAACGGTTGTATTGAACCGTGCTGAAGCTGAGATTTGTGCGCCATTGCTTTATGGTGGCGCGGGCTGTCATCAACTGGGATTCGAATTGTTGTCTGTCCGCTAACGCGGTGCTCAGAGCCGCCTGCGCATTCCGCACTTCCGCTTGAGCCTGCTCAACTTGCTGGTCCAATTCTGGCGTTTCAATGATTGCCAGAACTTGTCCTTTTTTAACGGTGTCACCGATGTCCACCTTCTGCTCTTTCAAATAACCAGCGGCGCGTGCGTAGATTGCGCTGGTCTGAATCGGCTGAATATTTCCTGGTAAAAGCAGCACTGAGGTGTTCGCGGCTGGCTTGGCCACAACGGCGGTGAAAGTGGGCACTTCCATCAGAACTTCTTCGTGCACTTTCTTCAATTCGTTGCTCTTATTGATGCGCGAAAAAATTCCTGAGAAAAGCATTACGCTCAGCACAATCACAGGTGCC
Source organism: Candidatus Obscuribacterales bacterium (assembly GCA_038322035.1). Lineage (GTDB taxonomy): Bacteria > Cyanobacteriota > Vampirovibrionia > Obscuribacterales > Obscuribacteraceae > PALSA-1081. Next base: position 6,638 of record JBBQFO010000048.1, read on the forward strand.
ACTATCAGTAGTGCCGTGGTTCTTTCGCGCCTTTTCGCTACGACTTGGTGATATTCCTTTCCGGTTGAATCGGTATCGGTTGTAACGGTGTTATCGCTCATGAGGAGCCCCTGAAGTTGCCAGAATTTGCGGAGTATCGGTCTTTTTGATCTTCTTCAACAGTGAGAACATTACGGGTACAAATAGGAGGGTTGCAATCGTTGCTACCAAAAGTCCACCGATCACGGATCTACCCAGTGGTGCGTTCTGTGAGCCGCCCTCGCCCAGACCTGTCGCCATTGGCAGCATACCAATAATCATCGCAGATGCGGTCATGATTACCGGGCGGAAGCGTGTGAAACCAGCTTGTGATGCTGCTTCTATAGGGCTGTCGCCTTCGTGCAGTCCTTCGTTCGCGAAGGTAACCATGAGAATACTATTGGCCGAAGCAACGCCGATACTCATAATCGCTCCCATCAGGGCGGGCACGCTGAAAGTTGTCTCAGTCACGAACAAGCACCAGAGAATGCCGCTAAATGCGCCCGGTATGGCCATGAGAATGATGAGCGGGTCAATCCAGGATTGGAAGTTGACGACCAGCAGCAAGTAGATCAAGACGAGAGCGAAAATCAATCCGCTCAGCAGCCCAAAGAATGCCGAGTTCATCGAATCGGCTTGACCTCTGACTTTGATGAACGAACCTCGCACGAGTTTCTTGGGGGCGTTCCTGTATTTCTCGACAACCTTGTTGACCTCCGCCGATAAGTTACCGAGATCGGTGTCTTGAGCCGATATGTAAATATCGAACACAGGTTGAATGGCGTAGTGGCTGATGATTGCGCTGGTGGTGCTGCGGTGAATCGAACCAAGATTGGTAAGCAGTTGAGGCTCATTCAATTTGGTCGACATGATTGCGGTTCGACCAAGTTCATCCGTCGTGGAGATTTTTGACTGGGGCGTTTGCACCGCCACCAGGTAGTTGACGCCGTTTTTGGGATTGACCCAATAGCTCGCCGCTGTCAGGAAACTCGAGCTCAATGCGGTGAGCACGGACCCGGCGATGTCACGTTGAGTCAAACCTAACTGCATGGCCTTGGTTCGGTCTACATCGACATTGAGTTGTGGCTGATGTGGCACCTGGTGAATGACAACATCAACGGCTCCTGGCAATTTCGCCAAATCTTTGCGCATTTCAACCGCGAGATTGTAGTTGGCCACTTTGTTTCGTCCGGTGATCTGGACGTCGATTGGTGCAGGCAGTCCGGCATTGAGAATTTGCGATGTAATATCCGCGGATTGAAAGAAGAAGGTCAGGCGCGGAAATTCGCTATGCAGCATCCGGCGGATCTCCTTTTGCCTTTCAAAAATGTTTTTGTGCTCAGGCGTGAGAGTAATCAGGATTTCTCCATCGAAGTTACTGAATGTGGCGTTGTCGCCGTAGCTCAGATTGATACCGCTGTTGGGGATGCCGATGTTTTGGCTGATCACTTTCACTTCTTCAGGCGGAATGATTTTGCGAATTGCAGCTTCGACACGGTTGAAGATTCGCTCAGTTTCCTCGATGCGAGTTCCGGTGGGAGCGACGACGTGCAGTCGCATTTGTCCGCCATCGACAGCTGGGAAGAAATCCATGCCGATGTAGGGAACGAGGCAGAATGAAAATGCGTAAAACGAACAGAAGCAAAGCACTGTGAGCTTGCGTTGAGCCAGGGCGACGTCGAGTGTGTGATGGTAAATGTCGCGTAACTTGCTGAAGCCAGAATCGATGAATTGATGAATTTTGGCGAAGATGCCTGGCGCTTTCCGCAAATGCGCAGAGCTTGGATGTTCTGCCGGAAGCAAATATTTGCTCATCACAGGTACAAGCGTCCTGGACAAGAAATAAGATGCGAGCATGGCAATCACTACAGCCAGAGCCAACGGAACGAACAGGGACCTGGCAGGCTCTGTCAGAAAGGCAACTGGAACGAAAACGATGCAAATGCTAATTGTCGACACGAATGCCGGCGCTGCAATTTGAGATGCGGCGTCCAAGATCGCTTCAGTAATGGGTTTGTTCATGGCGAAATTGCGGTGGATGTTTTCGATTTCAACTGTCGCATCGTCCACCAACATTCCAACCGCCAACGACAACCCGCCCAGAGTCATGGTGTTCAGCGTTTCGTGTAGCATGCTGAGCCCGATAATTGATGCGAGGATGGAAAGTGGAATCGATATGGACACAATCAATGTGCTGCGCCAACTGCCAAGGATTGCGAGGATCAAAAGGGCAATCAGTGCCGCCGCGGTTAAGGCTTCTATGACGACTTGCTTTACTGCTGCGCGAACGAACAGAGATTGGTCCGTCAGAATTTCGATGTCCAATTCTTTTGGCAGAGTTTGTTTGAGCGCCGGTAAAGTGTCTTTCACATTCTGCACGACTGAGAGTGTTGATGCGCCTCCGCTGCGCAGAATGTTCAGCAAGGTGGAGCGATGTCCGTTTTGGTTAACGATGTTTGTCTGTACCGAAAATCCGTCATGAACGAACCCGACGTCTTTGAGGTAAATCATCGCGTTGTTGACTTGTTTGATCGGATAGTCGTTCAGCGTCTCGATCTCGGCCGGGCTGCTGTTCATCTTGACCGGATACTCGCGGCTGCCCATTTTGGCTGAGCCCGAAGGCAGAATCAGATTTTGCAAATTCAATGCGGCAACAACATCATTTGGCGATAACTTCTTAGCGAAAAGCTTTTCGGGATCGATGTCCACCATCACCAGTCGCTGCTTGCCACCGAAGGGCAATGGCACCGATGCACCGCCCACACTTGCTAGTCTGGTGCGAATGAAATTGAGGTCATAGTCGAATATTTCCGCTTCCGTCAAAGTCTTGCTGCCCACTCCGAGTTGCAGCACAGGAACGTCGGAGGCGCTGAACGCGCTGATTAGCGGCGGCGTGATCCCAGGCGGCAAAACCTTCAACACAGTTTGATTGACGGCGCTCATCAAACCCACGACTTTGCCGACGTCTGCGCCTTTACGTAGATAGACTTTGATGATTCCCAGTCCGGTGATCGAGTTCGACTCCATGTGGTCGATGTCGCTCGTAACCGTAGTCATCGCGCGTTCGCTGATCGTCATGATCCGCGCTTCCATGTCTTCTGCAGGCAAGCCCGTGTATTGCCAAATCACGCTGACAACAGGCACATCGATGGTTGGGAAAATGTCGACGGCCATGCGAGTGATGGCGAGGATCCCCAAGATGGCGATCAGCATAGAGACCACAACGAATGTGTACGGTCTCCGTAAAGCTAGCTCAACAATCCACAAACTGTTACGGGGCCTCCAACACCATCTTACAACTTAGGTGTGGCAGCACGTATCGAAATGGAGCACATCGTTCCGAGTGCCTCGAACGAAATTCACGTGTGCCTGACAGGCACGATTGTTTCAAACTTGCGTGCACAAAATGTGAATCAGCGCTTTCGGCTAAGAATGAATAACACAAATGCATTCAAACACAGACAGAGATGCAAAAATGCTACGTGAAGTTGTCCTGGCGTGATGAACAGGTTCATTGTAATCACCGCGAACAAAAACATTGCAGCAATTGCACCAATCCGCGGCTTGAATGCCACCATCAGACCAACTGCAATTTCCAAAGGCGCAATTAAAAGTGATGCCTCATGCACACGAATGTGTGTAAGGAAGGGCACTACCGGCGATATGTAGTTATCCCAGTTGGCCATTAGATGAAAGAACTTGTCCATTCCTGCACCGATTGGCATCGCCACAAACATTACTTGCATGACGCGAAACGCGACAAACAGAGGGTCGACTGGCGGAGAATAGCGAGTTCTTAGCGAGGGCGCGTATGGTGGAAAATCTGGTGTCGGGTATAAATCAGCAAGAGGCTCGTGTCGAATCTCTTGAAACGGAACCCGTCTATTTATGCGGTTACGCATTGTGTTCATACTAAAATCTTTCTAGAGCGATTATACGAGTATAGCTAGATAGACGCTCAGCAGTTAGCTCAGTTCCTGAAAACTGCATGCCTGGCTAAAGTTGAGTGATTACCAGACGCTGGAGCTCAAACAAGGGCACCATATACGCCATCAACGATCGTTGATGCGGCTGATAATTTATTCGATCACTTCGTTCACTTCGATTGGTCCTTGCTTAGAAGGCGCTTCTGAGCAGAGAAGTAGGCGCAACAGCAAAATATACCAAGTGACCAAATCAACGACGTGATCGCAAAAGTTTGAACAAAATTCGGACCGCCAATAGCGAACTCCGCATAAGTTCCGCAAAGTCCAAAAATTGCACCAGTAATGAAGCCCCAGAATGCAGACAATTTGGCACCCAGCGAAACTTCTCGTTCTTGAATCGATTCTTCCAGGGAGTCAGTGAAGCTTCATCAGTTTTCTTAACGGGCGCAGAAATCTCCTTAGTTGGATCAATAATTCGCTGCATCGTGAATTGACAAATCGGGCTGGTGAGCACTCTCTGGGCCCTTAAAATCAACTACCAAATCAATTTTTAATTTCGAAGGGTCTTCGAATGCCATCATACCTCGCAGATTTGCGTCATCGCGTAGATATTTGATCAGGTCGTTGTCGGACAACTACCGTTCCTTATTTCTTGACGGGCGGCTTCGGCGCAGTTTTGTCTGGAGCTTTAGGTGGAGCAGCAACTTCTTTGTGCGCAGTGGCGTTAACGGTTACGTACACTGTGTCTGCAAGCTTTTGAAAAACGACTTCGGGACGTTTGATGTCGTGATCTTTGAATGCAACTGGAAATTTAGCGCTGATTTGGATCAAATCGCAGTTTTCGAATTTGCCGGCAGTTGATGGGCACATTTTGAAATACGTAATTTCAATCGGCACTTTCTTCTGAACTGTTTTGCCATGCACGGTGAAGTCACCATTCGCTTCCAGGTGCACTCTTTGCTTGTCCTTAAGGACGGTGGCACCGCTGGCGATGGATTTTAGTTTGAACCTGGCTTTTGGAAATTGCTTTGTTTCCAAGAAATTGTCGCGCATGTGCTCGTTGCGTAGAGCGATGCCGGTGTCGATGCTGGCCAGGTCTACATCGAACTGTGCGCTGAGTGGTTGCTTGCTCAAATCTAACGAGTCATCGACGGAAACTGTGCCCGTGATTTTGCTCGTGTGACCGTTGATTACTTCGATCGGTGCATTTGAATTGAAGCTGACGTTGTCTCTGCCCGTCGAATCGTTGACGTCGAATTTAATTTCTTTCGCGAATGCGCTTGAAGAAACCAATGAGGTGCCAATCACTGAGGCTAACAATGCAATTTTCGAGACTTTAGTCATTTACTTTTCCTTTGCGTTTTTAGAGAATCGGATCTGAAGTTTCATGGTCACTGAAGACTTAGTTACTAAGCCACTTTTGTGCTTCCGATGAAGACTTGTAGTTCTTGTAGCTTCTCGACCAGGTCGAGAAATTCCACAACAGTTTTTTGCGGGTTTCGATTCGCTGCGCGCGCGACTGCGAGGCCAATCAGATCCGCGTATGAGTGAGGCACATCCATGCTGGCTTGAATCACTTCAAAAGCAATTTCGCCAACATCCAAATATTTGCAGTGATTCGTCAGTGGATGTCTAAAGATCGCGACACGCGAAGTGTGCGGTTTGATTCCACTAATTGATTTCTTGTTTTCGACCCTATCGGCAATTTCTGAAACCGGATAGTCGTACTGCCGTAAAAGCAATGCTGGGTTGAGAAGCGGGGCGAATTGAATGAAGTGGTCGGGTTTGGACAGCACCAAATTTGGTTGCGGCGTTACGTCCTTATCCACTTCTAACAGTTCAAGTTCCAACCACTCGTATTCCGCAAGTTCTACGAGAAACGGATGTTTCTTCAAAAAATGACTGCCTTCATTTTGCAGATATGTTGGAAAGCGTTGCGCCGCTCGATTCAAATTGTAGTGATTGGCCGGATACGTCAAAAAATATTCTCGAACCGTTGGCTCCCACTTCTTCTTCAAAATTTTTGCGCAGTATGGATAGATCGATGCCATCAAATCCTGTTGTCCATAATCAAGCAACGTCGCATAGAGCTCAACCCCGCTCTTGTCGATGTCTGCGGCGATTCTGGGCGAGATATTACCTTCTCCCTTGAGGAAGCTTTGGCGAACAGATTCTTTCAGCCAGAGCGATGACAGACTCTGCTGAACTTCATGCAGAGAGGGGGCCAACATGCTCACGTCCTTTAGTAGATTCAATAACTGGCGCGCTGCTTTCGAAACTTAAGTGCGCACGATTTACTGATGCAAGTGTAGGCTGCACTTCGGTTGCAATTTCGCGGATGCGCGCAAGCTCGCCTAACAATTCAGAAAATTCAGGGAAGTTCTGATCGCGCTCGATCATCACTGCTTTTACATCAGCACGTGCAAGAACAAATTTGAGCAGCTCGTAAACGGGTTCGATTACTTTCGATCCATGCGTGTCGATGATCGTTCCGGGACCAGTTGAATGTCCCGCAACATGTATCTGAACGGTTCTTTCGAGCGGAATTTGTTTCATGAATTCGAACGGATCGAAATTGTGATTCTGCGAATTCACATATACGTTGTTCACGTCGAGCAGCATTCCGCAGTCACCTTCTTCAAGCACGGAGGAAAGAAATTGAGCTTCGGTCATTTCGCCGCCAGGCATGAACATGTACGCAGAAATGTTCTCAATCAGAAACGGTCGTCCGACTGCGTGCTGCACCTGTCTCGCACGCTTGGCGCAATGCTTCACTGCTTCCTTCGAAAACGGCAGCGGCAATAGGTCGTGGAGGTAGACACCGTCGACACTAGTAAAACAAAGGTGATCGCTAAACCATGGCGCGTCTACCTTATCCAATAATTTCTTCAGCGCGGCTAAATATTCCGCATTCAACTCATCCGTGGAACCGAGCGATAGGTTCACACCATGAGAAACGAGGGGGAAACGTGACGCAACTTTTTCAAGTCGCTGTCTCGCAGCCCCCCCAAGTCCCATGTAATTTTCAGGAACTAGTTCCAACCAATCAATCTTGTTCGCGTTGTCGAAAGTCTCATTCGCAAGTTCTCTTCGCAAGCCTAAACCGATGCCTAAATTGGGCAGCTGTTTTTTTGCAGCTAAGAACTTATCGGTCATGATGTGATTCTACAACCCGCACAGACTGCGATTTGACCCAGCCAAAAAAAGTCCAAAGAGTTAATTACTTCACTTTGGATTCTTCAGTTTTGGTTTCACTTTTCTCTTCGGTCTTGTGGCCTTTCCGTGAGTGTGTTGATTTCTTAGTTTCTTTCTTTACTTTCGTTTCTTTGGTCTTGCATGAGGCATCTTTGCCCTTGCATGAGGCATCTTTGCCCTTGCATGAAGCATCTTTGCCCTTGCAAGCGCTTTCTTTGCCTTTTTCAGTAGCTTCTTTCTTTTCGGTTACTGTTGTTGACTTTTCAGTCTTTGAAACACTTTTCTCAGCGTCTGCTGCGAAAGCTGCTCCGCCCATTGTCAAACCAAGTACCGCAACCAAAGCTGCTGCCAATTGAGTCTTCTGCATTGTAGTCCTCCTACATCTAAAACACGCACCTAATGGAAACTCTCCACCAGGGCACTAGCGGCCATCCTATGACACGATCATTAAGGCTCATCCGCCAATCTGTAATAACTCTGTAAAAACTGAAATAACCAAAGGTAGAGTCCCTTCTTCGACCTCAACATTACTTAAACAACGTTCACTTAGAAGAGCTAGCGGATTTTTTCTTAGCATCAGTTTTTTTCACTTCGATCTTCTTTTCTTTTACCTTTCCTGATTTCTCCTTTGCGGCTGCAGCGCCCTTTTCATCTACGCCGCATGCTCCTTTACCGCAAGCCATTTCGCCAGATTTCTTGGCGCCTTCTTTCTCGGCAACTAGAAAAGGTTTCTCGGTGTTGCTAGTTGGAGTGGCGTTGGCGATTGCGGTACTTGATAATCCAAGCACTGCCAGAAGTGCAGTCAGTTCAATCTTTGTAAGTCGGTGCATTTGTATCTCCTACGGCGAATATTATCAGACGAATTTTAGCCTCGTCTTCTACCTTTATATAGATAAACGTGTGAAAACCGTGTGGATCATTTGCTCTCTTGATTTCCAACATCGATCTCACGCAACTAGGTATCCCACGTTCATGGCTGGGTCTGCATGTATTTGTGTTTGTCTTCCAAACAAAATATGTGAATGCGATTGTAAGAGATCTCAGTTCCAATTTTTCAAATAGAATTTCGAGATCGATTTTTTTCTTCGGTAGCAATTTTCGTTTTGTCTTGATCAGTTGATGATCTCAAACCTGGTCGTCGTATTGCAGGATCAGGCAGGCACTTTTTAGCAGCGTCACCTTCAACGTTTAGAGATTTCTCGTTCGAGCCGATCGTCGATTTTGGTCTGGCATTACGCGTGGTGCCGTCTGCTCTCTTTGAATTCAGTTTCCATCCTTCGCTGTGATGGAGTTGTCTCTGTGTCTTGATTTTGGTGAGTGATAGCAGTGTTCGATTACGTTTTTCTATGTCCGTAAATCGATTGGCATAATTCACTCTCATCAGTAGACAGAGGTAGAGCGCTCCAAATTGAAACTTGAGTAAAGCGCAAAATTTGTACCTGATGCAACAATCCGCCAAGCCGAAATTTCTGATATCCGATCTTTTGCTCTATGATTTACGCTTCCTTTTGTTCTTGTTCGACAAATGTGAAGTGACCAGCGGTGTCAATCGAATTTCGCCAACAGCTCTTCCTCTACTTATAAATCTGGTCTCGCAGTGAATCAATCTCAGCTTTCAAAGCCCACCAAAGTCTTGTATTTACATGGCTTTGCGTCTGGACCGAGTTCTACCAAAGCGCAATATTTTGTCAAACGGCTGAATCAGATCGACATTGATGCCATCGTGCCGGATTTGAATCAACCAACTTTCACAGAAATGACCTTGACCAGTCAGCTCAAAATTGCTCGGGATTGCCTCGGGCAAATTGGGCAAAATAGCAGACTCGTAATTGTTGGTTCAAGTATGGGTGGATTGCTTGCAACTCTTCTGGCTCAATCTTTGTTACCACTGCACGCACTTGTATTGCTTGCGCCGGGATTTGGATTGCCTCGCCGATGGACACAAATGCTTGGCAGCGATGGACTGTCAGAATGGCAGCAAACGGGCTCTATGGAGGTGTTTCATCATGGTCTAAATGAGAACGTCCAGTTGAATTACAACTTCATTGTTGATGCTGAGACATATACGACAGATGGGCTTAAAGTGAATGTGCCGACAATTGTGTTTCACGGAAAGAATGACGAAACGGTTCCGTTCGAAGAGAGTGTTGCCTTTGGAAAGGACAATCCTCAAACCGTGCAGTTGGAAATTTTGGATGATGACCACCAACTCATAAAGTCACTCGAACAAATTTGGTCTAATACTGAATTGTTTTTGAAGCAGCTGCAAGAGTAGAGCATCGCTCGAACCAGTTTGCTGATCGATTTGAGGCGAACGGCTTTATCTGTAAAGTTAAGCCAGGCAGATGTCTTCAGCTACGGCTAGAAAGCAAAAGCCCCGGTCGATTGACCAGGGCTTTAATGCTTTTAGGATTAGCTGAGAGCTTAACCTTCTGAGTCACCACCCATGCTTTCTCCGCCATTGCTGGAGGATGCCATGGATTTGGATTTCTTAGCGCCACCTTTACGGGTAGCTCTCTTCTTTGTGCCAGCTTTCTTAGCGGCTGGTTTTTTAGCTGCTGCTTTCTTAGGAGCAGCTTTTTTAGCAGTTGTCTTTTTGGCTGCTGCTTTTTTAGGAGCTGCTTTTTTGGCAGTTGTCTTTTTAGCAGTGGTTTTCTTAGCAGCCTTCTTAGGAGCTGCTTTGCGGGCTGTAGCCTTCTTCGCTGGTTTTTTAGCTGCTGCTTTCTTAGGAGCGGCTTTTTTCGCAGTCGTCTTCTTTGCTACTGCCTTCTTTGCTCCCGCTTTTTTAGGAGCTGCCTTTTTAGCAGTTGTCTTTTTAGCGGTTGCTTTCTTGGCTCCAGCTTTTTTAGCGGCTGGCTTTTTAGCGGCGGTCTTTTTAGCTGCTGCTTTCTTAGGAGCTGCTTTTTTGGCGGCTGGCTTTTTGGCTGCTGCTTTTTTAGGAGCTGCTTTTTTAGCTGCTGCTTTTCTAGGCTTTTTAGCTGCTTTTTTAGGCTTCGCTGCGCCGGCTGAACCGGCTTCTTCTGCCATAGCTGCCGCTGGAGATACTCTCCGGCTGCCCTTTTTCTTCTTTGGTTTTGCTGCCATGTATTTTTCCTCCCGAATTAGTGATGGCTGGCAAGGATTTTTTTCAATGGGCAAACTTTGCTAATTGAATAAACCTTGATTGGCAACTGTTGGTTGGTCCTATGCCACCATTACTTTTTTTTTGGTAAGAGCGAAATTTCACTCTAACGAATCACACCACACGCAAACTAGAGTACCTTCAATTTACGAAATCCGCAATATATAGATCACTTCGAATTTTCTGCTTTCGGTGCTTTGAATTTGGTCACTAGCACATACGATATTTTGTAATTGGCTTGTTGAGCCATTTCCAGAAGGCACCGCTTTCGATATCGCGCATTTTGGTGCCAAGAAATATTTTTCAAAATATTTTTTCTGGGAGCTGATCTATTTCAAAATTTGCGAAATCGGAACCGATTTTTCCCTTTTTGCACTCCGGTCGATCGATGTCTGCGATGAAGTGGGCTCCTCATGATGCTGTCGAGCTAATTGCATTTTTTTTCACACATCCCGACTACTGATGCAACTTTGCGTGTCATTTCTTTCTTCAAATTCGCATATTCGTTCATTGGTGCAATTGATCATTTTACAAAGTGCTGGACTGTGATGAAAGCCGCTATTGATGCCTTGCCTGAAAGGATTAGCCACTAATTGTGCGCTGATTCGCTCAAATGGGCCCAAAGGTATATACGCTCCAAAACATCAAGCAAAGTAAAGCAAGAGGTCCGGACCAAAATACCCCCGTCACCATAAATGGTGCAGCGGTTTCCAAGGACTCCGTCATCGTTTGCAAGCTTATTCGCGGCCGACTAAGTCGAATGTCGTGCTCCGCCGACAAATCCGAAGGCAGATCGAAAACCTTCGTTCTGCAGTAACTTCAAATCGGAGAAATCAATGACGTCATGATCGATGAGGCGTTCGTACTCGCCTGGAAGGGTACATGGAGATGGGTTCCGGCCTGGGTTATCTGTACAGACAGCAATTGCTACTCCTGCTTCCTTGCAACGAGTGAACACAGTGCGCAATTTTGAAAAATCATTCAGCACTCCGGTCTGACGATAACTCGTCGGGCAAACTTCCAGAGTGATTGAACGCTTCGCCAATTCTTTCAGCATGTCTGGGCGCTCGAGTGGAATGTGAATTCCATGGCCGATTCGATCGAGTACTGTGAAGTATTGTGGATGAACGTTATCGATTCCAGTTTCGCCGAGATGCGAAGTTGTTTTGAGACCTGCGGCCCTGGCCTTCGACATCAGCATCACCCAATCTTCCCAAAGATGAGGATTGATCTCGGGTCCAGCCAGATCGACTCCGACTACAGGACCGATGTTGTCGATCGCGCACTTCAAAATAGCTTCGTTCAGTGGTAAGGGTAATCGGCGATCCAGGCACAAGATTTGTTTGACAATGATTGGATAGTCCGCTGGACGAACATTAGCTGTGATCACTTCTACGATTTCGTTCATCTTCCCGAGGCGTATCGCTTCAGGTGCATCGTGATCAGTTCGGAAGTAAGGATTGTAACGTAGCTCTAAATATTGCAAGTTCTCGAAAGTGTAAGCGCCTCTACACAACCTCAAACAAAAATAGGGAAGATGCTCCAGACTCTGAAGCTCTTCGACTAGCGTGTGTATTTTGACGAACTCTTCCAGCGATCTGCATGGTCGAGTAAACCAGTTATAGAAACCTTCGTAGTCCGGAAAGTAGTTCAGCACGCGGTGGTCTTTGCGCTGCAAAAACTTGTAAATTATCCGGGGATGTAGCGCACCACCTAGATGTCGGTGCAAATCTGCATATAGAGCCATTTGTCGGGTTACCTTTCTTGCACTTCTTTTACCCAGTCTGACGGAGTTTTAGATCAGTCGATTTTGGGGAATATTTATCGGGCTGGAGCCATACTATATATAAGAACGTTTTGGGAGAGACATTATCAAATTGCAATTCGCTAAATTGATTCTAGCTGCCTCGGTAGTTATCTGTAGTTTACCCGCTGCGTTTGCTCAGAGTGCTGACCCGGTTGTTCTTTTGCAAACAACAAAAGGAAATATTGCCATCAGGGTGTATCGCTCGATGGCTCCGCGTACTGCGGCAAATTTTCTCGACTTGGTCAGCCGCGGTTTCTACAACGGATTAACGTTCCATCGCATTGAGTCCTGGTGTGTTCAAGGCGGTGATCCAAACGGCAACGGCACGGGTGATTTCGTCGACCCTCAATCTGGGCAAACGCGTTATCTCAATTTGGAAATTTCACCGCAGTTGCATCACAATGCTGCCGGTGTTGTGGCAATGGCTCGATCGCAAAATCCCAATTCAGCCAGCTGTCAGTTCTACATCACTAAGTCAGCAATGAAGCAGCTAGACGGACAATACGCTATTTTTGGTGGCGTTGTTGATGGCATGAACGCAGTCTTCAACATGGGCAGAGGCGACAGAATTATCTCTGCTCAGATTGTACAAAATGGTGGCGGCGGCGGTGGACGTAGTGCGTCGGCGGCTCCCCAGCAAGGGTTTCAACAGCAGCGACGCGGTAGTGGTACGTCCGCATCGAATGCTGGCACACCGACTGATAGCGGCTTCTAAATTCGATTGCATATTCGTGATACCACTTTCAGTATCATCGAGTCTGTCTGTAATCGAAGCGCAATTGAAGCGTTCTAGAAATGAAGCCCTCGTCTCAAGTGCCCTGGACTGGCTAATTCGCTAGATTTCGTCGGTTTATGAAGCGGATTACACAGCTTGTTCACGCCCGAGTTAGTATAATGAACCTTGCATGCGGATGCGCAGTACTGTAAGGAGATGTTCATGAAGAAGTCCTTGTTGCTAGTATTACTAGCCTCAACCACGCTTGCTAGCTCGATTCCAGCGTTTTCACAAGCAGCCCAGCCGGCAGCGAGCGACAACAAGATCAAAGCCGCTGGCAAGAAAATCGGCAACGGAATTATGTGGGGACCAAAGAAAGTTGGCGAAGGCCTCAAGAAGATGGGCGCTGGCGCTAAGAAAATGGTCGGCAAATAAACTTAGTTCATTTAATGGCTTAAATCCCGCAGTCTTAATGATTGTGGGATTTTTCTTTGGGTTGGCTTTAGTCGAACTTGGCTGGAATTGTTAAAGCCTTCCGTAACATAGCCAGGTACTCAGCTTTGGAGATTAGCTGCGCGTTGAATGTACCCAGGTGCGATGTCATAAATTGAGAATCCAATAAGATGAATCCCCTCTCTTTTAAATGTTCGACCAAAAATACCAGGCAAACCTTTGAAGCATCGGTAACGTCGTGAAACATTGATTCACCCATGAAAGCGCCACCCAGGCTGACGCCATACAAACCTCCGGCAAGCTTTCCATCGTAATACGCTTCCACAGAATGCGCGGCACCGAGGTCGTGGAGCTGCGTGTAGACGCGAAAGATGTCCTTGGTAATCCACGTCGATTCCCGCTCCGCACACTTGTGCATAACGGCTTCCCATGCTGAATTGATCTTGATGTCAAATATTCCTTTGCGATAGGTGCGTGCCAATCGTCTCGGAATGTGGAAGTCATACAGATCGATAACGCAACGCGGATCTGGTGAGTACCATTTGATTGGACCATCGTCATCGCCCATCGGGAAGATGCCTGATGCATATGCCTGGATTACTAACTCAGGGGTAAACTGATCTCGTATCATTTATTTTGTCGGCGTCAGCGTTCTTATATATAGGATTAGATCTTTCATTTTGTTTGCGGGGATTTGATCTTTTCCAAAAGCCGGCATACCCTCATCTGGGTAGCCTTTGCGGATTGTACTTTCCAGAAGTGCATCATCTTTGTATTTTGCGCTGAATGCTTTGCCTTTGATTGGTTTGTCTGGCATCATTGCGTTATTGCCACCAGCATGGCAACCTATACAGTAAGATTTCTTGAAAACTTTTTCGCCTCGTTGTTCCGCTGCAGTCATAACTGGCTCAGACGTTTGGGCTGCCGCAGGCTCGGCTTGTTGTGATCTTGTCGACGCTGCGGGTTTTTCATTGTCTACGCGGTTCGGACTGCATCCGGTACAGCAGGGTAACACTGCGAACATGGCTGCTAGTGTCACTTTTGCGGTTTGCGTTGATATTTTTTGTAGCAATATCGGATTCCGTTCTCGTCGAATATTTTTGATGTCGAGATCAGCGTGAATAGCGGTTCGAAGCTTGGAAAGAATACGTCGCACTGAAATTTCTCGTCAATCTGGGTCAGATACAGGAAATTACATGATGGATGATTCAGTGCCTGTTCGTAAAGGTGCGCGCCACCAATTATGAAGTATTTTTCGATTTCCAGCTTGGAGAGTTTCTCGACCGCCGACTCTATCGACTGAGCGGCGATTGCTTGTGGATCAAGGTTGTAGGCGCCGTTGCGCGTTAAAACGACATTGACGCGATTCGGTAATGGTCGAAATTTCGGCGGAATTGATTCCCATGTTTTTCTGCCCATCAAAACAGCGTTGCGTTTCTGCGGATCTTCTACTGCTGAAGTCAGGTCGCGAAAATGTTTCATGTCGCCTGGAAGCCGCCAGGGGAGTCCATTTTCTTTGCCAATGCCTCGATTTAGATCGCAAGCGACGACTAGATCAAATTTGGTTTCGAGATTTCTAGTCATCCCTACACGGATACTGGGAATTTGATGAAGCCTTGATGCTCATAATTGATCAATTTGAAATCTTCAAATTTCAGGTCGAAGAATGGCTTGTCCGCTACTTCTACAGTGGGAAGAGGACCGGGGCTGCGTTGCAATTGCTTCTGCAAACCGTCGAGATGATCGAGATAGATGTGAGCATCGCCGAAAGTATGGGTGAATATTCCAGGAGTGAGCTTGCACTCTTTGGCAACCATGAGCATCAGCAGTGCGTAACTGGCGATGTTGAAAGGCACTCCTAGAGCCATATCCGCTGAACGTTGATAAAGTTGGCAATCGAGTCTGCCGTTGACGACATAGAACTGGAACATCATGTGACATGGAGGCAATGCCATCTTGTCAATGTCGGCTACATTCCAAGCTGAAACGATGATGCGTCTTGAATTTGGATTGTTTTTGATTTGATCGAGAGCTTGCTGTATTTGATCGATATGCTCTTTGCGGTATTGGTGTGTTTTTTCGTCTTCAACGAACTTGGGCCAATTTCTCCACTGGTATCCGTAAATCGGTCCAAGTTCACCATCTTCGTCAGCCCATGCATCCCAGATCGGTGTGAACGCAGTCAAATCGTCGTTGATATTTGTTGCTCCGCGCAGAAACCAGAGCAGCTCGCGCAAGACGCCATCGAACTTGACCTTCTTTGTCGTTAATAGCGGAAATCCTTGTCGCAAGTCATATTTAGCCTGCATGCCAAAAACGGAAATTGTGCCGGTTCCGGTTCTGTCTTCTCGTTTTTCGCCATTTTCGAGAATATATCTGATCAGCTCTAAATACTGTTTCATCGATGCGTAGCTCCTGAAGCTCTAAGCCAAGTATAACCAATTTTGTTGCTCAGGAGTCCTCTGTTAATCAGAGCATTACAGCGAGTTTATGCCATTTTTCAGGCGATACTTGTTGGTCTGCGCTTGCCACTATATATGGTGGCGCTAGTGAATTTAGAAGTCAGTCGGTTTACCATTTCGTTCCTTTCGCGCCAATGCACCACTTGGCACCACTTGCACTTTATCCGGCAGAAAGCGACTCCATTTCTACAATTGGCTTATTGCACTCGAACGGGTGCGTTCCACGCAACTATAAATCTACCGTTATCATTCGAAGAGGTGCTTAGTAAGCCGGATACTATTGTTGGCGAATCACGTGGGAGAACTGTGAAATGCTTACAGAGTTTCGGAATGAGCCATTTACCGATTTTTCGGTCTCTGCCAATCAAGAGGCTATGAAAACGGCTTTAGCAAAGGTCAGAAAGCAACTTGGTCAGACCTATCCTCTTGTAATCGGGGGAGAGAGAATTCTCACCGATGACCACATTGTGTCGACCAATCCAGGTGCACCGAAGCAGGAAATAGGTAGGTTTTCAAAGGCGAACACGCAACACGCCGAAAGAGCGATGAAAGTTGCTCTCGAGTCATTTGAGAATTGGAAAAAGGTGGCGCCGGTAGAGCGCTCGCGTTATCTTTTTAAAGCCGCCTCTCTGATGCGCGCACGAAAATATGAGTTCGCCGCATGGTTGGTTCTTGAAATTGGAAAAAACTGGGCTGAGGCTGACGGTGATGTCGCCGAAGCTATAGATTTCCTCGAATTTTACGGACGTGAGATGGTTCGCCTCTCGCAGCCTCAGCCGCTGACTGCTTTCAACGGTGAAGAGAACGAATTGCACTACATTCCACTTGGCGTCGGCATTGTGATTCCGCCATGGAATTTCCCATTGGCAATCATGGCGGGCATGACAAGTGCAGCGATCGTCACAGGTAACACTGTCATCCTCAAGCCATCCAGCGAAACGCCGACAATCGCTTATCAATTCATGGCTTTGATGGAAGAAGCTGGATTACCAGCTGGCGTTTTGAATTTCCTTCCTGGTCCAGGAGCGTCTGTAGGGGACTTCTTGATCACGCATGCGAAGACTAGATTCATTGCATTCACCGGCTCGAAAGAAGTTGGTCTGCGCATTACGGAATTGGCAGCCAAGGCTCAACCTGGGCAGTTGTGGATCAAGCGTGTTGTAGCAGAAATGGGTGGAAAAGATTCGATCATTGTCGACCACGATGTAGACCTGGATGTGGCCGCTGACGGCGTTGTTGGAAGTGCATTCGGATTCCAGGGTCAGAAGTGCTCAGCATGTTCGCGCGTGATTGTGCACAAGGCGATTTACGATGAGTTCCTGCAGAAGATCAAGGAACGCACCGAAAAACTAGCGATTGGACAAGCTGATGAGCACAAAACCAATATGGGTCCAGTTGCTTCTAAATCAGCCTACGAAAGTATTCTAGAGTACATTGAAGTGGGCAAAGGTGAAGGACAAGTCCTCACTGGTGGAAAAGCGAAAGGCAAACCGGAAGATGGATTCTTCATTCCTCCGACAATTATTGCTGGTGTCAGTCCAACTTCGAGAATTGCTCAAGAAGAAATCTTTGGGCCAGTGCTTGCTGTTATCAAAGCTGAGGATTGGCATCATGCGCTCGACATCGCCAACAACACTGAGTTCGGATTGACTGGTGGAGTTTATTCACGCAATCGCCGAAACATCGAGCAAGCGCGCCGGGATTTCCACGTTGGTAATCTTTATTTGAATCGCAAATGTACTGGCGCCTTAGTCGGCGTTCAGCCTTTCGGCGGATTCAATATGAGCGGTACCGATTCGAAAGCTGGTGGCAGAGATTATCTGTTGCTCTTCACTCAAGCCAAAGCAATCAGCGAAAAATACTGATTGGTACTATGGTACCGAATGTAGTGCTGATGCGGTGCACTGCAAAATGTTCGGTCCGATTCAAGCGCCAGTACCTTGACTAGCCAAGTTTCGGCCGACCGACTCTGTATGATGACAACCCGAATCCAGCGGGCTGCCGTGCTGCTTGCCGTCGCAAAAAATCCGTATGTTTTGTTTACTTGCTTGCGTAACGCTTGCCTTAGCGACACGGTGCTTCTGGTAAACTACAGTCTGAAGATTCGATTGGGTGCCTTGGTTAGGAGGATTCGATGGTTGAAACCATTAAGCTCGTGCGACAGATTGCTGTAAGAGCAATTGTCACAGAGAACTTCAAGAACCAGGTTGGGCAAGAAATTAACCGCAATCTTCAGCAAATCGACGCCGAACTTCAACAGCTCGAATTCAAAGGCAAGCGCGCCATTGCGGACATTGAGAAGCGCACCGCCGGTGTTGTAACCGCCGACGCACGTGTTCAAATGGAGACTATCAGACAGCAAGTCGAAGCCGAAAAGATGCGCCTGTTGCAGCTGAAAGAAGAAATGCAGGGACAGTTCCAAGCTCTGAATGAATTGCCGTTGGGCAGCGTGGTGACGCAGTTTACAGTCGAAAATCCAGTCGAAGTCCGTATTGGCGAAAATATCTTCCAGCGCCTTGAAGGCGGAGAAATTCTCGTCAAAGACGGTGTTATTCAAGAGATTCGCGTCTAAGCAGCATCGCTTCTGGGTTTCCTTGTTTTACCTTTGCTGGGCTTTACGGGCGTTCGAGAGCCCACTGCGAACAAATTTTCCCTATTCTCACATCAACCTTTTCCGCTTCTGCCTCTTGATTGGTTGCTTGCAAGCATTTCTGCAGCAACGCCAATGCGTCAAGATGACTGGGATGCAGGTGACCGTATGTTAGTTCAGTATCTGTAATAGACTGATTCAACAATACAACTGCTTCCTCATGTTTACCTTGAGCTGCCCACAAACGTGCTCTACAGAGCGCATAACCAGCGAAGAGTTCAGGGTTTTCTTTCTCAAATAGTTTAAGACCGGTTGTATAAGCGGCTGAGCACAAGATTTCGGACTCATCCAGCCGTCCCATTGCGCAGTATAGATTGCTAAGCTCCTCTTGTGCCGAACTGATTTCCAATTGACGCGATTGCTCCGTTTGTCGAATTGTGAGGCTTCTGACCAAAGCAGGTTCAGCTTCGACAAAACGACCCCTTCGCGTCAACAATCGTCCCAAACCACTCAACAGTGAAGTGCTTTCAAACGAATCAAGACCAAATTTTGATTCCATCAAAGCGAGGGCTTCTCTCATGAACGGCTCGGCGTCATCGAAACGTCTGAGTTCTTCTAAGATCCATGCATGCGTATGAAGAGCAGAGACCAGAAGAGTGCAGAAAAGCTTGTTCTGCTTCGTCTCCATCACTGAAGCATTTGTCGAGTTGGTGTTTTCGAATGCCGCCTTGATGATCGGAATGGACTGCGTCGTCAACGCTAGAGCTTCGTTCATCTTTCCCTCGAACATCAGATCGACTGCGACCTTGTTTGTTTGACTGGTGAAATGAGCATAATTCCCACTCTCTGAAAGAATTTGCAAATGTCTTTCGAATTCCTGCATCATTCCCTCTTCTTGGCTTCTGCGCTTGAGCAAGGTTCTAGCGAATAATGCTACTACCGTTGCGTTCGTTTGTGTCTAATGTGAACTGGGCTTGCCGTCTCCAGGCTCGGAATAATGTGCGGTTTGCAATCCTGTGAGACACTACACTTGGAATTTAAATATCAAGCGCTAGCCCATCAGAAACTTTTGGAGGCGCTCGTCAGTCGCTTATGTGTTGGACGAACTAGAAAGTGGGGATTTGCAGATGTTGAAGAACGTATTGAATTTTAAATGGCTACAAGTAGTGTTTTTTGCAGGCTGCGCCACCGGTGTAGTAGCAGGCGCAATTGCTGGAATGGGAATGGGATTTGGTGCAGGACTTTTGTTGGCACAGAAACCAGGTAAAGACCTCCGCGATGACCTCGCCGACAACGCCCTGGATTTGTATGACGGTGTCAAAACCAAAGCCGGCGAAGTCAAAGACAAAGTTGATACTTACGTATCGTCACGTCGTACACAAGACGGACAATTCGAAAGCAACAGCTAATAGATTTCATTCAATCAACTTTCAAAGGCACGCATCTTGCGTGCCTTTGCCATCATATACGGTGAGTATCCAAAGCAGAAAGACCGACGTTGCCGCCGGTCTTTGCAATGATTCCTGGTGATTACTTGCGCGAAATTATTCGTGCAAGTAATCTTTCAATTTCGATGTCACTTTCGATTGGCGAAGAGCGCGAAGAGCTTTTAACTCAATTTGTCTCGTTCTCTCGCGAGTGATACCGACCATTTTTCCGACTTGTTCCAACGTGCGTTGTTTACCGTCGTTCAATCCGAATGTCAAGATCAACACATCGCGTTCGCGAGGTGTCAGAGTTGAGAGCACTCCTCTGATGTCAGATGCCATCAGACTCGCTTCTGTCGAATCTTCTGGTCTTGTCGAATTTTCGTCTTCAACCAGTTCAGCAAGTGAATTGTCGTCGTCTTCACCATAAGGTGTATCGAGCGAAAGAGGCAAACGGTTGGCTGCAAGAATTTCTTTGACCTTGGTTAGGGTCACATTCATCCCTGCTGCCAGTTCTTCCATCGTTGGTCTGCGTCCAAGGTCTTGCGATAACTTTCGCGTCACTTTGCGCAAATTGTTAATGGTTTCGACCATGTGCACAGGCACTCTAATCGTGCGCGACTTGTCAGCCAAGGCGCGTGTAATGCCTTGCCTGATCCACCAAGTTGCGTAAGTGGAGAACTTGTATCCTCGTTCAGCATCGAATTTTTCTGCTGCCCTGATCAGACCGACGTTTCCTTCCTGAATCAGATCCAGGAACGGAAGTCCGCGACCTTGATATTTTTTCGCGACGCTAACAACCAATCTAAGATTTGATTGCACGAGACGTTTCTTGGCGATCATGTCGCCCTTCGCGATTCTGCGGGCTAATTCGATTTCTTCTGATGCTGCCAGTAGTTTAATTCGACCAATCGATCGAAGGTACAACTGAATTGGATCTTCTGATACGACGCTCCGTCCTCGTGCGCGTGGTTCTTCTGCGTCATCGGAATCATCTCCGAGCGCACTTACTTCCACTTCATCTGCGAACGAGAAGACTGAGGCGCCTGGTAACAGGTCGTCTAAGCTATCGTCTACTGCTACTGCGTACTTTCTTGTCATATTTTTTATATCGGCGCTTGGCCGCTCTCGTAGAATCCATTGGTACTCGGGCCTCAACTTGGCGTTGTACCAGCCATTTGACTTTGTTGAAGGCGCACTGAAAGCCGCCTATTTAAGACGTTAAAATCCCTTCTTCAAAGCCCGCCTAGAATTGAGACGCCTCTCTTATTTAAATGTTCCGTTTGACACTTGGTAATCGGGTTTACCCTAGAACTCGTGTACTTTACGGGCTCTTTACGTCGTCTTTTCAAACACCCAAAATGCGCATTAACAGACAGCGAAAAGCAATTGCTCCAATGCAGTCAATTGCACACGCAAACCTACCGAGAATCACACGACAGCGGTCTTACGACAGCTGCTCTTTTATTT
>JBBQFO010000049.1:0-27652 GCA_038322035.1 Candidatus Obscuribacterales bacterium
TTCAGGAACGTACGAAAGGCGTTCTCCAACCTTCGTCGAGTACCACCAGCCACCAAGCAACATGGCACTGTGACGCAGCGGCGAGATTACGACAGTGTTTGTCGAGATGGCATTGTGAGTGATGCCGGCCCATTCCAAGTAACAAGCGAGGTTCAGAAGGTTATTTAAGATCCAGCCAACGTGATCGATTGGCGTGAGTTTGCCTCCGAAATGTTTGAGCACATCTTTCAGCAAAAGCTGATCGGGCGTTTTACGGACAATCAAAACATTTGTGTTGTCTGTTTTGAATAGGTGTTTGATCTGGGGAAGATACTTCGACATCTCTATCGTCATCGAATTATTTTTGAGCGGAAGCATGTGGATGCGCTTCCGTCCTTGATCGAAGAGCTGCTCGAATTGATGATCGATTTCGAAAACCAGTGAATTATCCGCGACGTACATCGTGCCGAGTTCGAAGGGATGGATGGTGCGGTATGTACAGATTTTGACTGTTCCATCAACAAGTCTGAATTTACGAAGCCCTTTGATCTGGTCTTCGATTTTTTCGCAAGGTTCGTTCCATTTGCCGCTCGCCATCTTTTTACAAGCGTCCCGATAAAGCTGAACGATGTGCATAAAAACGCGCATTGCATCTGGCGTAGATTTGCAGTCGGGATGCCAGCGCCGAGCTAAGAATCGATATTCTGCCTTCGCCTCCCCGACTGAGAAAGAAAACAATGATTCGGGCGTGTCGATCGACAAAAGTTTGCCGGCAGTGAGTTGTTCAAGATTGCGCATGGATGCTCCTCCCCTCGTTCTGAACTTGAGGATGTTTGGGTTCGTTGACACCGCAGGTGGTGTCAAATACAATTTAAAAAGGTTTTGGGATTAAACGTTTAAGTAACGCGACTTGTTTTTTGGGTAAACGTAGGTTTTACTGTTTCTATCTTAGACCTGGGCTGCAAAGCTGTCAATGTACTGAACCAAGTTCTTTCGGTGACCGTCCATGTGACGTGCTGTGACCCCACCGTAAGCATCTTGACGACGCTTGGTAAGCCACCTGGGATTTGTAGTCAAGTTGGCTCCCTAAAGCCCAATAAGGATTGACATTCTTCCGGAAATGGAATGTATTAGTGACAGAGAATCGTTCGGCACGACAACGAGCCAAATTCTCCGTGATAGGTGAGACTTGGACGCTATGAAGCTGACGCCTGCTGACCACAAATTCGACTCGGCCGATGCCCCGGGCGCAGCTGTGGAAGTCCAGGCTGAACCTGCATTCGTGGACATTCAAGCCAAGCCGGTCTATTCCACAGAACTAGCTGCTTTCCTTAAACGGGCCAAGGCTCAGAATTTCAGAGCCATTCTCGACATAATCTTGTGGGGCTGGGGACGCATCTCGCTTGGAGTGGCGATGTTCGCTCTTTTTCCAAATCCGCTCACTTACGTGGTAGCGACCCTATTCGTCTCGTCGGGCATGGGAATACTCGTCGCGCTCTCTCACGAATCTCAACATTCAGCCCTTCTTCGCAGTAAGAAATGGAATGACCTTGTCGGCGCATGGTTGTGCGCTTACCCGGTCGGGTCTGTTTACGGGGCTTCTAAAGCGGTACACCTCGCTCACCACAAATACTTGAACACGTCGCAAGATCCGGATCGACACTTCCATCTCGAAGATGACAAATCGACCCCCGAGCAATTTGCTAACTACTTTTTGAAACTCCTTTGTGGTGGGCAGCTTTGGACCAGCATTGTGGTGAATGGATTCCTGCGAAAGGATGATGACCGAAGTTCGCAGGAGAATACTAATCCGACTGCATGTGCGGGAAATTCAACTTCGGAACAGCAGACAACGGCTGAAAAATATGCAGTTGGCGTGCGGCGGAAATATCCAGAGGTATTGAACCTTTTACCAGTCCAAGCGTTTGTCTTTGGTCTTCTATGGTTGGCAACCGGATTTTGGTGGGCTTACTTCGCACTATGGCTGGTGCCAATATTTACGCTTGGAACCTTCTTTGGATATTTGCGCGGCTTTATCGATCATGCGCGACTTGAGAATGATGATGTTACCCTCGCTGCCGGTCGTCTAATTTCGGTGCCGCATCCATCGCTTTTTGACCGCGCTCTCTTGACCGGTCTGGACTTCCATTTCCATGCCGAACATCACTTCTTCCCTGCGGTTCCACATTACTATCTACCTGAACTACACAACGTGTTGCAAAACGATCCGGCGTTTCGCGAGCGGTATCTTGTCAGACCGACTTACTTTAGTTTCTTGCGCGACTATTGGAAACAGATTAGTTCCGGAGCGCGCCCCTCAGCTCGGTGATTTATGTCAGAACTTAAGAAACCGAAAGTTCTATTTGTGCAACCTAAGCTGCCGCCCTCTTTCTGGGGCATGGAGTTCTCTGCGCCTTATGGCGGATATAAGTATCCCAATCCTCCGCTTGGTATGTTGACTTTAGCTGGCGCGATTTCACCGGGGCACGAGGTCGAGATTCGCGATGAAAACGTAAAAGAGGTTATGTACGAAACTGATGCCGACATCGTTGGTATCAGTGGAACGCTCTTGCACGAGTTTCACATTTCAAGAGTTCGTGAAATCGCTAAATATTTTCGAGACGCCGGCAAACTGATTTGCATCGGTGGACCTGTTGCCACCTTGACACCAGATTCAGTGCGCGATTACTGCGATGTTCTTTTCGATGGTGAAGGCGAGTACACCTGGCCACAATTCCTTGACGAATACTCGCGTAACGAGCATCAGAGTCGGTATGAGCAGATCGAAAAAATCGATATGGCCCTGGCACCATTGCCACGAATCGATCTTGTCAACGCAATGGACTATGGCTCAGCGCAAATTCAGACAACGCGTGGTTGTCCTTTCACTTGCGAGTTCTGCGACATCATCGTCATGTACGGACGCAAAGTAAGAGCCAAACCTATTGAGCGCGTTGTCGAAGAAGTAAAACTATGGAGTGACGCTGGGCAGCTGTTTGTCTTCTTTTCAGACGACAATTTTGTTGGCAACAGACCGTACGCTAAGCAACTTTTGAAAGCGCTAAAGGAATTCAATTCTGGTCGTGCCCATCCTGTTCAATTCTTCACCCAGGCAAGCATCGACACTGCCAAAGATCCGGGTTTGCTAGAAATGATGCGCGATGCAAATTTTGTTGGAGTGTTCATTGGCATCGAGAGCCCGCGCAAGTCCTCGCTGACTGAGACTTTGAAAGTCCAGAACGTCCATACTTTTGATATGGTCGAAGCTATCCATACCATCCAATCTTATGGATTGTTTGTTTCTGGTGGCATGATCGTCGGATTCGATAACGACGATATAGACATATTTGAAGAGCAGTTTCAATTCTTGCAAAAAGCTGGCGTGCCGTTTGCGCAAATGAGTTTGCTCGAGGCGATGCCGAAGACTCCATTGTGGACCCGTATGCAGGAGTCTGGACGCCTCATTGAGTATCGTCAGGGGCTGTGCACTAATATCAAACCTGTTTCGATGAGCTACGACGAACTAATTACTGGATACAGTCATCTGATCAAGAAAGTCTATGAATTCGATCACTACGTTGAACGTTACTTGACTAGCCTGAAGTTTATGAAAGGGCACCAATTTCTGAATGACAGACCGCGTGTAACCTTGCATTCGTTCATCGCCTTCTGCAAAATACTCCTCTATTTCGCGGCATCGAGTCAACCCGGAAAACGAAAATTCTTGATGGATATGATTGCCGGCACTTGGAGAATCAATCCCAGAGCTTGGCGCTGGACGATTAGGTACATGTTGAATTTCATTCACTTCCACCAGTTTGCGAAAGACAACGTCATGGTTGTTATGGCTCCAGCTGTTGAAAACAAGCCTGTTGCCGAGTCCGGATTGACGCCGAATCCCGCATTCGGTTAAGACATGGAGATCCTCATAAGATTGGAGCGTTGGTGAGTTCACCATTCAAACGTCTACTTGCCGGACTCAAATCATTTTGTCAGAAGCATCCGCTTGGGGCTTGTTCCGCAATTCTGGTTACCGGCATCTTGTTTGTTTTGCTTCGTGCTTCCATATTGAATTACCAATATTACTTCGGCATGTATCATGACGACGGTGTCTATTTGGTTTCGGCGCAATCTTTGCTCGACGGTCACGGCTATCGAATTTCGTCGCTACCTACTGAGCCATTTCAGACTAAATATCCGATTGGCTATCCGTTTTTTCTTTCTTTGTTTTTGCGGATATTGCCTCCGTTTCCAGCGAATTTGCTCGGACTGGAGACTGTTCAAACCGTGCTGTCGGTAGCTGCTTTGTCGGTCACCTGTGGTTACTTGATATCAACTAGAAAAGTGACGCCGCTGCTTGGTCTGGTGATCGCGTCTGTGTCCTTGTTGAATATGCGCTTGATCGATTTTGCGCCGATGTTGATGAGCGATTTACCTGCAGCAATGCTGGTATCCGCTTGTATGTGGTGCGCCGAAATTCAATCGCGGAAGGGCGATGATTATTCTCCATGGGTAGGATTGTTGCTGGCTGCCGCAGTGACAACACGCACTCAATCCATAATCCTCGTCCCAACTCTACTAATCTTCTATGCTGTCAGAAAGCGCACTAAGTCGCTTCTGGCGATGTTGGCGGTGACAGCATTGTGTGTTGTTCCTCAAATATGGTGGCAGACTCAAAACAGTCAGGGCACGCCAGAAATTCTCACCTTCTATACTAATTACTTGAGGCATGCATACGGCACATTGCCTTCGACTGGCGCTGGGTTCACAGCAGTCAGCGCGAATTTCGATTGGGCAATGTTCCTGCAAATCAATACATATTTTCCTGGTTTCGAACAAATTCCATACCGATTACTTTCGCCGATTGGATTCTTTTTGGTCTACAAAGTTTTTTACTATTTGCTGGCAATTCCATCATTGACTGGGCTCTTTGTACAACTGAGACGGGCATCCCTACCTGGACTCTACTGCTTCTTCTATGGATTTTCTTTCAGCCTCTGGCCGATTAAATTGGAATGGCGTCACATTTTGCCGGTAATAGTTTTTGGCTATTACTTCTATTTTGTCGGTTTTAGATTTTGGTCTGCAAAATTGAAACTGGCTCTGCATGCGGGCGAACGCTACACAAAATTTTGTAGAGCCGCTGCCATGATCTTCAGTTGTTACCTCGTCATCGGTGCTGCTGTTTTAACGTGCTCAAAAGTGGATTGGTTTACGGCATTGTCTGAACCAACTCCGCCAGCCACTGCTGTGGACTTTCAAGAAGCCGCCACGTGGATTAAGGACAATACGCCTGTGGATTCCGTCTTTGTCTGCAACAACGATCCAGTGTTTTATTTGTACACACATCGCCGCGCGATCATGCCATCAAGAATGGAGCTGTGGAGATTTGTCAGCGATAAGTATGTTGATGCAGAATCGCTGGGTAAGGCAGTGGCATTTAGCAACGCGAACTACGTTATGAACGAACCCGCATTCCGTTCGTCCGGTTTCATGTACACTCAGCTGAATCAAGCGATAGCAGAGGATCACCAGCGACATCCTTACCAGTTGCTGCCTGTATTCGAGACGAAGAATAAGCTCATCAACATTTACAAGTTCAATAAATTGGGAGATAAGTAGTATGGTCTGGAAATTCGTTTCGTGCTGCGGAATACTAGAATGTCACACAAAGAAATGAAGTTGATCAAGGAGACGTAAGTCTATGAGCAAAACTAAAAGCAGTAAGAAGGTGTTGGCACCAGCACAACGTGAAGGACTGCTCAAGGTTTTGAAGGCACGTTTTGAGAAAAATATGAGTCGCCATAAGGGTCTTGAATGGGCCAAAGTGGAAGCGAAACTAACGGCTAACGCTGAAAAACTTTGGGCACTCAATGAAATGGAAAGCACTGGCGGTGAAAACGTCGAGCTGGGTGAAGACACCACCGGAAATTAGAAAGCTCGGCGGCGCCATCTTCGCTGACTTTCGTTACGATCACGTCTTCATCTATCACAACGGTGCACCCTCCTACTACGCTGTGAGAGGATTTCGCGGCTCGCTCAAGATCTAGAGCATTGCTCGCTTGCGGACTTCCATTCACCTTCGAGTATCGCGTATATAACATCGTCGACCCAGGCATCTTTCAACCACAGACTCTGAATAAAATGTCCTTCTTTGCGCATTCCAAGCCGTTCCATCAGCGCGAGCGAAGGCAAGTTACGCGGATCTACCGACGCAATTACACGATGCTTTTTAAATTTTAGAAATAGCAACTCGATGACTGCTTTTAGCGCTTCAGTTGCGTATCCTTTCGAGTGGTGCGCGGGATCTAAAGTGATACCAAATTCCGCAATGCGCGTCTCATCCAAAATGTGAATACCGCAATCACCGAGAAGTTTGCCGTCGCTGACGCGTTCGATTGCAATTTGATTCCAACCAGCCACATTTAAATCGGCATTCGACTGGCTCACAATGAAGGCTTGCACGTCATCGAGCGACTTTGCTCCACATGACTGATATTGGGTCACTTCTGGACGGGAGCGATACTCTTGCATCTCCTTAGCATCTCCTGGTGCCAGGGTGCGAAGTCGTAACCGCTCGGTGAGAATCTCGTCAAACACGTTAACCTCTCATCTTCATACTCTTCAATCATCGTGCAATCGTTGCCAGATGCCAGTATAGTATTTATGGACGTGAACGGATTGCCTAAGTGGCTCTGGAATTACCGTGAAAGAAGTGAACCACATGTCAACAATGTCAGAATTTCGAGCCAGATTTGAAACGTACAATCAGTTTAAGGGGCTCTGGAAACGAGCGCTAATAGACGAAACTGGCGAGTGCGACAGTTCGACCGTCGCCAAGATCGGTCGAAACGGTCAGGTCGGATTTGATGATATGGGCATCTGGATGATTGCCGATCACGACAGGCTTTTCAAGCAGCCGATGTGCTTTCCCTGGACATCCATAACTTCTGTTGTGAGCATGGAATCCAATCTTCTAATGATTTCATTGAACTCATCCGACGTCGTGACAATCGATCCTTTGGAAAAGGACGAGGAGTTACTGGCAGCATGTGCTCTTAGAGAGAAATTGCTGAAGTAGTCTACTGTTGCTTCAGTTACTTTTGTTTGATGTTTGTAAAGACGGCTGAGCTGCGGTTTGTCCGCTCCCGTGTCGACTGATCTGGGTCCAGTATTCTTTGATAAAAGCCGAATATGAAGGTCTCGTCAGGTAGCGTGAGCGATAGTTTTCGTCTGCTTGCAAGATGGTGTGCAGCTTATGCAAGTAATAATGAGGCACGCTCGGGAACATGTGGTGCTCCGCGTGATATTTGAAATCATAAGGCGCAAGGAAAGCACGTTCTAAAAAATTCGCGTTCAAAACTGTGACCAAACGTTCCGCGGAATTAACCGAGGAGTCATCTGGAAGCCGTGCGTGGTCAACGAATCCACGCAGGAAGCCAAGAAATGTTCCCAGCGTGAAGATTGGTCCTAACCAAATTGCTAGATAAAGCCACCATTGACCTGATACCGCCCATAGTGCTCCCCAGATCACGAGCTGAACTGGAACTAGATTCAGAATTTCTGGATGACCTTTGCGCGTCAGCACCACCACTGGTGCTGGCTTGTCTTCCGGCTGTATAGCGTCCTTTTGGATCGGGCGCAGAATGCCGTTCACGACGATGCTTGTCCATAGCTGTCCGCCAAATACCAGGCGAAAGAAGTGCCAGGCAAACTGTTGCGGGGTGCTTTTGTTCTCCTCGAAATGGAAGTTTCTGTCTGGATCCTCGGGCGTATTCAATAATTTGTGGTGTGCCATGTGCACCGCTTTGGACGAACTATAGATCGACCCAACCGGATACGCGCACAACCAGGCGGCCACTAAGTCGTTCCATCTGCGGTCGGGCAAAAACGTACCGTGATGAGCGTCGTGAGCGATGGCCAGCAGAGCGCCCATTCTCGATGTAACTACAAGAAATGCGAACGCAAAGGTGAGAACGTTTGGGAAGATAACGTAGACGCCGAGTCCAAGGACTAGCATGCCCCAGGACCATACGAGCAAATCCACCAAACCCCTCGCCAGGATTGGCTTTGCCGTTTTGACAAAACGAGTCACGATTTCGGAGCTAGCTTTCTTAGCGTCAGCGCTCATGAAGAATCCTTGATCCCGGCTGGTAAGTTCTACCTATAGTAATTTCGTACCCACAAAAGTCAATGGCCAAGTAAGTTTCCGAAAGTTTGAAGGCAATCTTCCGATCCCCAAATTATGCCCGAATTAGGCTGTAACCCCGGTGACAAGCTGCGCTCCCGCAGTTGAGGCACAGACATAAATTTCTGCCGTCCTGCCCGTTTGTTTCTCGTACTGAGGGATTACGGAGTTTCGGAAGGCTTCCACCGCATCATTTGACATAATAGCCACCGTACAGCCTCCAAACCCTGCGCCAGTCATACGTGCTCCCAGCACGCCGGGGTGCTTTTGCGAGAGCTCGACGAGCTGGTCGACTTCTGAGCAGCTCACCTCGAAATCGTCGCGCAGTGAGCCATGCGACTCGTTCATCAACCGTCCGAATGTTTTCAAATCCGCGCTTTCCAAGGCGGAGACCGCGTCTAAGACCCGCTTGTTTTCTGAAATAACGTGCCTACAACGTTGCACGACTTTCTGGGGCAGCTTGCCTGCGTGGGTCTCGAATTCATCTATTTCGATGTCGCGCAGACTGTTCAATTTCCTGCCAGTTAGTTCGGATAGCCGTTTGACACCCTCTGCGCATTCCGCGCGTCGCGCGTTGTACTCGCTGTCCACTAGCCCTCGTCGCACCCCGGAGTTCGTGATCACGATCGAGCAGCCTCGGTCAGACAATTTGAGAGGAACAGCTCGATAGTCCAGGCTGCGGCAATCAATCATCAGGGCTGCATCTTCTTGACCTAGTGCGGAGATAAACTGATCCATGATGCCGCACTGCATGCCGACAAATTCGTTTTCGGCTTGCTGCGCGATCAAAGCGACGTCTTTTCCGCCAATGGAGAGCTTATTGATTTCATTGCACAAGGTGACTACAGCCACTTCATAAGCGGCTGAAGAACTGAGACCGGCTCCCTGCGGTACATTGCCGGCAAGCACTGCATTGAATCCGCCCACTAAGAACTTGCGCTTTTGTAAGGTGCTCAAGACACCACGTAAATAATCGGCCCAGGGGTGCTCGTCGCTTTTGCTGATATTGCCGAGATTGAATCTATCAGTTTCTTTGTAATTCAGTGAGTAGGCGACGATCTCGTCGCTCCCATTTGGCGTTGCAGCAATAATCATTTCGCGGTCTATGGCTGTTGGAAAGACGAATCCTTCGTTGTAATCCGTGTGTTCGCCGATCAAGTTAACGCGCCCTGGAGCGCGAACGATGAACTCTGGTTTTGCGTGAAACTGCTGCACGAATGCATCTTGCACTGCCGAGACGCGGGAATTATTGCTCATTGTCACTCCGATATTGCAATGGTTCAGACCTTTACGGCGCGAAGTTCTTCTGCTTTTACTTCTGGTAAGGTGTCATTGACGAAAGTACCGGCGCCAGATTCGCACCCTGCGAGATACTTCAATTTCTCAGGAGTGCGCAGCGGGGGATAAAATTCGATGTGGAAATGGCAGCCGGGATAAGCTTTTCCGTCAGTTGGTTTTTGGTGCATGACCATCATATAAGGCATTGAAAATCCCCAGAGTCCGTCGTATTTTCCAAGCAACTCTTTGAGAACTTTTGCCAAATCCTTTTCTTCGGCTGCGGAGAAATCGGACATAGAGCCACGATGCGCTTTCGCGTAAAGATGAACTTCATATGGATAGCGAGCGTAAAACGGAATAAATGCCACGAAATGATCTGACTCGGAAACGACGCGTTTGGGTTCACTCAATTCGCCTTGAACTATATCGCAATGCAGGCAACATCCGGTTCTTTGATGGTGATCCGCTTCATTACGTAACTCGGTTTCTATACGCGGTGGCAGATAAGAGAAGGCATAAATCTGACCATGCGGATGGTGGATTGTCACACCGATCGCCTCACCTTTGTTTTCGAAGATGAAGACGTAGTCGATGTCTTCAAGCGCGCCCAGCTCCTCGTATCGATCTCTCCACACGCGCACTAGCTCTTCCATCTTCTTTGCGGAAAGGTCAGCGAGCGTACCGGTGTGATTGGAAGAGTAGAGCACCACTTCGCAAATGCCCAAAGATGGTCTGACGGGATACAGGTCACTGCCTTCGATTTCGGGCTCTGCTGGATCTCTCTTTAGACTCGGGAATTTATTCTCGAAGACAACAAATTCGTATTCTGTCTCCGGCACTTCAGTAGGGAAGCCACCTTCAGCGGTCGGACACAATGGACAATATCCCGCCGGTGGCAAAAATGTTCTGTCCTGCCGATGAGTTGCTGTTACAACCCACTCCCCCATAACCGGATTCCAACGCATCTCAGACATGGGCTTGTTCTCGTTTGTATCCATTTGGATTTTTCTGGTGCCACTTCCACGCATCACCAATGATTGTTTCCAGGGCACCATGTTTTGGTGCCCATCCCAATTCTTCCTGGATTTTTTGACTAGATGCAATCAGTGTGGAAGGGTCTCCAGCCCGCCGTGGACCGATTTCGATCGGTATAGATGTGCCCGTCACTTTCCGCGCCATTTCGATAATTTGCTTGACGGAAAATCCTGTTCCACTGCCGAGGTTGTAAATGCTGCTTTGACCTGGAATCTTTAGTGCTTCTACTGCAAGCAAATGCGCTTTGGCGAGGTCTTTGACGTGAATGTAGTCTCTAATACCAGTTCCGTCAGGAGTTTGATAGTCGTCACCGAATATGGTGAGGTGCGGTCGATCGCCACGTGCAACCTGAAGAACTAGAGGAATAAGGTGCGTTTCTGGATCATGGTCTTCGCCTGTGGTTTCAGTTGCTCCGGCGACATTGAAATAGCGTAGCGCAGCGTACATCAGACCATATGCGTTCGCGTACCACTTCAAAATTTTCTCGTAAGCCAGTTTGCTGTCGCCGTATGGGCTGTTCGGAACCAGTGGAAAATCTTCCGTAATTGGCGATGTGTGCGGCTCTCCATAGACTGCGGCAGTGGACGAAAAAACGAATTTATTGACGCCATGAGCGAGCATAACGTCTAGAAGTGTTATTCCATTCGTGACATTGTTGCGGAAGTAGAGAGCTGGTTGTTCGACAGACTGCCCGACCAGGCTGAGTGCGCCGAAGTGCATGACAGCATCGATCTTCTCAGCTTTGAAGATCGCATTCAAATCATCCGCGCTGCCCATATCACCTTTCACGAACCGAGCTTTAGTTGATACTGCGTGTTCGTGTCCGCGACACAAATTGTCAAGCACGATCACCTCGTAATTGTTCTCAATCAACAGTTCAACGGTGACTGCGCCGATGTATCCGGCGCCTCCAACGACCAGCAGTTTCAATTAGCGGCCTCGCTTTCATTCTGCTTCTGCTGATTGGCAGATTCTTCGAATGTGTAATAAATCAGAGTGCGACCATCCTCTTTGCGCTCCACGCGCTTGTTCATGATCGGTCTGTCATCACTTTTCTCAGTTAGGGCAGCTTTTGATTCAGGCATAGGTTCTCCAACTCAACAATTTGTGCGGTGAGTCTGCATATTGTAAGCCAATCCGAAGCACGCGTCTG
The DNA here is from genome assembly GCA_038322035.1 of Candidatus Obscuribacterales bacterium. GTDB lineage: Bacteria > Cyanobacteriota > Vampirovibrionia > Obscuribacterales > Obscuribacteraceae > PALSA-1081. The sequence goes on from JBBQFO010000049.1 coordinate 11,634, forward strand.
TATCGCCCACAGGGAAAGAAACACACAGAAAACACATTTCCTGGGATACCATAATTACTTGCAACCGTCTCGCGAAGTCTTGGCGGTGCGCGGGAATTCCTGGGAAGTTCATTGAATGTTTAGCGGCGGTCCTCCAGTCCACTTAATGTGGTCAAACATGTTCAACCCGGAGAAGCCACGGGTGAAGAGACCTGTGGAGTGGCAGCGCATCGCGAAACTTTTCCATCCTTACTGGAAACAAGAAGTCCAAGTAATTGGGATGATTTTTTTCGGGTCGCTGCTTGGGCTTGTTCCACCGCTCTGCACGCTACGTTTGATCGATACTGCTATTCCGCAGAATAATTTTGGTTCCGTTTGTTTTTATGTGGGTGGGATGATTGGCGCTGCGCTCCTGGCCGGGCTGGTCGGAGTTTATCAAGGCTATCTCAATTCGTTAGTCGGCGAGGGCATCGTTCGCGACATTCGATCGTCTCTGGTTTCGCACTTGCATCGCATGCCTCTGGATTTTTTCACTAGCACTAAGACTGGCGAAATCATGAACCGGGTTTCGAGCGATGTCGACAGCATCGACAACGTCGTCACTGGCACAATGGTGACTGTCGTGACGAACGTATTCATGATCACGACGACGCTTGTGACGGTGTTCGTGCTCAATTGGAAATTAGCGCTTCTGTCGATTGGCATTATTCCTTTTATGATTTTTCCGATTTGGCCTGTCGGTCGCAAAATGTATGAAGTGCGGAAAAAGACGCGGCAGAAGCGCGACGAGATTGAAGCATTAACTCAAGAAACGCTCTCCATATCCGGCATTACGTTGATCAAATCGTTTGTGCGTGAACCTTACGAACACGATCGATTCTTCAACATCGGCACTGATTTGATGAAGTTGGAAATCAACCTGGCCATGGTCGGCAGGTGGTTCATGATGTTGATTGCAGCAATGGTGACAATAGGACCGGCAGCTGTCTGGCTTCTAGGCGGATGGCTTGCTATTCAAAAGACCGTCACTATAGGTATCGTAGTTACCTTCACGACCCTGCTGAACCGCTTGTATGGACCGGCGTCTGCGTTGGCAGGCGTGCAGGTTCAAGTTGTTGGTGCACTGGCCGTATTCGAACGCATCTTTGAATACTTGGATATGGAGGAGGAGAAATCCCAAGTCGGCGGTGGATTGGAGCTTGCGCTGGTTGCAGGAAAGGTTGAATTTAATCATGTTCGATTTTCGTATTCGGAAAATCGCACAGCCTTGAAAGATGTTTCGTTCAAAATCGAGCCTGGCGAAATGGTGGCATTCGTTGGTCCGTCAGGTGCAGGGAAGACTACGATTACGCAGCTGGTGCCTCGGTTTTACGATACACAAGAAGGCTCCGTTTTGGTTGACGATCACAACGTCAAAGATGTCAATCTGCATTCTCTGCGTTCGAATATCGGTATTGTCACGCAAGAAACTTATCTTTTTCACGACAATATCGAAAACAATCTTCGCTATGCTCGCGCTGATGCAACTGATGATCAGTTGATTGCAGCCGCTAAGGCAGCTAATATTCATGATTTCATTGCTTCGTTGCCCGAAGGTTATAAGACGATTGTAGGAGAACGCGGTCATAAGTTGAGTGGTGGCGAACGTCAGCGTTTGGCAATCGCTCGTGTGCTTTTGAAGAATCCGAAGATCTTGATATTGGATGAAGCGACAAGTGCCCTCGACTCAGTAAATGAAGCGCTGATACAGCAGGCTTTCGTGCCACTTATGAAAGGGCGAACGAGCCTGGTGATCGCACATCGGCTTTCTACAATTTTGGCCGCTGACAAAATCTTTGTCATTGAGCATGGCCAGTTAGTCGAAGGGGGAACACACTTTGAACTGCTTGCTCTGGATGGAGTTTATGCGAAACTGTATCGACAACAATTTCGCGAGCGCGAATCAGAAGGCGCTTTACTGAGTGACGGTGCCGACAACATTGCTATCAAAGTAGACGCTGATGTAGTCTGAACGCGCTTCGTCTGAACTCACTTCGTTGCGACGGCTCTATCTTTGGGCGGCGCGCTCTTGATAAAATCGTTGCGATTTAGGACGGTACCGCGGAATTCGCGCACGATGTACACGGGCGTATTCTTCTTCACCATTCCAAAAATCCGAGAGATGTCGGCATTTGAGTGACGAACACATCCGTGGCTTGCACTCTTTCTAATAGCCTTAGGATCATTGGTTCCGTGCAGCGCGAGCTCGTCTCTGTCGAGAAATAATGCTGCTACGCCCAATGGATTTTTGTGCGTTTCATTGTATGGTGGCACTGGTTTTTGTTCCGGATCGATTTCTTTTGTTGGAACCCAAACTGGGAATTTTTTCTTGATCGCTACGAAGTATCGACCGGGTGGTGTTGGCTTATCCTCCGTTCCTATCGCGTTAGAAACAGTCATGACGCGAACAATTTCGTCTCGTCTGCCTAAATGCTGAAGTTGAATGATGTGTGTTGAGTGGCTTCCTTTGTCGACGACCACAACGGTAGGAGCGTTTGAGCGGTATCCGTTGGTTTTCATGATTCCGGTCATCGCATAGTGACCGTTTATGAAGGGATACTGCATGTTTGTTTTTTTGACTGCGGGCACACTTGTTGGTTTTTTTGCAGTTACTGGCGCTGCGCTGATCACTGGACAACTGGTGACCAGGCCTATGAAAACTGCTGTGACCAACGAAAGGTTTTTCATGCGCTTGCTCCCGAACTGTGACTATTTGGTAGTCGGTCGGAGGCGCTGTTTAGTTCCTTGGCTGTTCTTATTTAAATACTTCGTAGGGGTCTACAGAGGATGTTACCCACCATTTTTTTGTTGCGTTTCCCAGACCGACGGAGAAGTGCAAGTGCGGGGTGTTCGGTGGTGCGTTGCCTGATGTGCCTACGTATCCGATTATTTCGCCTTTCTTGACCGCGTCTCCGTCATGGATGGTATCAGCATATTTTTCTAGATGGGCGTAGTAGTAGACGAATCGTCCGCTTGGATCGGCTTCGTATATGGTTAATCCACCTCTGTTACTGGTGAATAACTTGGCTATCGTTCCATTTTCGACTGCATGCACAGGCGTGTTTCGAGGTGCGAGCATGTCTGCAGCTCCGTGCATAACGCCGCCGTGTGTCTCGTAAAACGATCCCTGAATTTTGGCTACATCGAATCCCTCGATTGGCAATCCCAGCTTCTTGCTGCGTAATTCGCTGACTGCTTGCGCAGACTGTTCCGCCGTCAATGGCGGTTCACCCGAGGGATTTACCATTTTGACTTCTGCTGCCGCTGCATTGGCACCATCTGCGATGGCAATTGCGCCGACAGCGAAAAGTCTTAAAAGTAGGTGTCTAAGGTTCATAGCTACTCCCCGTAAGACCATCGACGCAGATCATAAATAGGTTGTTCCGAGATTTCCAAACCTTGAATCGTTCTCTAGCCGATGAATTTGGGGTCTTCAGGCGATGATCTAATCTTCAAACGTTACAAAATTACGGTTGAGAGTTTTGCTGTTGAGTTCAAGTGGAACTTATCAACTGGCGACCCTGCATCATCTTATTGATCGAGATAGTAGTTTGACGTCTTTGGAGAGTTAAAAATGCCACGAGATCTTCCAATCGGTAACGGCAAAGTTCTGATCAACTTTGACAAGGATTACAGAATCCGCGACATCTACTATCTCCATGTCGGACAAGAGAATCAGACGATTGGCCACGTTTCGCAGTTTGGTGTCTGGGCTGATGGAAAGTTCGCCTGGGTCGGACAAGGATGGGACATCAAGCGATACTACGTCAAGGAAAGCTTAGTCACCGACGTTTTCTTGCATCATGATCAATTGCAACTCGATATACGCATGCACGACACTGTCGACTATTTATTCGATATATTTATGCGCGAAATTCATGTCACCGACACGAGCGGCAAAAACCGTGCAGTGCGGTTGTTCTTCCATCACGACTTCCACATCTCTGAAAATGAAGTTGGTGACACTGCCTTCTTCGATCCGAAGTCCGAGTCTGTCATTCAATATAAGAAGAACCGATGGTTTTTAATCAACGTTGCTAACTCGCATTTGATTGGCGTTTCGCAATGGTCTATCGGCAACAAAGAAGTGAACGGTTGCGAAGGCACTTATAAGGATGCTGAAGATGGTTTGCTGGCTGGCAATCCAATCGCTCAGGGGTCAGTCGATTCGACCGTCGGAGTAACGGTTAACGTTACAGGGAAAGGCACTGAAGTGGCACACATGTGGATGTGCTTTGGAAAAACTCACGAGGAAGTATGCGAACTAGATGCGACTGTTCGGCGCAAGGGTCCGGATTATTTTGTTCCGAGAAATCAAAATTATTGGCGTCTGTGGGTCAATCCTGAACACATCGACTACATGAATTTGCCGACCAAAGTGGTCGATTTGTTCAAGCGCAGCTTGCTGACAATTCGTACTCAGATTGATGAAGGCGGCGCCATTATTGCCGCCAACGATCACGACATCGCGCAGTTCGCACGAGATACGTATTCATATATGTGGCCGCGTGATGGTGCTCTCGTTGCCCACGCTATGTCCAAAGCTGGATATCGAGATGTTGCCCACAACTTCTTCCAATTCTGCGCTGATGTGATCAAAGACGATGGTTACTTGATGCATAAGTACAATCCAGATAAGTCGTTGGCGTCAAGCTGGCATCCTTGGATCCGTGATGGTAAGCCTGAATTGCCTATTCAAGAAGATGAAACGGCGCTCGTGATCTGGTCGTTGTGGTCTCATTTCAAAAAGTTCCGCCATGTGGAAATCATGAAGCCGTTCTACAACAAACTTGTCGTGCATGGTGCTGATTTCCTCGTCAAATATAGAGATGAAATAACTAAGTTGCCATTGCCTTCATACGACTTGTGGGAAGAGCGCTATGGCGTGCACATGTTTACGGTCGCCAGTGTGATCGGCGGATTGAACGCTGCCGCTCACTTTGCACACGCTCTCGGTGAGCTAGAGCAGCACAGGCGTTGGACTGAAGCAGCTGATGAAATTCAAGCTGCCATGGTAAAACATATGTGGAGCGAAAAAGACAATCGCTTCTGTCGTATGGCAACGCGCACCGCAGATGGTTACAAGTTGGATATGACCATTGACGCTGCCATGTATGGAGTATTTGCGTTCGGTGCACTGCCTGCGAATGATCCCAAGGTGAAGGCGACAATGGACGCCATTCGCGATCGCTTGTGGATTAAATCAGACGTGGGTGGCTGCGCTCGATACGAAAATGACTACTATCACCAAGTGTCGCAGGACGTTGCCAATGTGCCGGGAAATCCGTGGTTCATCTGTACGATGTGGTTAGCTCAATACGACATCGCCGCTGCAAAGTCGCAAGACGGATTGCGTGATGCAGTGAAGATGTTGGAATGGGTTGCAGATCACGCGTTGCCATCGGGAGTGCTTGCTGAGCAGGTACACCCGTACACAAACGATCCGCTCTCAGTCTCTCCACTAACGTGGAGTCACGCCACTTTCGTAACATGCGTACTCGAATACATCGAAAAACGCAGAGTGCTTATGCAAGATAACATCTTCGCGCACACGATCGCCCCGATGTGAAAGAGCTATCCTAATTGCAGTAGGTTATGGGCGCATGTAACTGCCAGTGACCCGTCGCCTACGGCGAATCCTACACGTTTTGTCGTGCCGGAACGTATGTCGCCGGCCGCCAGTACCCGCGGCATGCTCGTCTCCAGTGCGCAAGGCGTGCGATCTTTGAGCGGCCAAAGTCCCGAATTGAGTGCATCAACTCCAGTCAGGACGAAGCCTTTGTCGTCGCGAGCGATAGCGTCTGTAATCCAGCTGTGATCAGCCTCAGCGCCGATGAAGACGAATATGGCGGACGCCGGCAATTCGACAATACCTTGTGTTTTCGATTGCACCTTTATGGTTTTGATCTGCATGTCGCCATGCACTTCGTTAATTTCGGCGCCTTCGTGCACGATGATATTTTTGTCTTGCAGAATCTTTTAAGGGAGCCAGTTTAACGTCGGAATTGCCGCTCACTTTCGCGACAGCTTTCAAATCAAGTTGTGTATCGCCAGGCACCACCGCTAGTAGCACCCCATTTTTATTGCCGATTGCTGCCAGTGTTTTGAAGACTTGATTGCACGGAAAGCCAATCTTGTTCGCCACCGTCTGAGCCGTAAGGTCTTCGGGATCGACTTCATACTCTTTTAACTGATAAGGGATTTTCAGCTTATCGAGCAATCGAGCTGCGTTTGTTTTCATACTCTAATTGCTTCCCAGTGGTGCTGGCGTGAAAGCTTCTCCCTTAGGAATAGAAGGAGCCGGCTCTGGCAGCGGTTGATGAATCTCCGGTGCTTTTGGGGGGTCCTGCTGAATATCCGGCGCTTTCACTGGAGGCTCTTCTTTGCGAATCTCTGGCTGTTGTGGCGACTCTGTGTGAGCCTGAATGTCAGGGGTCGCGGTATGCGTCTGGTCCTCTTGAGGCGGAGGCGCATCGGGAATCTTTTGATCCGCACTTTGGTCAGTTGTGGTTCTAATATTTGGATCCGTTTCGCCATTTACAGGTTGTTCGCTTGGAGGCGTCTGGTTTTGATCGGGGTTTAAGCCAGCTTCTGTGTCTTCGATCTGCTTCAGCACAACTGGGTTGATGCGAGTAATTTTCTTGGCAAATGGAACTGCTGGTAAATCGAATGCCACCGCTGGTGGTTCATGTGTTTTGTAGAAATCAGCCATGTAGTCATGCCAAATCTTCGCCATTACGGTGCCGCCAGTGACATTGCCGCGCACTTCGCTGTAGTTATCGTTGCCGCCCCAGACTGCTGTAACAGTATCTGGTGTGAAGCCGACGAACCAGATATCTCGAGCTTTGTCTGCGGTTCCCGTTTTTCCCGCCACGGCAATCTTTGGCAAACGTGCCAGAGTGCCCGTGCCTTTGTTGACGACATCCTGAAGGATATCAACCAATTGCAACACTGGCTCGGAAGGAAAAACAGACTTTCCTTGGGGCTTGTATTCTTGCAGCTTGTGGCCTTGATTGTCGTCGATTTGTCGAATGATTTGATACGGCATGAAGACGCCCTTACGGGCCAGAGTTGCATACGCGTTTGCAAGTTCCAAGGGAGAGACTGCAGATGCCCCCAGCGCCAGCGGCAAATCATTGTTTAGAGGACTTGTTATACCGGCAGCTCTGGCCGTAGCGATGATTTTGTCTGGGCCAACTGCTTGTGCAATTCTTATCGAGCAAAGATTTCGTGAGAGCATCAAAGCAGTTCTGACTGTGATTTTTCCAAGGTAGCGTCCATCGAAATTTTTCGGTGAGTACCTTTGCCCGAAGCCGACATCAATCGTCAGTGGTAAGTCGTCGAGCACCGTATCTGGTTTCAGGGTTTCTTGCATAATTCCTGTCAGGTAAACCAGCGGTTTGAAAGCAGATCCAGCGGTGTGTGGATTGGTGGCGCGGTTGAACTGGTGCAGTCGGTAATCTCCGACGCCACCAACCAGAGCCAGCACGCCACCATCCTTGACGTTGATTGTCACGAGAGCGCCTTGACTAATCCCTGTAGGCGCAGTTTCAATTCCTTTGCCTAACTCCTTTTCAGCAGCAATCTGCGCCTCTGGATCCAAATTTGTGTAGACTCGCAGGCCGCTTCCCCACAGTTGCGTTTCGGAGAATTGATTCTTGAGCAACTGAACGACGTAATTGGCGTAATAAGGATAAGGTTGAGTAGGCGCAGCACCTTTTCTGAAGACTAACTTCTTCTTCTTTACGCTCTCCGCTTGCTCCGGCGAGATGAAACCTTCTTCCGCCAGCGCGTCCAGCACTTGATGCTGTCTGTCCAGTGCATCATCTATGTATTTTGGGTCGCTCATTTTCGACGGAGCTCGAATCAACCCAGCCAAAAATGCTGACTCACCAACGTCTAATGCGCTCGCATGTTTGTTGAAAAATGTGCCCGCTGCACGCTCAATGCCGTAAACGCCTCTACCGAAGTAAATGTCGTTTAAATAGGTTTCCAGAATTCGATTCTTCGAATTACTTAGCTCAACATCTATTGAAAGCAAAGCCTCCATGATCTTTCGCTTTGCGCTTCGGTCTTGCGGATCCAAGTAAACGTTGCGCACCAGCTGCTGCGTGATTGTTGAACCGCCTTGTCGCATGTGTCCAGCTTTGACGTTGGTGAGAATGGCTCGGGTGATGCCCCATGGGTCGACGCCATGATGTTCGTAGAAACGATGATCCTCAGCGGCAATGGCCGCGTGCCGAATGTGCGAAGACATTTTCGAAAGTGGAATCGGAATGCTGTCTCGATCGGCATAAACAGTGGTGATGTGATGATTGAAGCGGTCAAATAAGGCGACGCCGTTGCCCACTTCGTACACCGTTGGCAGTGTCGAGTAGGCAGGAACACCAAGAGCGATTTTCGTGCCCATCCAAGCTACGATACCGATCAAAAAGAGAATAAGCAGCCACACCATTGCCTTTATGATCGGATTTGGTTTTCGCTTGAAATCGCTCACAGTTCCTTCATTGTCCTGAAAGAACTTTTTGCGCTTGGTCTGTTTTGTGGAGTTTCGTGAGGACATTTGCGTAGTACTTTTGTGTTCGCAATGTTTTTGCGTTAGTTGGTCCGAGGACCTGCTTTTGAATCTCGTAGGCGTTCTTGTAGTAGGGTTCGGATTGCGCGTATTTTTTCTGTTGGTCGTACAGAACTGCAAGGCAGAAATCGTTTTCCCCGACGGTTTCGTTCTTGTCACCAAATTTTTTCTGATAGAGAGAAAGCGATTGCAGAAGTTGTGATTCAGCTGCGCCGTATTTTCGCATCACGAAGTTCAAGGTGCCGAGGCAAAGCAGCGTGTCAGCTGTTTCGACATTGCCTGCGGTCAATTTTGTGGAACGAATTTGCAAAGCTTTCAAGTACAAAGCTTCTGCCTCCTTGTACTTACCTTCGTATTGATAAACCTGCGCCAGAGCATTGCAAACTGATGCTGTCTCGGGATCATTCGGACCTTTAGCATTTTCGATGATCTGTTTGGCGGCCAGCAAATTCTTTTTCGCTTCAGCTAGCTTACCTTCTTTCAAGGCGAGATTTCCCAATTCAAATGATGTTCGAGCGAACTCAATGTGATCGTCGCCGCTGAAATCCTTGTCTATTTTCAACGCTTCATTCAACGCGTCTTTTGCTTTGGCAACGTCGCCTTTTTTTGTATAGATGTGTCCAAGTCCATTCAGTGCGTGGGCTTTGAAGTTCTCTCTCGGACTCTTTGATTTTTTTTCTATATCAAGAACTTGTTGGTAACTGGCGATGGCAGCATCGAATTGGAACGCCTCTCTCTGGACATCGCCCAACAAGTTGAGTGCTTCTGCTTTCCGTTCATCGGTCAAATCGTTTCGTTTGAGTGTCTCGTTGATTTGATTTTCTGCGCTTCCGTAATCAGCCGTGTTGTAATAACCTGAGGCGATGTCCATCGAACTGTCGAAGGATGCGGCGTGCTGTGCAGTTTGTGCTGGTGGCTGCTGTTTATTGTTGGCGATCAAGACAGCAACACCGAGCCCGATCACGACAACTACTATCGCACCACCAATCGGCGCCCATCGCATCCATCGTGGCTGACGCTGAGTGGCTGGCACTGCTCCTGCCGCCGCTGGCGCGCCGATCCCCTTTGTCGTATCACCTTTCTTTGGTATCACGGGTGGAGAGGCGGACGGAAGTTGTGCGGTGGCTGCATTTGCAGAAGTCGGTGCCGCATTGACTGGAGGCTTGGTCTGTTTCTGCGGTTTGGTGATTTCTCTAGTGTTCTCGATACTGGCAGGAGGCGGTTTTACGAGTGGTGTCAAACTCGTGCTGCTCTGCAACGAACCCATGACTTCAGGATCGAGCACCACCCCTGGTGTGCTGATAGCAAACTCGAGCAAAGCATCTTTTAATTCCAACATCGTCTGGAAGCGGTCTGCAGGCTCTTTGGCCAGGCATTTGAAGACGATAGCTTCCATCGCTTCGGGCGCTTTGGTATCAGGGTTGGTTTCAAAAAACTTATTTGGTGCTTCGTTGACCTGCTTATACATGCATTCCATCGGGTCTTGCCCAAAGAATGGCGAACTGCCCGTGAGCGTTCGATACATCACGCAGCCGAACGAATATATATCTGAACGAATGTCGAGATTTCTGCCGCGACATTGCTCTGGGCTCATGTAAAGTGGACTGCCGAAAACTTCTCCGGTTTGTGTAAGGTGCGCTGATTCGCTCTCATCGCCACTGGGCAAGACTTTGGCGATACCGAAGTCGACTATTTTGACGAAGTCTTTTCGCTGATCGAACTCGACCAACATTATGTTGCCCGGTTTGAGATCTCGATGGATAACACCTTTTGCATGAGCATGAGCTAATCCTGCACATGCCTGCGCAAAAATATTCGTCGCTCTACTAACGGGCAAAAGCCCGACCTCGTCTAGAACTTCGGCAAGGTTAGTGCCTTCTAGAAAGTCCATGACCAAAAATGGAGCGCCAGCTGGAGTTAAACCAAAATCGAAGACGGCAAGAATATTAGGGTGGGAAAGCGCACTAGCTGCCTGCGCTTCTTGCTGAAAGCGCTTGAGATTCGAGGCGCTGGAAACATATTGAGGATGCATCATCTTGATGGCGACTATGCGCTTCATCAATATATGTTTGGCTTTGTAGATCATGCCCATGCCGCCGCCGCCGATGGTTTCAAGCACTTCGTACTTGTCGCCAATGATTTTGCCAACCATGTCTTCCTGAATCAGGGGCGTCAAAGTCGTGCCGTCATGGGGGCAAACAGCGGTATCCCCGGTAAACTCCTGCCCGCAGGAGATACAAGCTTTTCGGGTAACGCTTCTAGCGGTATTTTCGAGGCTCACTGAGAACTATTGACTTCCATTGGATCTTGCCACAGCCCTTCTATAGCTTACTAGACGAGCGGCTGACATGCTAATACCCTGCTACACATTGCTCAATAGCCGCATTAGACAGCGCTTAGGAGCCCTGAGCGCGCACCGAATTTGGTGGCTCTAAATTAAGTCGATTTCAAATTTTTGCTGTCTGCTTTATGCCAGGCTCAGATTCAATGCTGCTCAATTCCTTGTTGACTATCGTCTACCTAAAACCGCCTTGGCTGTGTGTTTTATATGATCGACAATGTACTGATGCGGAACTATATGACACGTATTTCGCCTACATCTGTGTGGAACCCTGAAGAAGTCTGGATGTGATTATGGGAATTAATAGAGCAAGCAACAGTAACCAAAACTTACATTCGATGGGGATTTTCGAGTTAACCGAAGCGTCGACTCTGGGCGACGAGTCATCTGTCGACAATCAAATATCTCGCATAAGCGATCTCGATCATGCGCTAAGGCTAGCCGCTCAATTCCACCTTGGTGGTCTTCATGCCACAGATGAGCAGTTGTGTTCGCTCGTAAAGAGGGTGAAGAACTTGGCAATGCTTGACCTGGAGCGGGGAGACGGACGTAAAGTGGAAAGCGTGCGCGTTGAGCGCAGGCTGGACGGCTCAATATCAATATTTTTCGGTATTTAATGGGTCAGTGCTTCAGGTTATACTGGAAATAAGTATTTCAGTGCTGGCGCTAAGTGGCAGCCAGCTACTGTTTCAGTTTCTGGAGTTGTAATGACCACAGGCGAACAAATCAATATTTTGTTGGTCGACGATCGTCCCGAAAACTTGTTAGTTTTGAAGGCGACTCTAGGCACGCTCGGTGTCAATTTAGTGGAAGCGCAGTCAGGAAAAGAAGCGCTTAAATATCTTCTCGATCTCGAATTTGCAGTCATCTTACTCGACGTGATGATGCCGGAGATGGACGGATTCGAAGTAGCTCGAATCGTTCGAGAGAGAGAGAAGTCGAAACATACTCCGATTATTTTTGTAACGGCGATGTTTCTTGATGATCAAGATGCCTTCCGCGGATACTCTGTTGGCGCCGTAGATTACATCATGAAGCCCTTTTCGCCTGAAATTCTTCGCTCTAAAGTGACTGTGTTCGTCGATTTATTCAGAAAAACAGAAGAGATTAAAAGGCAGTCCGAGCACATCCGCGCCATGGAGCAGCGCGAATATCTTGCCAAACTGCAAGCAACAGAAGAGCGCCTGGTGCAGGAAGCCGAACGAGAGCGCAACGAGGCACGCGCCATTCGATCTGTGCTCGAGCATGCGCCAGTTGGCTTCGCGAGGCTCGACAAAAACCACAATATCCTAGAAACTAATAAGATGTTCTCAGAACAGTTCTCTTTGAAAGATGATGTTGTGCACGAATCTATTTTTTCTGCTTTACCAGGATTGCCGACCGCAGTCAGGGAGTCTGTAGAACTTAGTCGCCCTTATCTAGTTCATGATTTGCAAGTTTACGAAGGCACTGGCGGTGAAACCAATCGGTATTGCGATCTGGCGGTTTGGCCAACATCGAACCGCGAGCAATTTACAGGCACAATCCTGGTTGGAACAGATGTTACCGAGCGGGTTTTGCTTGATTTGCAACGAAAAGATTTCGTCGCTACGCTGGCCCACGATTTGCAAACTCCTGTAATCGCCTCCGACAGAGCGTTGTTGCTGTTGCTTGGAAAGATTGATGGCAACGTCTCTCCAGATTTGGTCAGCTTTGTTGGAATGTTGAAAAAGAACAACGAAAATCTTCTGCATATGATTGAGAGTTTGCTCGACATCTATCACTATGAGGAAGGTGCCAAAGCGCTCTATCGTGACGAAGTGGATCTAAAGTTGTTGGCTGCCACCTGCATCGACGAGCTGTCGGCACTGGCCGATGAGCAGGGTGTGACGCTACTTTCGGACTTTCAGCCAGACTTGCAGCTTGTCTTCGCCGACCGCACCGCAATTCGGCGCGTGATCACAAATCTGCTTGATAACTCACTCAAGTATACAAAGGGCGGCACAGTTACTGCGAAGGCCCGAAACGACGGCGATATGGTGATTTTCGAAGTCACCGACAATGGCATCGGAATCAAGCCAGAAGATAAGAGTCATCTGTTCGAGCGCTACTGGCACGGCACTGGACACAAGTCGTATAAAGGCAGTAGTGGATTGGGGCTGTATTTGTGTCGTCAAATTGTTGAGTCTCACAACGGACAAATCGAATGCGACACCAGTGTTGCTAAAATGACGACGTTCAGATTCACGGTGCCGGTTCGGTCCGCCGATCAATCTGAGAATTCAAGTGATTCCCAACGCCTTAAGCAGAGTGCCGTATAAATGCCAGAAGATAATGCGCAAACCTCAGACAATGGCGACATCAAAATTCTCATCGTCGAGGATCATGAGTTTACGAGAATGGGTTTGAAACTCAGCTTGGAACAGATTGCCGGATTGAAGATTGTCGGCGAAGCCTCTGATGGTGCCGAGGGTCTTAAAAAGGTATTGGAGTTGAAACCGGAAGTTGTCCTTATGGACATCGAGATGCCAAACATGGACGGTATCGAGGCTACGAAACAGATTAAGGAACAAGCCCCGGATGTGCGGGTAATTATGTTGACCTCACACAAAAGCGATCAAACTATTTTCGCAGCCTTGAGTGCCGGTGCGAATGGTTATTGTTTGAAGAATATTGCTCCGCAGCAACTCTCGACAGTCATCAAAATGGTCGCAGATGGCGCTGTGTGGCTAGATCCAGGAATCGCTAATCGCGTTTTGAGCGCTTACTCTTTGCCCGATGCACAACCAGCAGTAGTGACTAAGGTTCCGCCGAAAGCTCCAAAGACAAACATTAGGTTGTCTCCAAGAGAGACAGAGGTATTACGCCTGGTGGCAGACGGTTTAAGTAATCAGAAGATTGCAGAGCGCCTCGGTTTAGGTTTAGAGACAGTCAAAACTCACATGCGTCACATCATGGAAAAGCTCGCTGTATCGGATCGCACCGAAGCCGCAGTAAAAGCGATGAAGCAAGGAATCGTCTAAATCGAATCGTCCCATTAACAGTCGAGTGAACGTCTGGAGACATTCACTCGAGGGCTCTTAAATTTGGTGTTATCTAAAGTTCTTACGCAGTCTTTTCTGTGCGGAACTGAGGGCGCAAGATGTTTTGTACTTTGGTGCGAGCGCGTGAGATTCTAGACTTAACAGTACCGATGTCAGTCTGTGTGATCTTGGCAATTTCTTCATAAGGAAGATCTTCAACTTCGCGCAATATGATTGCGGTTCTGAACTGACGTGGCAATGTTGAAATTGCTGCGTCGACTGTTTTGCGAAGGTCCTTGCGATCATAGATTTCATCGGGACCAGCAGCTGGGTCAGCCAGGTCGCGAGTTGGACTATCTTCGTCATCACCCATCGGTGCGTCGAGTGACATGATTACTGTTTGACGAGGACGTTTTCTCAGTTCGTCATAGAACAAGTTAGTGACGATCTGTCCCATCCATGATTTGAAGGCTTTTGGATTTTGCAACTTGCCGACGCCCTTCCAAATTCTGATGCAGGCTTCTTGTGCCAAATCAGCAGTGTCGTTCCAATCTGGAGCGAGTTTGTAGAGCATTGCGTGAAGGTTGCGTTGGTGGCGCTTGATTAGTACATCGAACGCTGCTTGGTCCTGTTTCTGACACAAAAGCACCAATTGAGCATCTTCCATATCGCTGTAGTTGGTTCGTACCAGGCTCAATGTAGTTTGTTTTGCTTCAGCAGTGGTAGTAGCGGTTTTCATTTCGCCTCCGGGCGTTCGTTGATGTCCACTTCTTCATAGTACTGAGCTGAACAAGCTGTGTAATCCATCCTTTCAGGTATCCATCAGTCGCGGTATACCTCTATACCTCAACCTCTGAAAGATGCAATTTGTCAGGCTGTTTTTTAAGAAAAGCGATCAGTTTACATCGTTCTGGCATACCCCTGGACGCACAAGATACATTAATTAGCGGAACTTTTGCAGATGCGCTAACTTCGACTTTAAGTGACGGCGGATTTAGGCCGCTGACGGCCGGCTCGGCTTCCAATTGATAGAGCAGACACCGTCCGCGCATGACTCTGTCGCAGCAGTGGCATGGTGAGCGGTAATGCCGACGATGTTGTCGAGTTCCACTAAATTTAGTTCGGTTACCGGATGCAATTCGACAATATTATCGATTTGATCGCTACTTTTTTCGTTTTGAATTAGTCTAAGCACGTCTATCACCAGTCCTTAAGCAGATTTTTCAGTGCGGAACTGAGGGCGGAGAATGTTTTGTACTTTCGTTCTAGCTCTGGAGATACGCGATTTGACTGTGCCGATATCAGTTTGAGTGATTGCGGCGATTTCTTCATAAGGGAGGTCGTTGACTTCGCGCAGGATTATTGCGGTTCTGAACTGACGTGGGAGTGTCGCGATAGCGGCTTCAACTGTCTTTCTTGTATCTTTGCGGTCATATAATTCGTCTGGACCAGCAGCGGGATCAGCGAGGTCGCGTGTTGGTGACTCGCCCTCTTCGTCTCCACCCATCGGCGCGTCGAGAGACATGATTACTGTTTGACGAGGGCGCTTGCGCAGTTCGTCATAGAAAAGGTTGGTGACGATTTGTCCCATCCACGATTTGAATGCTTTTGGATTTTGCAACTTGTCGATGCCTTTCCAGATTCTGATGAACGCTTCTTGTGCTAGATCAGCCGTATCGTTCCAATCTGGCGCCATTTTGTAGAGCATGGCATGTACGTTGCGCTGGTGACGTGTGACCAATGCTTGAAAAGCAGCTTGGTCTTTCTTCTGACTCAAAAGAACGAGTTCAGAATCTTCCATTTGTTGGTAGCGGTTACCGCGAACTACAGTCAGTTTTGGTTGTTCTGATTTCGATTTGAGGCTTGTCATGGCTGTCTCCGAGGTGGTTTGCGTTGCGTCCATCTACACATAATAATCAGCCGAATCGCTTGTGTAATCCAGCCGTGCAGGTATCCATCACTCGGGGTATACGATCAAGCGGCCGAGTATCACCCGACTTTGAAGACTTCGCGCTGGTGGCAAACTACGATATTAAGAGCTTGGCTGAAGCTATACCTAACACCAGTGCAAGCATTCTTTTAA